>JBCCPS010000001.1:0-108784 GCA_039024775.1 Pseudomonadota bacterium
ACTACATTGGTCAGAAATGAGCCGATCACTTCCATGGTGCAAACCCCTCCTGCGCTTCAGGCCGGTGTCCCCCGGCTCTGATGAAAGCCGGGCCCGCGGATGCAGGCCCGGCCTTTATCTCAAAAGTCCAAGGACTTAGCCTGTGACGCGGTCACGCTGGGCACGGTAGGTGCCTTCGGACTGGGTCAGCCAGCCAGAAGAGGCCGCCATGGACGCCTCGTAGGATGCGCGGATCTTGTCGTAGAGCTCATCGCCCGCGTACTGGTCCTTGGTCTCCGCCGCTGCGACGCCCATTGCGTCCCAAACGCTGTCGGGGAATTCCAGAACCTTCACGCCGCTGGACTGCAGACGCTGCAGCGCCGCACCGTTGTTGTTCAGGAACTGAGCGAGGTTCCAGCTGTGCGTCTCACCGGAGGCGATTTCGATGATCTTCTGCTGCGCAGGTGTCAGCTCATCAAAGACGTCGCGGTTGGTTGCCAGCGTCAGGCCAGCGCCCGGCTCATGCATACCGGCGGTGTAATAGATCTTGGTGATCTCCTGGAAACCAGCAGTTTCATCCGCCCAGGGGCCGATCCACTCGGTCCCGTCAATCGCACCGGAGGCCAGCGCCTGGTACACTTCGGAGCCCGGCAGGTTCTGCACGGAGGCACCCATCTTGCCCAGAACTTCGCCGCCCATGCCGGGCATGCGGAACTTCAGACCGTTGAAGTCCTCGGGGCCGTTGATTTCATTGCGGAACCAACCGCCCGCCTGCGCGCCGGTGTTGCCCGCCAGGAACGACTTGAGGCCAAAGATCTGGCCCAGCTCGTCATGCAGCGCGGCACCGTCACCGTGGTTGTACCAGTTCAGCAGCTCCTGCGCCGTCATGCCGAAGGGCACGGACGTGAAGTAGAAGTAGCCGGGGTGCTGGCCGCCAAAGTAGTAGTCAGCTGCGTGATACATGTCGGCCTGACCAGCGGTCACCGCGTCAAACACCTCGAACGCGCCCACAAGCTCGCCCGCGGCTTTGATTTCGACGGTCAAGCTGCCATCGGACATGGCGTTGATGCTGTCTGCGACGCGCTCTGCGGCGTCAAACACGCCAGCAAGGCCACGGCCCCAGGATGTCACCATGGTCAGCGTGCGGTGACCCGCAGCATAGGCCGGTGCGGCCAGAGTTGTTGTCGCGGCGGCTGCGCCACCGACTGCGGATGTCTTCAAAAATGAACGACGGTCCATACTAGGATACTCCTCCCAATTTCATTTGCCCGCGGCACGATTCAGGGCCGCGGCTGCTTCGAGTGCGCGTACACTAACGTCCGCGCAGAAATATGAAATAGCTAGTTGGGCATCGGCACGCCCCACGCTGCCTATATTATCAGCAAATCCCTGCGATACTTTGTCTTTTCGGCCTATGAGAGCTCTTTTTCACTTCGCAGACAGGACCAAACCCGGGGCCCAGCCCTGACTGACCCCGGGCATCGAATCAATCCCCGCTGCAGAGGCCCGCCCAGCATCCAATCTCTGGTTGAAATGACCCCTTGCTGACTCTTCTTTACATCCGAAGTCGCCAAACCGCTGTTACATCACGTGCGCCCAGCCAAAAAGGGCGCAATCGCCCTTCCCGGCAAAGCCGACTGGTGCAAAAGCAGCGCTCACGGCTCTTGAAACCAGATCCGCACCATCAGATTTTTGCATTATTTCGCTTGTCACGCCATTTGCGCACAAAAATTTCACAAAATCCGCCTCCTGCGACATCTTTTCCGCCGCTTTGTCTGTTGACGCCCCTCATGGCCACGCCTAGTGTCACCACACGCACGAAAAGGAGCGGCTGTCATGACAGCACTAGTCGTAATTGTAGGAAATGCGCGCATGGGCCGGTGACGGAAGACCATACCAAGACCCCTGCGCCCCCGCCAACACGGGGGCTTTTTTGTGCCCAAAGCCAAACTGCTTTTGAACGGAGCCAAGCAGATGACACGCCAGATGACCGGAGCGAAAATGATCGTGCAAACCCTGATCGATCAGGGTGTCGACACCGTATTTGGATATCCCGGCGGCGCTGTGCTGCCGATCTATGACGAGATTTTCCAGCAGAACGCGATCAAACACGTGCTCGTGCGCCATGAACAGGGCGCGGTGCACGCCGCTGAAGGCTATGCCCGGGCGACCGGCAAACCGGGCGTCGTGCTCGTGACCTCCGGTCCGGGTGCCACGAATGCCGTCACGGGTCTCACCGATGCGTTGATGGACAGCATCCCCATCGTCGTGCTCACCGGCCAGGTGCCCACCTTCATGATCGGCTCTGACGCCTTTCAGGAGGCTGATACCGTGGGCATCACGCGCCCCTGCACCAAGCATAACTGGCTGGTCAAGGACACCGACAGGCTGTCCGCCGTGCTGCATGAGGCCTTCCACGTGTGCACCTCAGGCCGCCCCGGCCCGGTGCTGGTGGACATCCCCAAGGACGTGCAGTTCGCCACCGGCACCTATACGCCTGCCAAACCTTCGGCCTCTCATTACCAACCCCAGGTCAAAGGCGATCTGGAGGAGATCACCGCGCTTGTCGCACTCATGGAAAAGGCCAAGCGTCCGATCTTCTACACTGGCGGCGGCGTGATCAACTCCGGCCCCGGCGCCAGTCAGCTTCTGCGCGAACTGGTGGATGCCACCGGCTTTCCCATCACCTCCACGCTCATGGGTCTGGGCGCCTACCCTGCATCCGGCAAGAACTGGCTCGGGATGCTTGGCATGCACGGGCTTTACGAGGCCAACATGGCGATGCACGGCTGCGATCTGATGATCAACATCGGCGCGCGTTTCGATGACCGCATCACCGGCACGATCAACGAATTCTCGCCGCGCTCGAAAAAGGCCCACATCGACATTGATCCTTCTTCCATCAACAAGGTGATCAAGACGGATGTGCCCATCGTGGGCGATGTGGCCCATGTGCTCGAAGACCTCCTCAAAATCTGGAAATCCCGCGGCCGCAAAACCAACAGCGCTGCGGTGGAAAGCTGGTGGACGCAAATTCGCGAATGGCAGGCGATAGACTGTCTCAACGCCCCCCAAAAGGGTCGCGTCATTCGCCCGCAATACGCCCTGCAACGCCTCGAAGCCCTCACAAAAGATCATGACCGCTACATCTGCACCGAAGTGGGCCAGCACCAGATGTGGGCCGCGCAGTACATGGGGTTTGAGGACCCCAACCGCTGGATGACCTCCGGCGGGCTTGGCACCATGGGCTATGGCTTCCCGGCTTCCATCGGCGTGCAGATGGCGCACCCGGAGGCGCTGGTGATCAATGTCGCGGGAGAGGCCTCCTGGCTGATGAACATGCAGGAAATGGGCACCGCGATCCAGTACAACCTGCCGGTCAAACAGTTCATCCTGAACAACGAACGCCTCGGCATGGTGCGCCAGTGGCAAGAGCTGCTGCACGGGGAGCGTTACTCGCAAAGCTGGTCCGAAGCGCTGCCCGATTTCGTGAAACTGGCCGACGCCTTTGGCGCGAAGGGCATCCTGTGTGATGATCCTGGCACGCTGGATGACGCCATCATGGAGATGCTGAACCACGACGGGCCGGTCATCTTCGACTGCCTGGTGGAAAAGCATGAAAACTGCTTCCCGATGATCCCCTCGGGCAAAGCGCACAATGAAATGCTGCTGGGCGAAGCGGAAACCCAAGGCGTGATCGACGCCAAGGGCTCGGTCCTCGTCTAAAGGAACATCTTTCTCCGGGCCGGAGCTCCCCGCTTCGGCCCGGGCGCGCCGCATCCTATCTCAAGCGCCCAAGCCCCTCTTTTTCTGGCTAAAAATATCCAACTCCCAGCCTCTCCAGCCGCGCCGCGCCTACCTGCAAAAGGGCTCAGCCACGCCACGCGTCGCAAAATGTCGTCGCGCGATAGCGCGTCAATAGGATCACGCGGCGGCCTGGCCTAGGTCTGCGGGCTCAAAAAGCTGGCTCAGATCACCGCACCGCACCGTGCCCTCCGGCCAGGCAGCATCCGGTGCCACGGCCCCTTCAAATGCGGCCACCCTGATCCCGGCCTCCCGGGCTGCGCGCGCGCTGTCTGGCGTGTCTTCCACCGCGATCACCTCCGATGCGGTCAGCACAAAACGGTCGAGGGCCATCAGATAGACCTCCCCGTTGGGTTTGGGCGCGGTGACCATGCTGCGGTCGGTGATCAGGTCAAACATGTCGGCGTGCAACGCCCCATCTGCGGCGTCGATGATGGCATCGACATTGACGCGCGAGGTCGTTGTGATCCACCCCAGCTTCATGCCCTCGGACTTGGCGCGCGCAATCGCATCCGCCACGCCCGGACGCAGCGCAACGCCCTCCGCGCGCATCAGCTGTTGATAAAACCGCGACTTGGCCGCGTGCAGTGCAGCCACATCCACTGTCTCCTGCCGCAGATCGGCATAGGCGCGGATCCGGTTCCTGCCGCCAACGGTCGCCAGCATCGGCGCATATATCGGACGGGTCCAATGCCAGCGCAGCCCGGCTTCCTTAAACGCCAGGTTGAAAGCCCGCCGCTGCATGTCAGAGGTGTCAACAAGGGTTCCGATGGCGCCGAACAGGATTGC
Source organism: Pseudomonadota bacterium (assembly GCA_039024775.1). GTDB lineage: Bacteria > Pseudomonadota > Alphaproteobacteria > Rhodobacterales > Rhodobacteraceae > Sulfitobacter. The sequence goes on from JBCCPS010000001.1 coordinate 4,573, forward strand.
GCGATGTGTCATGGTGGTCCTCCAAAGGGTCAGAGCGTTCCGGGGCGCAGGCGCGCCTTGCCGTCGCATGACCGCTTAACCCCGCCTGGAGGAAGGTAGTTCCCTGTTCAGAGAAAACGAGGTCCTCAGGCGCGGCGTGGCGTCTGGTCTGCGCGCGCATTTTGCTTCGGCAGATGCAAGGCCAGCGCGCGCATCAGGTCATCCCGCTGTACCGGCTTGTTCAGAAAGCCGTCCATCCCGGCAGAAAGCGCCTCCTCGCGGTCACGCTCCAACGCGTTACCGGTGAGCGCCAGGATTGGCGTGCGGGGCCAGCCGCGCCGGTGCTCGATGGAACGGATGCTGCGCGCGGCCTCCAGCCCGGTCATCACCGGCATGGAGATATCCATCAGCAATACGTCAAAAAGCGCGGGCCCATAGCAATTGATCGCTTGTTTGCCGTTGGCGGCCAGCGTGACCACTGCGCCGCGCTTTTCCAAGAGTTTTTGCACCACGGCCTGATTTGTACGGTTGTCCTCCACCACCAGCACCCGGACGCCAGAGAGGTCGATGTGATCAATTGGGGGCGCGGTCGGTTCAAGCGGTGCCTCCACTTCTTGGCCCAGCGGCAGCCAAAGGTCGAACACAGTGCCATAGCCCAGCGCTGAATCCACGACGATCCGCCCGTCCATCGCATCCACAAGCTGTTTGGTGATCGAAAGGCCCAACCCGGTGCCTTCAAATTGACGTTCACGCCCGGTTTCCACTTGCTGGAAAGCATGGAAAATGAAGGGCAGATCGTCTTCCGGGATGCCGATGCCGCTGTCGCTGACCTGAATATGCACCCTGTCCCCCAGCGCCATCTTCAGCCGCACAAAACCCTCTGAGGTAAACTTCACCGCATTGCCCAAGAGGTTGAGCAGGATCTGACGCAGCCGCAAGGGGTCCCCAAAAAGCACGTCGGGTATGTTCACATCAAGCTCACAGCGCAGCTCAAGCCCCTTTTTCGACGCCAAGGGCTGCATCAGATCGTACATCTCCTTGACCAGCAGGCGGGGATCAAAAGCTACTGGCTTGATCTCCAGATGCCCCGCCTCGATCTTGGAAAAATCAAGGATTTCGCTGATGAGATGCGTCAGCGCGAGTGCGGCGGAGTTGATGGTCTTGACGTAATCCGCCGCCTCCGCATCCAGATCACATTCCGACAGAAGGCTCGCCATGCCGACGATCCCATTCATGGGCGTGCGGATCTCGTGGCTCATGGTGGCCAGAAAGTTCGACTTGGCCAAGCTCGCAACCTCTGCCGCGTCGCGCGCGGATCGCAGGGCCTCATTCTTTTGCTCAAGCTCGGTGATGTCGCGGTGCACATAGACGGACCCGCCCTGCGGCCCTGGTGTGGCGCGCACATAATAGAACCGATTGGTCTTGGGGATTTCCATGACCACGCTATCACCAGCCAAAAGCCGCGCGCCGATGTCCTCAAATTCCGCCGCCGTGGCCCGCACCAGGTTCTCTCCGACCAGGAAACCCGCATATTCGCTAAGCGATCTGCCCTTGATCTTCGTTTCCGGCCCGAACTCGAAAAGCTCTCTGTAGGCCTGGTTGACCATCATGATCTGATTGTTCGGATCAATAGGATCGGTACCCGAGGTCACCATCAACCCCTCCCCCATCGCCTCCAGCACGCCTTGCAGCAGCTCATTTGAAGCCTGAAGCGCCTGGTTTTGCTCCGACAGCGTCTTCTCAAGCTGATCGGCACGGGATTTCAACCCCATCACCAGGCTGTCGGTGTCATCGGCCTGTTTCATGATCTCGGTCAGGTTGATCGACACACCGCTGTAGCCCGCAAAGGCGCCTGTCGCATCGAAACGCGGGGAGGCGCTATCGACCAAAACGGCTTTTTCGCCTGACAGCAAAACGCGTTCATAGGCCATGCATTCGATCGTCTGCTTTGCCCTTAGCGCTTCGATGTAGGCGTTGCTGTTGGTGCCTTCCTTGGCGTCGTATTCGTCCAGCAGAATGTTAAAGCCAATCAGTTCCTCTACCGGCACGCCGGTCCAATCGGTCATGTTCGACTGGATGTAGGACAACCTGTACTGCGCGTCCGTTTCCCACGCCCAGGACGGCATATACCTGTAGGCCTCAGCCCAAATCGCGAGATTGCGTTCCTGGTCAGGCATCAGCGGCAGATTTCTTTCTTAGAGGACAGGCGGGTGTATCCCCATACCCCGCGCGCCCTTAATTGAGTGTAAAGCATCGCAAATGCGCGCCAGCCGGTGCGTCATGTCTGGCCAAGGCCGGCAATCCGCGGTACGTCTGGCGCTCCGCATTCGAGGAGCTGAACCATGTCCCCGCTCAAGCTGAAAAAAGGCGTCACATCGCAGTCCGCTTATAACCTGCGCCCCACGTTTTCCGACGTGGTGGAGCGTCATACGCTCGCAGTCGTGGTCGAAAACGAACCGGGCGTTTTGGCCCGGGTGATCGGCCTGTTTTCGGGCCGTGGCTACAACATCGACAGTCTGACCGTGGCGGAAGTAGACCACGCGGATCACCTATCGCGCATCACCATCGTGACGTCCGGCAAACCGCAGATCATCGAACAGATCAAGGCGCAGCTGGGGCGCATCGTGTCGGTCACCGACGTGCATGACCTCACGGTCGAGGGGCGCAGCGTGGAGCGTGAGCTTGCGATGTTCAAGGTCGCGGGCACGGGCGACAAACGGGTCGAGGCGCTGCGCCTTGCGGACATCTTTCGCGCCAATGTCGTGGACAGCACGCTAGAAAGCTTTGTTTTCGAGATTACCGGCGCGCCAGACAAGATCGACGCCTTCGCTGATTTGATGCGCCCGCTGGGCCTGACGGATGTGGCGCGCACCGGCGTGGCCGCGCTGTCACGCGGCGAATAGCGCGCTTTTCGCGCCGCCCCTTAAATCACGCCTTACGCCGAACCGGGTCAGCCTCGGCCTGGTCCGCCATGCGGCCCCTGAACGGGATGACTTTGCTTTCAGGCGCAGGGATCTGCGTGGCACCTTGCTTTAATCTGTCCGGCAACGCCTGACAGGCGCCGCCATGCACCAAATGCGCATTATGCGCGAGCCGCAGCGCCTCATGGGCGGTCACGTCAAAACGAACCATGTCGCCCGCGTCAAAGAATGCGCGGTCCGGCGCGTCAGCCATCGGCGCTTCGTAGTAGGCCAGATCGCCCTGATCCTCGCACCAGAACACCGCCTTGCGGTCTCCAGGATCGCTCCACAAAACAAGTCCAAACATATCAACCACACGTTACCTGCTCTTTTTCCGAAGGGTACAGGCTTGCCCGCGAGACGCATCGCTTAACTTGCCATCCCAGCTTGCAATTTGTGTCTAAGGGCGTAGGCTCCTGATGCCGGTTAGCACCGGAAGTGACGCAAAATAGCGTCAATGGGACGAGTGACGTGCCGGGCAGGCAGTACCAAAAACAACAACACCAGCATTCGGATTCCAGGCGAACGTGGTCAAACAAGACATGTCCCCGGCCCAACTTCGGGCCATGTTCGGCGCTAATTTGCGCGAACTTTCAATGGCTTACCCCTCAATCTCCGATCTTTCGCGACAACTGAACATCAATCGGACGCAATTCAACAGGTATCTGGCGGGCGAAAGCTTTCCGCGCCCCGACGTACTCGGCCGGATTTGCGCCTTCTTTGACGTGGATGCCCGCGTGCTGTTGGAGCCTGTCGGCCAGATCGCCGCCACCCAGGATCCGATCGTGAACCCCTATCTGAAGTCCTACGTGGGTGCGGGCGCGCAGAACGTGCCAACAACGCTTTTTCCGGATGGCTTTTACCGGTTCTCGCGGCGCAGCTTCGTGGATACCCAGGCCTTCATCGTGGGCCTCGTGCATGTGCGCCGCGACGGGGCCAACACCTACATGCGCGGTTTCGAGCTCAAGGAGGCGATGCGCATTCAGCACCTGCCGACGGACGCCCGCGCGCGGGAATTTCGCGGGATCGTCATGCGCCAGGAAGACGGGATCACCCTCATCGTCTCTCGCGCCAATGCGATGACCGCTTCCTTCAACTATCTGGGGCGCGCCGCGTCCTTCCAGAACAATTTCTGGATCGGCTACACCACCCGCACCGTACCTGAAAGCACCGGGGGCCTGCGGGCCACGCGGCTGGCCTATGAGCATCTGGGCAACCGCATGCCCGCGGCCATCGCGGCGGCGCGCACCTGCGGGTTTTGCACCGAAGAAGGGCTGCCGCCTTTCCACCGGCGCCTGTTGCAACCTGAAAAGGCCTTCATCTGACGCAGTCAACACGATGTCGCGCAAAGCCAAACGGGGTCGCAGACGGCGCGCAGCACCTGCGCGCCCGCTGCTAGCATCGGAGCGAAGCCAGCCCCGAGGGTCCCGCCATGTCTGCCACCGATCTCAGCACTGTCACCCTGCCCATCGACCAGGCGAACGGGCTGCCCAACGCCCATTACATCGACCCGGAAGTCTTTGCCGAAGAACGCCAGTCGGTGCTCTTTGCCAATTGGGCGGGTCTTGCGGTGGCCGCTGATGTGCCGCGCGTGGGCGATGCGGTCCCGATTGATTTTCTGGGCATGCCGCTGCTGATCGTGCGCGACCGGCAGCACAATGTGCGTGTGTTCCAGAACACCTGCCGGCACCGCGGCATGATCCTCGTGGACGCGCCGCGCCGCATCACGGGCGCCATCCGCTGCCCCTATCACAGCTGGTGCTATGCCACCGACGGCACGCTTGTCTCCACCCCCCATGTGGGCGGCCCGGGCCAGAACACGCATGAGGGCATCGACCGCGCGCTGCTGGGCCTGGTGGAGATCCGCAGCCACATCTGGATGGACGTGATCTTTGTCAATGTCTCGGGCACCGCACCCGCCTTTGAGGAGGCGCACGCCGATCTGATCAGCCGCTGGGCGGAGTTCGACAAACCGCTCTATCACGGCGGCGCGGACAGCCGATTTACGCTTGATGTGAACTGCAACTGGAAGCTTGCGGTGGAAAACTACTGCGAAAGCTACCACCTGCCCTGGGTGCATCCGGGGCTCAACAGCTACTCCCGGTTGGAGGACCACTACCACATCGAACGTCCGGGGCGTTACTCGGGCCAGGGCACGCTGGTTTACCGTCAGCTCACCGGCGCGGATGGCGCGGTCTTTCCCGATTTCGAGGGACTCAGCGCCAAATGGGACACGGCGGCCGAATACATCACCGTCTACCCCAACGTGCTCTTGGGCGTGCACCGCGATCACACCTTCGCCATCGTACTGGTGCCGCAGGGGCCTGAGAAGACAACCGAGAGCATCCACCTCTACTACGCCAGCCCCGAGACCGACGCTGAGCTTCGCGCGCGCAACACCACGCAATGGAAAGAGGTCTTTGTCGAAGACATCTTTGTGGTCGAGGGCATGCAACGGGGCCGTCACGCGGTGGGCTTTGACGGGGGGCGCTTTTCGCCTGCCATGGACGGGCCCACGCATATGTTCCACCGATGGGTCGCGGGCCAAATCCAGCAGGGCCGCCCCCTGCCCCAAGCGGCAGAATGAAGACGCTGGATGCGCGCCTGCTGGCCGCGCATGCGAGGGATGACAAAGAAGCGCTCGTGCGGCTCTACGCCGAAGCGGCAGACGCAGCCCCTGACGCGGAGGCCGCCGCCTTCTACCTCACGCACGCGCATGTCTACGCCTTGGAGGTCGATCACCCTGACCTTTTGCCGCTGCGCCAGAAACTGATCGATCAGGGCCGGGAACTGCCCCTGCCCGCCCCCGCCCCGCGCTTAGGTTAACACCGGCGGGCGCTGCTGCGGCCAGCGCGTCTCTTCATGCCACTGCTGAGCCAGTTGCAAAAGCCGTGTGTCCGAACCGCGCGGACCAATCAGCTGCAGCCCGGCAGGCAGGCCATCGTCTCCAAACCCGATGGGAATGTTCACCACCGGCAGACCCAGCAGGCTCGCCGGGATCACAACTTGCATCCACCGATGATAGGTGTCCATCTGTACGCCCGCGATCTCCTTTGGGTGTTCGAGCGCGCCGTCAAAGGGCCAAACCTGCGCAGAGGGCAGCACCAGAACGTCAAAGCGCTCAAAACAGGCCATCGCCGCGCGAAACCAGTCCGACCGGAGGGCGCTCGCGCGGTCAATATCCCGCGCCGACATCTCCAGCCCGCGCGCGATCTCCCAAACCGCGGTCTGCTTGAGCTGCGCGCGATGTTCGGCAGTCTCGTAGAGCGCCCGCGCACCAGAGGCCACGGCAAAAGACCGCAGCGTGATCCAGCTTTCCCAAATCGCATCCGCGTCAAAGGGCTGTGCCACCGGTTCAACCGCGTGGCCCAAGCCCGCCAGCGCCGCAATGCCCTGTTCGGAAATGGCCATGATCCCCGCCTCCATCGGCAGCGCGCCGCCCCAATCGCCCAACCACCCGATGCGCATGTGCGGCAATGGCTCATCCATCTGGGGCAAGCTCGGCGGCAGCACCAACCCCGAGGGCTGGCTCGGATCAGGCCCCGCCATCACATCAAGAAGCGCTGCCAAGTCCTTGGGATCGCGGGCCATTGGACCAAGAGTTGCAAGCGGATGAAGATAGAGATCCCCTTCCGGCTCTGAAGGCACAAGGCCCCAGCTGGGCCGCATGCCGTAGACGTTGTTCCAGGCAGCCGGGTTGCGCAAGGAACCCATCATGTCCGACCCGTCCGCCACGCTCAACATGCCCGTAGCCAGCGCTGCCGCCGCCCCGCCCGAGGATCCGCCCGCGGACCGGCCCAGGTCATAAGGATTGCGCGTGGCCCCGTGCACCGGATTGAACGTGTGACTGCCCAACCCGAACTCCGGCGTATTGGTTTTTCCGATGAAAATCGCGCCCGCCGCGCTCAGCCGTGCAATCGCCAGATCGTCCTTCTCCGCGATCTGCCCGGCAAAGATCGGCGATCCCCGCGACGTCGGCAACCCGGCCACATTGGCCAAGTCCTTCACCGCCATCGGTATCCCGTGCAACCAGCCGCTGCGCGGCGCATCATCCGCCGCCTGCGCCGCAGCCATCAGCGCGTCACCGTCCCGCAGCGACACCACCGCATTCACCGCACCATTCACCGCCGCGATCCGATCCAGCGTCGCGGCCATCAGCTCCACTGCCGTAAACTCCCCGCGCGCGATCATGTCCGACAGCGCCAAGGCCGAGCGATCCAACAGGCTCACGCCAGCACCCGACGTCGATCAGGGCAGCGCGGCGCTCCCCCCTTTTTCTGGCTAAAAATATCCAAATTCCGCCCTCTCCAACCCGTGCGAAGGCTCAACCCTCCTGGGCCTCTACGCGGCTCTTGCCACTCACGGCCAGCGCCAGCGTGGCCCCCATCAGCCCGTCCAGATCGCCGTCAAGCACGCCCTTGGTGTCGGAGGTCTCATAATTCGTGCGCAGGTCTTTGACCATCTGGTAGGGCTGCAACACGTAAGACCTGATCTGGTTGCCCCAGCCCGCATCGCCGGCGCTCTCATGGGCCTCGTTCACGAGCGCGGACCGCTTGTCGAGCTCCATCTGATAGAGGCGGCTCTTCAGGGCTTTCATCGCGATGTCCCGGTTCTGGTGCTGCGACTTCTCTGACGAGGTCACGACGATCCCCGTAGGGTGGTGGGTGATGCGCACCGCGGAATCGGTGGTGTTCACGTGCTGGCCCCCCGCGCCGGAGGAGCGATAGGTGTCGATCCGGATGTCGCTGGGGTTCACCTCGATCGTGATGTTGTCATCCACAACCGGGTAAACTTTCACAGAGGTAAAAGAGGTATGCCGCTTGGCCGCGGAATCAAAGGGAGAGATCCGGACCAGCCGGTGCACGCCGCTTTCAGACTTGAGCCAGCCGTAAGCGTTGTGCCCCTCGATCTTATAGGTGGCGGATTTGATGCCCGCCTCCTCGCCCGCGCTCTCGGACTGCAGATCAACCTTATAGCCCTTGCGCTCTGCCCAGCGGACGTACATCCGCGCGAGCATCGACGCCCAGTCGCAAGATTCCGTGCCACCCGCACCCGAATTGATCTCCAGGAAGGTGTCGTTGCTGTCTGCTTCTCCATCCAGCAGAGCCTCAAGCTCCTTTTGCGCCGCCGTCGCGGCCAGCGCTTTCAGCCCGGCCTCCGCCTCCGCCACGACCTCTGCGTCCTCTTCCATCTCGCCCAGCTCAATGAGGTCGATGCTGTCCTGCAGCTCGGTCTTGATGCCCGCATAGGTCTCCATCGCATCGACAAGCGACTGGCGCTCGCGCATCAGCTTTTGCGCGGCAGCCGGATCATCCCACAGGTTGGGGTCTTCCACGCGCGCGTTGAATTCCTCCAGCCGGTGCTGCGCCGTCTCCACATCCAGCCGCTGCGCCAAAAGCTCCAGCGACTTCGATATCTCATCCGCGTAATTCTGTATCTCTGCCCGCATCACTCGGCCCTTTGCTCAACGGCTTTGAGATAAACCAGCCCTCCGCCCGCCACAAGCGGCCCGAAATCTTCGAAAGATTTCGTCCCGTTTTCTTCAAAAGAAAACGCCCCGACGCCGGTTCAATAAAGCCCGCCGGAGGACAGCGTGCCAAAGGTCGCCTTGGGCCCCACCACCGCTTTGCGGCCCGTGGAAGTCGTGACCTGCTTGGCCTGCTGACCCGCGCTCGCCTCATCGAACAAAGGCAGATCCGCGCCCATGGCAAAGCCACCGTCGAAGGTGATGCCAAAGATCGGCTCCTCGCCCTCGCGGAAACACTCGGAAACCACGTTGGGCCCCGACGCCCCATCGCTAAGGCGTGCTCCGGTGAAACGGTCGATCTTCATAAAGCTACAGCTTTGCGGCACTTCAAATTTGCCACCGCCAAACTTCTTGACCGCCTGGCTCATGAACCGCTGGAACACCGGCCCGCACATGCCACCGCCCGAAGCGCCCCGGCCCAGGCTGCGCGGCTGGTCGTGCCCGATGTAGCAGCCCGCCACGATGTTGGACGTAAAACCCACGAACCACACGTCTTTTGCGTCGTTCGTGGTGCCCGTCTTCCCGGCGGTCGGCACCGGCAGGTTCACCGTCTTGCGCGCGGTACCGCGATCCACCACGCCCTGCATCATCGAGGTGAGCTGATAGGCCGTGACCGGGTCCATCACACGCTCACGGTTGGAAATGATACGCGGCGCCACCCCGGGATCGAGGCTCGCCAAGCGACAGTCGTTGCAGATGCGCTGATCGTGGCTATAGACCGTGCGGCCATAGCGGTCCTGCACCCGGTCCACCAGCGTGGGCTGCACGCGCTCGCCACCGTTGGCGAACATCGCGTAGGCGCTGACCATCTGGTACAGCGTCGTCTCTTGAGACCCAAGCGCGTTGGCCAGCACCGGGCTCAGATCGTCATAAACCCCAAAGCGCTCCGCATATGAGCCCACCACGTCCATCCCAACCTCTTGGGCGAGCCGGATCGTCATCAGGTTGCGCGACTGCTCAATCCCAGTGCGCAGCGGCGTGGGTCCGTAAAAACGGTTGGAGGCGTTCTTGGGCCGCCACACGCCCTGCGGCGTGTTGATCTCGATGGGTGCGTCCACCACGATGGTGGCGGGCGAATAGCCGCTGTCCAGCGCAGAGGCGAAGACAAAGGGTTTAAAGCTCGACCCCGGCTGACGCTTGGCCTGCGTGGCGCGGTTAAACACGCTCGCCTGATAGGAAAAGCCCCCCTGCATCGCGATCACGCGGCCCGTGTTCACGTCCATCGCGACAAACGCACCCTGAACCTCCGGCACCTGCCGCAACGTCCACCGGATGAAAGACCCGTCGCTGTCCGCTGTCATCCGGCGCACCAGCACCACATCGCCTACGTCCAGCAAATCCCCCGCAACCCGCGCCTTGCGCCCCAGGCTGCCGTCTTCGCGCAGCTTGCGCGCCCATTGCACGTCCTTGGCCGGGATCCAGTGCCCGTCCACATCATCGGCAACACCTTCGATGCCGATCCGCGCCTCGTTCGCGCCCACTTCAAGCACTACCGCGGGGAACCAGGGGTTCTCCAATGCCACATCCCGCGGCACCCGCACCCCCGCCAGCGCCTCGCGCCAGGACGCCTCATCGCCCAGCACCTCGGCAGGCAACGTCTTGCCCGTGCCGCGCCAGATGCCCCGGCCCCGGTCATATTGCTCCAACTGCCGCTGCAACGCCTGGGCTGCGATGGGCTGCATCTCATTGTCGATGGTCGCGCGCACTGTCAGACCACCGGTAAAGAACTCGCCCTCGCCGAAGTCGCGGCTCAACTGCCGCCGGATCTCATCCGTGAAGTAATCGCGCGGCGGCAGGTCCGCCTTGAAGCTCTCGAAATCGCCGTTCTGCACCGACCGCAGCGGCTGCGCCTTTTCGCTCTGGTAGGCGGCTTGCGTGATATACCCGTTCTCATACATCTCCCGCAGCACGAAGTTGCGCCGCGCCAGCAGCCGGTCTTTGCGCCGCACCGGGTGATACTGCGACGGCGCTTTGGGCAAGGAGGCCAGGAAAGCCGCCTCATGCGGGGCCAGCTCGCTCAACGTCTTGTTGAAGTAGGTCTGCGAAGCCGCTGCAACGCCATAGGAATTCTGACCGAGAAAAATCTCGTTCATGTAAAGCTCAAGGATCTTTTCCTTGCTCAGCGTCTGCTCAATCCGCGCAGCCAGGATGATCTCCTTGATCTTGCGCTCCGCCCGCCGGTCGCCCGAAAGCAGGAAGTTCTTCATCACCTGCTGCGTGATGGTGGAGGCGCCGCGGATGTCATTCCCGCGTGAGCGCACGGCCTCAACCCCCGCTGCGGCAATGCCGCGCAGGTCATAGCCATCGTGCTGATAGAAATTCTTGTCCTCGGCGGAGATGAATGCCTGTTTGACCAGATCGGGGATCGCATCCGCCGGGGCAAAGAGCCGACGTTCGCGCGCGAACTCGTCGATGAGCCGCCCCTGACCCGAATAAATCCGGCTGATCGTGGGCGGCGTGTACTGCGCCAGGCTCTCATGGCTGGGCAGATCGCGCCCGTACATCCAAAACACCGCGCCAATCGTCAGCGCACCCATGGCCAGCGTCATGGTCAGGGTGGTGAAAATCCCACCGAAGAAAGACAAAATGAATCGGAACACCGGAGCCCCACCGCTTTGTTTGTTAGCCTCATGTCATACACCAGCGCCGCCCGGGCGTCAAAACACGCGAGTGCCAGCAAGGCGCGGAAAACCGCCCGCGCATTCACTTTCTTTTCAGGGGCTTGAGCGCTTCATCCGCGTCGCGCCAGGCCAGCAGCCCCTCGGCAATTGCACTGACCATCACCGCGCGCCACACCGGATCGCGCAGATTTGTCAGATCGCGCTTGGACGACATGAAACCCACCTCAATGAGGACGCTGGGAATGTCCGCCGATTTGAGCACCGAAAAGCCCGCCTGCCGGTGCGGCCGCCGGTTCATCGGCCCGCCCGCGCGGCTCATTTCCCCGATCAAGGTCTTGGCCAGCGCCTGGGATCGCGGCTCCGTCTCCTGCCGCGCCAAATCCAAGAGCACGCCCGCCACCTGATCGTCAGAGCCTGTTAAATCCGCGCCCGCGATAATGTCGGACCGGTTGTGCCGCTCCGCCAGAAAGGCCGATGCCGCGTCAGAGGCCTCCTCCGACAGCGTATAGACCGTGGCCCCCTGCGCCCCGCCGCCGCGCAGAGCGTCCGCGTGCAGCGAGACGAACACATCCGCTTCCAACTGATGGGCCAGCGCCACGCGGTGCTCGAGCGCGACAAAGACATCTTCCTGGCGGGTCAGATGAACCTCCACCCCGTCGCGGCGCAGCGTTTCCGCCAGCGCGCGCGCAAAGCTCAGCATCAGTTCCTTTTCGGTGACGCCCTCCCGCTCCGCTCCGGGATCAATGCCGCCGTGGCCGGGGTCGAGCATCACCAGAAAGGGCCCCTCTTCTGCCTTTGCGCGGGGCGGCGCGGTCAGCGCCGTGGCCCAGGCAGGATCCACCGGCGCGCCTGCGGCGGCGGCAAAAGCCTCTGGCTCCGCCGTCTCAAGCGTGATCTCAAGCACCGCAGCACCGGTCGCGTCATCAATGGGCATGCCCACCTGCGCAGGCAGCATCGGCGCGGCCAGATCGGCCACCAGGCGCGACCAGCCGGGGCGGAACGCGCCAAACCGCACGGCTGTCACCCGTCCGGGCGCGGGCAGCACCGCTTCAGGCGTGACCCCGCTCCAATCCGCCTCTCTGAAATCCACCACCAGGCGCGCGGGGTCATCGAGCAGAAAGACGCGGAAAGGCACGCCCTGGCTCAAGCCAATGCGCAGCGTGGTGGTGCCGAACCAGCCGTCCTCAATCTGGCTGGCTTGCGCGTCCACCCGCGCCAACGCGGTCAGATCCTGCGCGGTGGCAGGCGCGCCAAGACACAGCATCAAAGCCAGAATTCTCAAGAAAGCCTGCATGCCCGACCCGTCTTTTGGGGTTCCTTTGGCGCACGCTAGCAAATCAACGCGCCGCCATGAAGTCCTTTAGCCGCGCCAGCCCTTCGGAAATGTCCGCCGTGCTGCGCGCATAGGAAAACCGTATGGTGCTGAGCCCGCGCACCGGGTCGAAATCGAGCCCCGGGGTGACGGCAACACCCGCCTTCTCCAGGATTTCAGCGGCAAAAAGCCGGCTGTCATGGGTGAAGTCGGACACATCCGCATAGACGTAAAACGCGCCATCGGGCGGCGCGATGTCGCTGAAACCGGCCTCCGCCAACCCCTCCAGCATCAGCGCGCGGTTCTGGGCATAGACCCGCAGATTGGCCTGCAATTCGGGCGTGCAGTCCATCGCGGCAAGCGCCGCGACCTGGCTTGCATGCGGTGCACAGATGAACATGTTCTGGGCGATGCGCTCGACCACGCGCACGTGGTCTTCGGGCACCACCATCCAACCCACGCGCCAGCCGGTCATGGAGAAATATTTGGAAAACGAGTTGATCACATAGACATCATCGGTGATCTCCAGCGCGGTGACCGCCTTCTTTTCGTATTCGATCCCGTGGTAAATCTCATCGGAGATGAAGGCCATTCTTGCCTCCGCACAGGCCGTGTGAAGCGCTGTCATCTCCGCGCGGTCCAGCATCGTGCCGGTGGGATTGGCGGGCGAGGCGATCAGGAGGCCATCGAGCCCCTGCCCCGCGAAATCAGCCGCCACCGGTTGATACCGGTTTTGCGGGGCGGCGGGCAGGTCCACCGGTTGCAGGCCCAGCGCCTTCAGGATCTGCCGGTAGCTGGGATAACCCGGCGCGCCGATGCCCACCTTGTCGCCGCTGTCAAAAAGCGCGGTGAAGGCCAGGATAAACCCGCCCGAGGATCCGGGCGTGATCACCACCCGCGCGGGATCAAGGTCCACGCCGTACCAGTCGCCATACATCTGCGCGATGCGCGCCCGCAACGCGGGCAGACCCAGGGCAACCGTATAGCCCAGCGCGTCGCCCTGCATCGCATCCGTCAAGGCCTGCCGCGCGCCCGCCGGCGCGGCAGTGCCGGGTTGGCCCACTTCCATATGGATGATGTGGCGCCCCCGCGCCTCGGCAAGCGCTGCGGCCTGCATGACGTCCATCACAATGAAGGGATCAACCGCGGATCTGGCAGAGTTGCGCATTGGCTTGCTCCTGAGCTTGGCCTATGCTTTCACCCTGCCAGGAATGCGCCGTCAACCCGTAACCAACCCCGCGAGGACTTCATGCTGAAACGTCTTGCCGCCCCCGCCCTCATCGCCAGCCTCGCGCTGCCCGCCACAGCCCTCGATCTGGACGAGATGACAGAGGCCGAACGCGCCGCTTTTGGAGCTGAAGTCCGCGCCTACCTCATGGAGAATCCGGAGGTGATCATGGAAGCGGTGGAGCTTTTGCAACAGCGCGAAGCCGAAGAACAGGCGCGCGCGGATTTCGATCTGGTGGCCGACAACGCGGATGCGATCTTTGACGACGGCTATTCCTGGGTCGGCGGCAACCCCGACGGGGACATCGTGCTGGTGGAATTTCTCGACTACCGCTGCGGCTACTGCAAACGCGCCCACGGCGAGGTCGCGCGGCTGTTGGAAGAAGACGGCAACATCAAGCTCATCGTCAAGGAGTTCCCCATCTTGGGAGAGCAATCGCTGCTCGCCTCCCGCTGGGCTGTGGCAACCAAGCAGGTCGCGGGCGATGAGGCCTACAAGGACATGAACGACGCGCTGATGGCTTTTCGCGGCGACGTGACAGTGCCTGCCCTGCGCCGCCTGGGCGAAACCTACGGGCTCGACGTGGATGCCATCGAAGCTGCACTGAACAGCGAGGAAGTCACCCAAGTTATCGCCGACACCCGCGCGCTGGCGCAGAAGTTGCAGATCACCGGCACACCCACATTTGTCATGCAGGACGAACTGCTGCGCGGTTTCCTTCCCTTCGACGGCATGATGGAAATGGTCGAACAGAAGCGGGGCTAGGACAAAAGGCGGCCAAAGGCCTAAGATCGGCGGTGTCGTCTAGCCGCCCTGACAGGGGATCGCGGCAAGCACAGCTGGATCAATATCCGAGTTCTCCAAATCCGCAAACATCCGACCCAGCGAATTGTCCGCCGTGGGATCAACCGGATCGTAAAGCTCCGCCAGGGCCTGCGCTTGCAGCGGCAGATTGTTGGTGATGCTGCCGCGCGGGCCCACCGGGCCAATGCAGCCTGCCGCGGTCGCAAAGTACAGCGCACCAGATTCGCCCGTGCGCAATACCGGTGGCTCCTCGGTCGCAGGTACTTCCCAGACCTCACCCTTGTTCATCACCTTTTCGAAGATGACCGTACCATCGGCTGCCCGCACCCGCACCCAGGACGGATAGGCCGCCACCATCTGCACCGTGCCCGGTGACAGCTCCGTGACCTGCGGCACGCGGGACGGCTCGCCCGTCACGGCCTCCGCGACAGCCGCATCAATGCCGCTTGGCAGACTGTCCGCACCCTGAGGGGCGGCATCCGCAAAATTCCCGACAGAGCGGGGGTCAATGGTTGCGATCGGCGCATCCCGCACCACCAGCACCGGCACGTCAAGCGCTTGCGGGCGGTAGAGCCGGTCCAACGCCTCGATCCGGGGGGCCTCGATGCTGCGCGGCGCGCCGCTTGTCGCGCCCTCGATCACAGGACCATCGGCCAAAGCCCCTTCCAGCGGGTCAAGGTCTGACAGAACGACCGGCGTTTGATCCACCGGCGCGATCTGCACGCGCTGCACTTCCTGCAACACCGTCCAGCCACCAAAACCAATGGCACCAATCAGACCGACCAGCACGGCGACGGAGCCGATGGCAGCCGGTTCAATACGGCTGAATATGCTGTCGCCTGCAGGCGTAAAGGGCAGTACCGGCTTGGCAAAAAGATCGGCGTCCCCGGACCGCTTGCGCGCGCGTTCCTCAAAGGAAGGCTTCTTGATGACCGACGCCTCGGCAGACATGCCATGCGCAACAGCAAACCCCGATTCCGCGCAAAAGGCTTCGAAAGCCTTATCCGGGTCCATCCCAAGATACCGCGCGTACGACCGCACATAGCCCGCGATAAAGCCCGGTGTGTCAAAGGCATCCGGATCCGCGTTTTCGATGGCAGCGATGTAGGAGGCCTTGATCCGCAGCTCGCGCTGCACGTCTAAAAGCGACTTGCCCAGCGTTGCCCGTTCGCCGCGCATGACGTCACCAAGGCGCAGTTCGAATGCATCAAAACCTTTCGGTTCCTCTGCCTCAACCGTCTCGCCTTTAGACGCCCAACGCCCGATCATACCCGTTTTCCACCGTTCCGCTGCTCATGCAGGCTCAGCCCAGGCGTACAGCCCATGATTCGAATTTAAGCCTTTGTTTCGGCTTGTGTAGCACAACGCAACGGGAAAGACGAATGGCGTGAGGTCAGCCGACAGCTTCGGCGCGATTCAGCGCACAATGGGACCAGAGTGCATCCATAGCACGCACAAGACGATCCATTTCGCGCGGGCCGTGCACCGGTGAGGGCGTGAAGCGCAGCCGCTCGGTGCCGCGCGGCACGGTGGGGAAATTGATGGGCTGCACGTAGATGCCGTGGTCTTCCATCAGCATGTCGCTCAACATCTTCGTGTGCACCGGGTTGCCGACCATGACCGGGACGATATGGCTGCCGTGATCGATGATCGGCATGCCCAGACCCTTGAGCCGCAGCTTCAAGGCGGCCGCTTGCTCCTGATGGCGCTGCCGCAGGCTGCTGTCTTCCTTCAAAAACGCCACGGAGGCCGCCGCCCCCGCCGCCACCGCCGGTGGCAGCGAGGTGGTAAAGATGAACCCCGGCGCATAAGACCTCACCGCATCCACCATCTTCTCGGAGGCAGCGATATAGCCGCCCATCACGCCGTAAGCCTTGGCCAGCGTGCCGTTGATGATGTCGATCCGGTCCATCAGCCCGTCCCGTTCCGCCACGCCCCCGCCGCGGGGTCCATACATGCCCACCGCATGCACCTCGTCGATGTAGGTGAGCGCGTTGAATTCATCCGCCAGATCGCAAATGCCTTCAATCGGGCCGAAATCCCCATCCATCGAATAGATCGATTCAAAGGCGATCAGCTTGGGCGCTGCAGGGTCATCCGCCTCCAGCAAGCTGCGCAGGTGATCCAGATCGTTGTGACGGAAAATCCGCTTCGCCCCGCCGTTGCGGCGCACGCCTTCGATCATGGAGGCGTGGTTGAGCGAGTCCGAATAGATGATCAGGCCCGGGAAAAGCTTCGGCAGCGTGCTGAGCGTGGCATCATTGGCAATGTAGGCGGAGGTAAAGAGCAGCGCTGCGTCTTTGCCGTGCAGATCAGCAAGCTCTGTTTCCAGCTGCTTGTGATAGATTGTGGTTCCAGAGATATTGCGAGTTCCGCCAGAGCCTGCCCCGGCGGAAGTCATCGCCTCTTGCATGGCGCGCAGCACAACCGGGTGCTGGCCCATGCCAAGATAATCATTGCCGCACCAAACGGTGATCTCTTCCTCGGTCCCGTCAGGCTTGGTCCAAATGGCATGAGGAAACTGACCGTTGCGCCGTTCGATGTCAAAGAATGTACGGTACCGCCCCTCCTCGTGCAGCTGTCCCAGCGCTGCATCGAGATGCTCGTCATAGTTCATTCAACTTCTCCGACATGGCGTCGCGAACCGGCAGGCCCGCACTCGGCTTTGGCGTTTTAGAACAGTTATAATCTAGGGGGCTGAGGTTCAACGCAAAAAGCCGGACCGGATGTCGCATGTTCTGCGTCTTTTGAGTGAAATCCGGACCACGTGCGCTCAATCGCCAGACCTGTGAGAGCAAAAGCGTCCGACCCCAAACCTGAGACAACTACTACAGGAATTCATGAGCCGCCCCGCGAGACGCCGCGGCTCAATCGTCGATCAGCAATAGGCAATACCGCGTGGAATCGCGGCTGGGAAAGAACTGTTCCCGGTAACCCGCCCAATCGGTGCCAGCCATCAGCAGGTGAAACCCCTTTTCAGTGTCTTCGACAAGCCCGGGTGCGTTCGCATCTTCCGGCGACTGGGACAAGAAACACCAATTCGCATAGCCCATGATCGCAGTGGCCTGATAGCGATCAGACCGCAGCCCATCCACGCCCGCACTTGCCGATGGCACGTAGGGGCTGAAGCCCTGCAGCTGCCCGCCAGTATCGCCCGGGTCAATCAGTGTGCCGCTCTGGTTGGTCAACCTACGTGTCCAGACCATGCAAGGGTCAGACAGAGACCAGATCCCGGAGCGTTCCTCGTAGAAAACCGTGCATTTCCCACCTGAGCGTTGAACGTCCAGAAAAGACCTTCCGTCAATGGACCCTCCAGCGCGCGGGTAGACGGCGATTTCTACTGTGCAGCCATCCATGTCGCCGCACAATTCGACAAAATGGGCTTGATTAACAGGGATGGAGGTCGCGCGACCGTCCATTCTGCCTTTCAACACGACGGCCATGCCCGCCGTGCGCGGCGCCATGGTGGTGGGCGGCGTATCTGCCTCATAAAGGATGCGATTCCCGTCAGATCGCGCGACTGAAGCCCGTTCTGACGCCAAAGCCCGTGCGTTCGCGATGTCAGCTTCAAGCGCCTCAACATCTGCAAAAAGGTCACGTCTCAGCTTCGCAATCTGCGCCCCGGCCTCCGCTTCAAATAGCGCATCGATCCTGCTGTTGAGCCCGGCAATAGAAACACCGAATATCGTAAACACCACCGCAACCGCGCCGCCCAGAAAGTAATAGGCGCTGCTGCGCTTGATCAGAAAATACCGCTGCGCGAACCGGGCGGAGAGGTGTTCAAAGGCGCTGTCTTCCATGGGGCCTCCTGAGACGAGACAACTGGAAAGGAGAATGAGGATGGGGTGATCGCCTCAAGAGCATAGCGGCCTTCGCCCCACCCGCATAGCGCGAAGTCACACAAGCCTTTCGAAAACCGCCGCATCCGCCGGGCCTTGCACAAACACCGGGCTGCACATGTCTTCTGCTTCTATCGGAACAGAGCAATTGCAGAAGCCGCCCGCGTGGCCCAAAGTCATGTCAGACCATAAGCCCAGGAATGCCCCATGTCCCTTGACGACGTCCTCTCCCGCATTGATGCCGACCTGCCTGCTGCCACTGACCGGCTGCTTGAGCTTTTGCGCATCCCCTCCATTTCCACCGATCCTGCGTTCAAAGCGGACTGTGACCGCGCCGCCGATTGGGTGGTCGCGGACCTCGCCTCCATGGGCGTTGCGGCCGAAAAGCGGCCCACACCGGGACACCCCATGGTGGTTGGTCACGTGGGAGAGGGCAGCCCGCATCTGCTGTTTTACGGCCACTACGATGTGCAACCGGTGGACCCGCTGGATCTGTGGCACCGCGATCCCTTTGATCCCCGGATCGAGGACACGGACAAGGGCCAGGTCATCCGAGGCCGAGGAGCGGCGGATGACAAGGGCCAGCTGATGACCTTCGTGGAGGCCCTGCGCGCCTGGCACGCGGTGTACGGGTCCTGGCCCTGCAAGATCACCTTCTTTCTGGAAGGCGAAGAGGAGTCCGGCTCGCCATCCCTGGTGCCTTTCATGAAAGAGAACGCGAGCGAGCTCAAAGCCGACATCGCCATGATCTGCGACACCGGGCTCTTCCAGTCCCGCACGCCGGGCATCACCACCCTGCTGCGGGGTCTCTTGGGCGAGGAACTCACGATCACTGCCCCCGACATCGACCTGCATTCAGGCATGTACGGCGGCATCGCGCGCAACCCCATCCGCGTGCTCAGCCGCATCCTTGCAAGGCTGCACGATGACGACGGCCGCGTCACGGTCCCGGGCTTTTATGACGGCGTGCCAGAGCTGCCGGAAGAGCTCGAAGCGCAGTGGCAGGGCCTGGCCTTCGACCACGCGCGCTTTCTAGGTGACGTGGGCCTTTCGCACCCTGCGGGGGAGACGGACCGCACCCCGCTTGAGATGATCTGGTCGCGCCCCACCTGCGACGTGAACGGCATTTGGGGCGGCTATCAGGGCGACGGGTTCAAGACGGTGCTGCCCTCCAAAGCCTCCGCCAAGGTGAGCTTCCGCCTTGTCGGTAGCCAGGATCCGCTGGCCATCCGCGACAGCTTTCGCCAAATGGTGCAGGACGCCCTGCCCCCCGATTGCACTGTTGAGTTCACCGGCCACGGCGCCTCTGCCGCCTCCGCAGCCGACACCTCCGGGCCGATGTTCGAACAGGCCCGCCAAGCGCTGTCGGAGGAATGGAACATCCCCGCCGCCTACATCGGGTGCGGCGGCTCCATCCCCATCGCGGGCCACTTTCAGGAGATAACGGAAACAGAGCCCATGCTGGTCGGCTTTGGCCGAGATGATGACGCGATCCATTCGCCCAATGAGAAATACGACATGGAGAGCTTTCACAAAGGCATCCGCTCCTGGGCGCGCATCCTTGCTGCCGTAACCTAAACCGCGCCCCGCAGCGCTGAGAGGCGCCGCCCGACTTTGAGTCTATTTGGAAAGATGAAGAGACAGGGGCAGCTCTTCACCTTTGAACCTGAACGCATGACCCCGTAGGCCGGGCTTCAGCCCGGACCCGCCCGCCCCCGAAAGCCCACGCATGCCCCTCTTCCCCGACTTCCAATCCGCCACCGGCACCGTCAACGGCCAAGAGATCTTCTACACCCAAGGCGGCGCAGGCCCGCCGGTCCTCTTGCTCCACGGCTTCCCTCAGACCCACGCCATGTGGCACGCCGTGGCCCCTGAACTGGCCCAGCGCTTCACCGTCATCTGCCCCGACCTGCGCGGCTATGGCGCCAGCTCCAAACCCCAGGGCACCGCCAACTACGCCTTCCGCGAGATGGCCGCCGACCAGCTGGCCCTCATGCGCCACCTAGGACACGACCGCTTCCACCTCGTGGGCCACGACCGCGGCGCCCGCACCGCCCACCGCCTCGCCCTCGACGCGCCCCAGGCCGTCGAAACGCTCACCCTGATGGACATCATCCCCACGCATCTGCTGCTCTCCGAGCTCTCCACGCAGGTGGCGAAAGCCTACTACCACTGGTTCTTCCTGGCCCAGCCCGCGCCCTTCCCCGAAACGCTCATCGCCCATGACCCCGACACCTATTACGAGGCATCGCTCCAGGCCTGGGGCCACACCGCCCTCTCCGCGTTCGACCCGGAAGCACTCTCCGCCTACCGCACCGCCTGGCGCGATCCAGACACCATCCGCGCCATGTGCGAAGACTACCGCGCCGCGCTCGCGTTCGACTTCCGCCACGACGCCGCCGACCTCACCCGCACCGTCGACTGCCCCGCCCTGGTCCTCTGGGGAGAGGCCGGCGCCATGGGCCGCATGTACGACGTCCCCGCCACCTGGGCGGACCGCTTAAGCAATATGCGCGCAGCCCCCCTCCCCGGCGGTCACTTCTTCATCGACGAACACCCCGCCGAGACGTCCTCCGCCCTCCTAGCCTTCCTCCCGTAGGATGGGTGGTTCCGGGCTCTGCCCGGGTTCACCCATCTTGCACACGGCGCCCGCCGCGCCCACACTGCGCTGAGGTAAGCGAGGACCAACGGTGGGCACAGCAGAAGAAGACTACGCCGAGGCAGAACGGCAGATTGAGAAGGCGCTGCGGGACCGTGGCACTTTGCTCAATCTCAAAAACTTCGAAAACCTCAAGACGCTCCCGCCAGCCATCCGCCAGCTACGGGACTTGCAGGTCCTCACCCTCAACAACACGCAGGTCGTAGACATCTCACCGCTCAAAGACCTCACCGCCTTGCGGAGCCTCTACATCTACTACACGCAGGTCGTAGACATCTCTCCGCTCAAAGACCTCACCGCCTTGAAGGGCCTCAGCCTCAACAACACGCAGGTCGCGGACATCTCACCGCTCAAAAACCTCACCGCCTTGCAGAGCCTCGGCCTTAACAACACGCAGGTCGCGGACATCTCACCGCTCAAAGACCTCACCGCCTTGCAGCGCCTCGACCTCGACAACACGCAGGTCGCGGACATCTCACCGCTCAAAAACCTCACCGCCTTGCAAGACCTCGCCCTCGACAACACGCAGGTCGCGGACCTGAGACCTGCGCTAGCGATCCCCATTCCAGAGGGTGCTTCACCACTTTACTTCGGCCTGCGTTTCAAAAACACCCCCGCCACCCGCGCCTCCAAAAAACTGGCCGAACTCGCGGAAATAGAAAACGACCGCGACCGCACCCGCCAAACTCTCGACTACCTGCGCACTCTGCCGCCCTGGCCGGAACCGCTACCTTGGGATGTTTCGAACACTGATGACAAAAGCACGGCGTCGGACGAGCCCAAGGTGCCGCAAAACATCACTTCCCCCATCACCGTTGTCGAAACGAATGACCAACTCCGCCTGATCCGCCCTGAAGGCGACACGGACCCAGACGGCGCGCTCATGGCTCGGCAAGGTTGGCAAAGCATCAAGGACTACATGGACGACCTCGCCGATCAACGCGGTCGGATTGACAACGCGCTGCCTCGGCTTGGGAAAGCGATGGATCGGCTGACAGATGCGCTGGGGGCAGACTTCGAGCACCTTAATGCCATCGCAACGGGGACGCATGGCAACCGGGTCATACGCCTGTCTCGGCACGCCCAAAACGCGCTGATGGATGAAGACGCCGACGATATTGAGGAGTTCGCAGCGGCGCTCACGCTCTTCCTCGAACGCTTCCCAGAGTGGCGTGCCTACCGCGACGCGGCACTTGCAGATGCCATCCCGCCTGACGATGCAGAAGCTGCTGCTGACCTGTCAGATACCTTCGCGGAAAGTCTGGAGGATCAGGATGAAATTGATCCGGCAATTCCTGCAGTCATCGAAGAACAATCGGAAGCGGTTCGCGAGGACCCAGAGGACAGGATCACATCCAGAGGGCTTGTCGCATCTGTAAGCCACGTTGCCTCGTCGCTTGCCAGCTTTGCCTTGCCAGTTCTCAAGTGGGCGAAACAGGAAGCGGTGGACCTTGCGAAACTCACCTGGTCCGGCCTTAAGAAAGCTGCAGCAGGTGCGATCGTTGCAGGCAGTCTCGCCTTGGCTGCGAAGGCGACAGGCATCCTAACCGCCGTCGCACCCACCTTGCACCAATTGGCCGCGCGCTACCCTCAACTTTTGGACTGGGTTACCAAGTTCCTGAACTTCTTTGGACTTTAACCAATCCTCAACAAACCCCACCGAACGCCCTGTTAACCCGGCTTCTGACCGAAATCGCACCGACGTAATACCGACGTCATACCGACGCGTTACCGACCCGCCAAACCCCTGCAAAACAGGCGTTAACCCTCGATTCGCGGGCGCACGCGCGAAAAACGCCGCGACCGTTGCAGTAACTTCGAATTAACCTGAGGTAGAAAAGCAGCGGTGGCGCGGTTGACGGGGCTCGAACCCGCGACCCCCGGCGTGACAGGCCGGTACTCTAACCAACTGAGCTACAACCGCCCACTGCGCACCGCATCGCTGCAGTGTTCGCGTCTGATATGGCCGCACCACCGTCCCGTCAAGCGGGATTTTGGCTCCGGGCTGATAATCTCGCTTTGAACATTCAGTTTTGTGCCAACGGCGGGCTTCGCTCAATTTCATCGTGCGTGCGCACCAAACGCGCGTCAGTCGAAGTTTGGTGCTTCATCGCGTCAGGAAATGCTGGCGCAGCGCTTACATATGGTGGGTGGTGAGGGGCTCGAACCCCCGTCTCAGCGTGGCTGCGCAGCAGGCGCGCGTCAGTCGGGGCTAATTGCGATAGCGCAACAGCAAAGCCAAGCGCGGCGCTTAACTTTGGTGGGTGGTGAGGGGCTCGAACCCCCGACCCTCTCGGTGTAAACGAGATGCTCTACCAACTGAGCTAACCACCCAACGACAGGCGGTTTAGCCAAGCAGGCGCTGTCGGGCAAGTGCTATTCCAGCACCGTCTGCACGCCGTCCTTGAGGTGAAACACATTACCCTGGCCGCCTTGAAGACGTCCAAGGTCCACAATGTCCAGCCCCAGCAAGATCACCCTCAGCATCCGGCTCGTGATCCCATGGGTCACCACCACCGCGGGTGCTTGCAAATCGTCAAGAAAAGCCTGGCACCGGACCTTGAGTGCGGCAAAGCCCTCGCCCCCCGGCGCGCGTTCGTAAAGGCTCAAGGCACCTTCTTCGGACTCATCTGGCGGATGCGTCAAAAGCAGTTCATCACGGCGCAGCCCCTCCCAGGACCCCACACCAATCTCTGCCAGCCTGGGATCTTCGATCACTGGCGTTATCAAGCCTTTCAAAGCGATTTCAGCGGTTTGCATGGCTCTGCCTTGGGGGCTGCAGATCGCGCGGAAATCCTGGAGGTTGCGTGTGCACAGGATCTGGTGCTGCGCCCTGGCATGCGCCTGCCCCTTTGAGGTGAGCGGACTGTCAAGCGTGCCCTGGATCCGGTGTTCCGCGTTCCACTGGGTCTGCCCGTGGCGCAGGATATAAAGCTCAGGATGGTGCTTCATTGACTGCTATCTCGGCACAGCGAGGCTGCGCAACCCGGCACGAGCCTCAGCAGAAGTGTACCTAAGAGGCGCGCGTCGGTCAGATGGCGGTCGTTTCGCCATGAAGACGAAGGGTGAACCAATGCAAGATGGTGGGTGATAAGAGATTTGAACTCCTGACATCTTCGATGTGAACGAAGCGCTCTACCACTGAGCTAATCACCCGCCGTGCGACACGACCTAGCCAATCCGCAAGACCCATGCAAGACCGTGCACGCAAATTTCTACCAGACCCGCCCGCTCAATCGGGCTTATTCGAAGGGTCCATTCCCAGCGTCACCGGCGGCAGGTTCTGATGCAGCTTGGCAAAGAGGATACGTTTCTTCGCGGTCGTCTTTTTCTTGTGCACGCGCAGCTTGCCCATGGGCGGCGCGATGACTTCGCGGCCCTCTGCCAGCCCCTCTCCGAAAACCGCCAACATAGTTTCAACGATGGGCTTCACATCTCGCTTTTTCATGCCAGATCGCTGCACCACAGTGTCGATCAGCTCCTTCTTGCGCAGCTCAGGGCCCACGACAATCGGTTCAGGTCCGTTAACCACCGCCGGTGTAGCCGTTTGTGCCGCTGGCGGGGCCTTTGGCGCGGGGCTCACCGGCGCTTTGGGCTTTGCTGTTGACGTCTTCTTGGCCTTCACGGCGCTGCGCTTGACCGGGGTCTTCGCGGTCTTGGGGGCCGACTTTTGTGTGCTCATCCTCTTGGGCATCCTTTTTTCATGTCGCATCAGACTAGAAAGAACCCACAAGGATGACCAGAGACGCCTGTTTCGCGCGGACATATTGGGCGCCCGTGGGTATCAAACGCCACGAAAAAAGGCCGCCCGAATGACTGCGGGCGGCCTTTGTCAAGGTCTTGCCAGCCTAATGCGCCGTTGCGCCGTCGCCGCCACCGGATTTGGCGGCGAGCGCTGCGGCCGCAGCGGCGTCCTCTGCCTCCTGATCCCATTCGATGGCTTCAGGTTCAGCCACGAGCGCGTGCTTGAGCACTTCTGACACGTGGGAGACCGGAATGATCGTGAGCCCGTCCTTCACGTTGTCGGGGATCTCCGGCAGGTCCTTTTCATTCTCTTCAGGAATAAGAACCGTCGTGATGCCCCCGCGCAGCGCAGCCAGCAGCTTTTCCTTCAGACCGCCAATAGCGGATGCGTTGCCCCGCAGCGTAACCTCACCCGTCATGGCGATGTCCTTGCGTACGGGGATCTGCGTCAGCACCGACACGATCGCTGTGACCATCGCCAGACCGGCCGACGGGCCATCCTTGGGCGTCGCGCCATCAGGCACGTGCACATGGATATCGAGCTTGTCGAACTTGGGCGGCTCCACCCCGATCTTAGGGCTGATCGACCGCACATAGCTTGACGCAGCGTCAATGCTTTCCTTCATCACATCGCCCAGCTTGCCGGTTGTCTTCATCCGACCCTTGCCCGGCAGCTTGAGCGCTTCGATGTGCAAAAGCTCCCCACCGACAGACGTGTAGGCCAGCCCGGTGACATGACCGATCAGATCCTCTTTCTCTGCCAGCCCAAACCGATGCTTGCGCACGCCCAGAAACTCATCGAGATTTTCAGGCGTGACGACAACCGCCTCCGCCTCCTTTTTCACGATCTTTGTCAGAGCCTTACGCGCCGTCTTTGCGATCTCACGCTCCAGGTTCCGCACGCCGGCCTCGCGGGTGTAGTAGCGGATGATGTCCGTGATCGCGCCATCCTCGATCTCGAACTCGCCCTTTTTGAAGCCGTGGTTCTTGATCTGCTTTTGCACCAGGTGCTGTTTGGCGATCTCGCGCTTTTCATCCTCGGTGTAGCCCGACAGAGGGATGATCTCCATCCGGTCGAGCAGCGGCCCGGGCATGTTGTAGGAATTCGACGTGGTCAGGAACATCACGTTGCTGAGGTCGTATTCCACCTCCATGTAGTGGTCCACGAAGGTCGAGTTCTGCTCAGGGTCCAGCACTTCGAGCATGGCCGACGCGGGATCGCCCCGGAAGTCCTGCCCCATCTTGTCGATCTCGTCCAAGAGGATCAGCGGGTTCGTCGTCTTGGCCTTTTTCAGCGCCTGGATGATCTTGCCCGGCATGGAGCCGATGTAGGTCCTGCGGTGCCCGCGGATCTCGCTCTCATCGCGCACGCCCCCCAGCGAGATGCGGATGAATTCACGCCCCGTTGCTTTGGCCACGGATTTACCGAGCGAGGTCTTCCCCACACCCGGCGGGCCCACGAGGCACATGATCGGGCCTTTCATCTTGGAAGACCGCTGCTGCACCGCGAGGTATTCCACGATGCGCTCCTTGACCTTCTCAAGCCCGTAGTGATCGTTGTCGAGCACGTCTTGCGCTTTGGACAAGTCCTTCTTCACGCGGGATTTTTTGCCCCACGGGATGGACAGCATCCAGTCCAGGTAGTTCCGCACAACAGTGGCTTCCGCCGACATGGGCGACATGTTTTTGAGCTTCTTGAGCTCAGCCTCTGCCTTTTCCTGCGCTTCCTTGCTCAGCTTGGTGGCGGCGATCTTCTCTTCCAGTTCGACGACTTCGTTCTTGCCGTCCTCGCCGTCGCCCAGCTCCTGCTGAATGGCCTTCATCTGCTCATTCAGATAGTACTCACGCTGCGTGCGCTCCATCTGCGATTTCACACGCGTCTTGATCTTCTTTTCAACCTGCAGCACGGACATTTCGCCCTGCATCAGGCCATAGACTTTCTCCAGCCGCTCGGACACGGAGAGCGTCTCCAGCAAGTCCTGCTTTTGATCTACTTCGATCCCAAGATGGCCTGCTACAAGGTCCGCCAGCCGCGCGGGTTCGGTGCTTTCACCGACAGCCGCAAGCGCCTCATCCGGCACGTTTTTCTTGACCTTCGCATAGCGTTCGAACTCATCCGCGACGCTTTTGATCAGCGCCTGCGTGGTGGCCGCATCGCCCGGCATTTCGGTCAGATACTCGGCCCGCGCCTCAAAATAGCTATCATTCTCAAGGTAGTCGGTGATGCGCACCCGCGCCTGGCCCTCTACCAGCACTTTCACCGTGCCGTCGGGCAGTTTGAGCAGTTGCAACACATTGGCCAGCACGCCCGCTTTGAAAATGCCATCTGAGGTTGGATCATCTTCAGAGGGGTCGATCTGCGAGGACAGCAGGATCTGCTTGTCGTCCGCCATCACTTCCTCCAGCGCGCGCACGGATTTGTCGCGGCCCACGAAAAGCGGAACAATCATGTGAGGGAAAACCACGATGTCGCGCAGGGGCAACACGGGGTAGGAGGCATTCAAAGGCTCTAACATGCTCTTTTCCTTGCTTTAGCAAAACGTCCGGGTCCCTCAATCGAGGCAACCGCTTGCGTTTCCTGTTTTATGAGAGAGGTACGTGGGCACCCCGCCCGCCTGTTTCAATCCCCAGTCTATCGGGTCGCCGCAGCATGACCATCCAGGCATAGCAGCGCAAGCTTGATATAGGCCTGTTTTGTTTCGACTGCCACGTATTTAGGCACGTCTGTCGTGGTGAGATGACGCGGCTTGCCTCACGCTCAAAGCGGGTCGATATCACCCTGCGCGCGGGTCTGGTGAAATTCTTCTTCCCAAGCGTCAAACTGGCCGTTTGCGATGGCATCCCGCATGCCAGCCATAAGGTCTTGATAGTATTTCAGATTGTGCCACGTCAGCAGCATGGAGGCGAGGATCTCCTGACTGCGGAACAGGTGATGCAAATAGGCACGGCTGTAGTTGCGGCAGGCCGGGCATGTGCACTCTTCGTCTAAGGGGCGCGGATCATCCTGGTGGCGCGCGTTCTTGATGTTGAGCACCCCGCGCCGCGTGAAAACCTGGCCCGTGCGGCCAGAGCGCGAGGGCAGCACGCAGTCCATCATGTCGATGCCGCGTTTGACGGCGCCCACGATGTCGTCAGGCTTGCCCACACCCATCAGATAGCGCGGCTTATCCTCGGGCATCTGGTCGGGCGCGTAATCCAGACAGCCGAACATGGCCTCCTGCCCCTCGCCCACCGCAAGCCCGCCCACCGCGTAGCCGTCAAAGCCGATCTCACGCAGCACCTGCGCACTCTCCAGGCGCAAGTCTTCCTCCAGCCCGCCCTGCTGGATGCCAAAGAGCGCGTGGCCGGGCCGGTCTCCGAACGCCTCGCGGGACCGACGGGCCCAGCGCATGGACAACTCCATGGAGCGCGCAATCCGGTCGCGGTCCGCAGGCAGCGCGGGGCATTCGTCAAAGCACATCACGATGTCAGAGCCCAAAAGCCGCTGGATTTCCATCGACCGCTCCGGCGTGAGCGCGTGTTTGGACCCGTCGATGTGGCTTTTGAAGGTCACGCCCTCCTCGGTGAGCTTGCGCAGGCCAGCGAGGCTCATCACCTGAAAGCCGCCAGAATCGGTCAGGATCGGTTTGTCCCAGTTCATAAAGCGATGCAGCCCGCCCAGCCGGGCGATGCGCTCCGCCGTGGGGCGCAGCATCAGGTGGTAGGTATTGCCCAAAAGAACATCCGCGCCCGTCGCCGCCACGCTTTCGGGCATCATCGCTTTCACCGTCGCCGCCGTGCCCACGGGCATGAACGCAGGCGTGCGGATCTGGCCGCGAGGCGTGGTGATCACGCCGGAGCGTGCCTTGCCGTCCTGGCCCGTCTTCTGAAATGAAAATCCCGTCACCGGCCCGCTCCTGCTTGCGTCAAGGGCGCGTTAAACCAAGCGCTGCAAACTTGCAAACAGCGGGGAAATCACCCAGATATTGCGCAGAATTAAGGGAAAAGGGACACCGATGGGCGATATCGAAGACCTGCTGTTGGGCGCGCTGGAAAACAACCTGATCTATCTGTTGATCGCGGTCCTTGTGATCATCGTGATCTTCCGCAGTGTGAAGATCGTGCCGCAGTCCGAACAGCACGTGGTCGAACGATTTGGCCGGTTGCGTTCCGTGCTGGGGCCCGGGATCAATATGATCGTGCCTTTCATCGACAAGGTGCAGCACCGCATTTCGATCCTCGAACGCCAGTTGCCCACCGCCAGCCAGGACGCGATCACCCGCGACAATGTGCTGGTGCAGGTGGATACCTCCGTCTTCTACCGGATCACGGAGCCGGAAAAGACCGTCTACCGCATCCGCGACGTGGACAACGCCATCGCCACAACCGTCGCAGGCATCGTACGTGCGGAAATCGGCAAGATGGATCTCGATGAGGTGCAGGCGAACCGCTCCTCTCTGATCACAACCATCAAGGCCTCGGTGGAGGACGCGGTGGACAACTGGGGCATTGAGGTCACGCGGGCGGAGATCCTCGATGTTAACCTCGACCAAGCCACGCGCAACGCCATGATGCAGCAGCTGAATGCCGAACGTGCGCGCCGCGCGCAGGTGACGGAAGCCGAAGGCGCCAAGCGCGCGGTTGAGCTGGCGGCGGAGGCCGAGCTCTACGCCTCCGAGCAGACCGCCAAGGCGCGGCGTATCCTCGCGGATGCGGAGGCCTATGCCACCCAAGTGGTCGCTACCGCCATCAACGAAAACGGGCTGGAGGCCGCGCAGTATCAGATCGCGCTCAAACAGGTGGAGGCGGTCAATGGCATGGGTGCGGGCCAGGGCAACCAGACGATCATCCTGCCCGCTCAGGCCCTCGATGCCTTTGCCGATGCCTTCAAGCTCCTGAAAGGAAACAAGTCATGAGCGCTTATCTCTCCGTCTGGTGGGTTTGGATTTGCGCATCGCTTGCGTTGGGCATTCTGGAGCTTTTGGCGCCGGGCTACATCTTCCTTGGCTTTGCGCTCGGCGCGCTCAGCATGGCGGTGGTCGTTTTCGTGATGCCCGCGGCCAGCGTCCCTGCCCTGCTGGCGATGTTCGCGATCCTGTCGCTCATCGGCTGGCTCATTCTGCGGATGCTCTTTCGCCGCCAATCAAGCGGCGCGCGCATTGTCCGGCGCGACATCAACGATATCTGACGCGCAACCGCCGCACCGGGAGGCGCCGTGCTCAGCCTCAAAGACCTCGAATTCCTGACCGCACTGGCCCGGCGCAAGCATTTCGCCCGTGCAGCGGAAGATTGCGGCGTCTCTCAGCCCGCCTTCTCCATGCGCCTGCGCAAGATCGAGGAAGGCCTGCGCGTGCCCGTCGTCAAACGCGGCAACCGTTTCGAAGGCTTCACGCCCGAAGGGGAGGTTCTGCTGCGGCACGCGCACAAGATCATGGATAACCTCAAATCGATGGAGCAGGACCTGCGCTCCACCTCCGGTGAGATCACCGGAAACCTGTCGGTGGGCGTCATCCCCACCGGCGTTATCTTTGCCGCGCAGGCCGTCAAAAAGCTGCAGCAGCAGCACCCCGGCATCAAGGTATCGCTGCAGACCGCAACCTCGCTTGTGGTGCAGCAGGGCGTGGACAACGGCCAGTTCGACGCCGGTTTCACCTACGGCGACGGCGTGAGCGGCGCATTAATGCGCATCGAAGATGTCTATCACGAACGCTACCTGTTGCTCGCGCCCAAGGCGCTTTTGACCGGCAAGAAGCGCAGCATCACCTGGGCAGATGCCGCCGAACTGCCGCTCTGCCTGTTGGAGCCCAAGATGCAGAACCGCCGAATCATCGACAAGGTGTTCTCCGATGCCGGTCTGGTGCCGAGGGTGATCACTGAATCGAGCGGCTTTCTAGCCTCCATCGTGCTGGCCGCCGAAGGCATGGCCGCCACGATCGTGCCTGAAGGGCTTGCGGGTATCTTTCGCCAGATCAACGGGATAGAGGCGCGCAAGATGGTGGAGCCCGAGCTTGCGATGCCCGTTTGCCTGATCAGCCGCGCCCGCGATCTGGGCCTGCCAGCAGTAGATGCGCTGCGGTCGGTCTGCGCCGAAATGCGATAAGCCTCACTTATCAAGCAATCAGATCAATGTATTTGAACGTAAGTTTCGCTGATGTACACTGCCGTGTACAAACCCATTCGGCATCGAGGCGCAATCATGGCTCCGTTAGACACCCAGGGCGGCATTTGGAAGAAAAAGGGGACCGGCAAGTCCCGCAAGCAGCCCAAGGGCCGTCAGGTTGACGATTCCGCGCTGCAGCAGGTCACCGAACTGCTTGGCGACCAGCCCCGCCGCCGCGATCTGCTGATCGAATTTCTGCACTTGATCCAAGATGCCTACGGTCATCTGTCCGCTGATCACATCGCAGCGCTCGCCCATGAGATGCGGCTGGCGCAGGCGGAGGTCTATGAGGTTGCGACCTTCTATGCGCATTTCGATGTCACGGGCGCGGATGAAACCCCGCCGCCCGCGCTGACCATCCGGGTGTGCGACTCCCTGGCTTGCGAATTGGCGGGGGCAGATCAGCTCAACCAGGCGCTGGTGGACGGGCTCGACCCGTCACAAGTCCGCGTGCTGCGCGCGCCCTGCATGGGCCGTTGCGATACCGCCCCGGTGTTGGAGCTTGGCCACAACCACATCGACCACGCCACGCCGGAGAAGGTCACCCAGGCGATCATGATGGATGACACCCACGTGCATGTGCCCGATTACGAGACGCTGGAGGTCTACCGCGCGGGTGGCGGATATGATCAACTGCTTAGCCTGCGCGAAAGCGGCGATTGGGAAGAGGTGCAAGAAAAGGTGCTGTCCTCCGGCCTGCGCGGGCTTGGCGGTGCGGGCTTCCCCTCTGGCAAGAAGTGGGGCTTTGTGCGGATGAACGAGGGGCCGCGCTATCTGGCCGTGAACGGCGACGAGGGCGAACCGGGGACGTTCAAGGACCGCTATTATCTGGAACGCGTGCCGCATCTCTTCCTTGAGGGCATGCTGATCGCCGCCTGGGCGGTGGAGGCGGAGACCGCCTTCATCTATCTGCGCGACGAATACCCTGCGGTGCGCGAGATCCTTTTGCGCGAGATCGCGGCATTGGAAGAGGCAGGCATCGTGGCCCCGGGCTACATCGACCTGCGCCGCGGCGCGGGTGCCTATATCTGCGGCGAAGAGAGCGCGATGATTGAGAGCATCGAGGGCAAGCGCGGGTTGCCGCGCCACCGACCGCCTTTTGTGGCGCAAGTGGGTATCTTTGGGCGTCCTACGCTGGTGCACAACATCGAGACGCTGCACTGGGTCGCGCGGGTCTGCCGCGAGGGGCCGGAGGTCCTCAGTTCCGTTGAAAAGAACGGCCGCAAGGGGCTTCGCAGCTATTCGGTGTCAGGCCGGGTGAAGAACCCCGGGGTGCATTTGCTGCCCGCAGGCTCCACCATCATGGACCTGATTGAGGCCTGCGGCGGGATGCTGGAGGGCCATACCTTCAAGGCTTACCAGCCCGGCGGCCCTTCCTCCGGGCTCTTGCCTGCTAGCATCAATGACGTGCCAATGGATTTCGACACGCTGCAGCCTCTTGGCACCTTCATCGGCTCTGCCGCGACAGTGATCCTATCGGATCAGGACAGCGCGCGGGATGCGGCGCTCAACATGCTGCGGTTTTTCGAGGATGAAAGCTGCGGCCAGTGCACGCCCTGCCGGGCAGGCTGCGAGAAGGCGGTCAAGCTGATGCAGGAGGATACCTGGGATCAGGAACTGCTGACGGACCTCTGCGATGTGATGGGCGACGCCTCCATCTGCGGTTTGGGACAGGCCGCGCCAAACCCGATCCGGTCGATGATGAAACACTTTGCGGAGGAGATCTGAGATGCCCGATGGTGTACAAATCGGCATGGTGACACTCACGCTCAACGGTGAGGAAGTCACCGTCCCCGAAGGATATTCGATCTGGGAAGCAGCGCACGGTCGCGGCCTGAAGATCCCGCACCTCTGCCACAAGCCCGCGAAGGGCTACACGCCCGACGGCAATTGCCGCGCCTGCATGGTGGAGGTGGAAGGCGAGCGCACGCTGATCGCCTCCTGCATCCGGCCTGTCAGCGAAGGCATGGTGGTGCACACTGAAAGCACCCGCGCGGTCAAGGCGCGCAAGATGGTGGTGGAACTGCTGGCCGCTGACCAGCCGGAGGTGAAACACGACGCCTCCTCCCACTTCTGGGAAATGGCGGAGATGAACGGCGTCTCCGAAAGCCGGTTTCCTGCTAAGACCCCCGATCAGGTGCCATTGCTCGATGACAGCCATGTAGCCATGCGCGTCAATCTGGACGCCTGCATCAATTGCAACCTCTGTGTGCGTGCCTGCCGGGACGTACAGGTCAATGATGTGATCGGCATGGCGGGGCGCGGCGCCAACTCCAAGATCGTCTTCGACCAGGACGACCCCATGGGCGCCTCCTCTTGCGTGGCCTGCGGCGAATGCGTGCAGGCCTGCCCGACGGGGGCGTTGATGCCCGCGACGGTACTTGATGAGAACCAGGCGGGCGACAGCAAGGACTTTGATCGCGAAGTGAAAAGCGTCTGCCCCTACTGCGGCGTGGGCTGCCAGATCAGTTTCAAGGTCAAGGACGACAAGATCAAGTACGTCGAAGGGATTGACGGCCCGGCCAACGAAAACCGGCTTTGCGTCAAGGGCCGCTTTGGCTTTGACTACATCCACCACCCCCACCGTCTGACCAAGCCGCTCATCCGGCGCGAGGACGCACCGCCCAAGGGGCTCAACGTTGACCCCGGCAATGTGCTGACCCACTTCCGTGAAGCCACATGGGACGAGGCGCTGGATTTCGCCGCAGGTGGCATGGCCCGGCTCAGGGCGGAGAAGCCGACGAATATCGCGGGATTTGGCTCCGCCAAATGCTCGAATGAGGAGGCATATCTGTTCCAGAAGCTGATCCGACAGGGCTTTGGCCACAACAACGTGGACCACTGCACGCGGCTCTGCCATGCCTCATCGGTCTCTGCGCTGTTGGAAAACGTGGGCTCGGGCGCGGTGTCGGCCACCTTCAACGAGATTGAGAACGCTGATGTGGCCATCACCATCGGTTGCAACCCGATGGAAAACCACCCCGTCGCCGCGACCTACTTCAAGCAGTTCACCAAGCGCGGCGGCAAGCTGATCGTGATGGACCCACGGGGCCACGGGCTGAAGCGCTTCGCCAGCCACATGTTGCAGTTCAAGCCCGGTGCGGACGTCTCCATGCTCAACGCGATCATGCACACGATCGTGGAAGAAGAGCTTTACGACCGTCAGTACATCCAGGCGATGACCGAAAACTGGGAGGCGATGAAGGAGCACCTCAAGGGCTTCCCGCCGGAAAAGATGGCGCCCATCTGCGGCATCGAAGCCGAGGTACTGCGCGATGTGGCGCGCACCTTCGCAGGTGCCAAAGCCGCGATGATCTTCTGGGGGATGGGTGTGTCTCAGCACATTCACGGCACGGATAATTCGCGCTGCCTGATCTCTCTGGCGCTGATGTGCGGCCAGGTGGGGCGTCCGGGGGCGGGTCTGCATCCCTTGCGCGGTCAGAACAACGTGCAGGGCGCCTCTGACGCAGGGCTCATCCCGATGTTCCTGCCGGATTATCAGACGGTGACGGACGACGGCGTGCGCTCTGCCTTCACGGATGTCTGGGACAGTGGCGATTTCTCCAACGAAAAGGGCCTCACGGTCGTGGAGATCATGGACGCGATCCACGCAGGCGACATCAAGAGCATGTACATCCTGGGCGAAAACCCCGCGATGTCCGATCCGGATTCAGATCATGCGCGGGCCGCATTGGCCAAGCTGGAGCATCTGGTGGTGCAGGACATCTTCCTCACAGAGACCGCGAACTATGCGGACGTCATCCTGCCGTCGTCGGCCTGGTACGAAAAGTCGGGCACCGTGACCAACACCAACCGTCAGGTGCAGATGGGCCGGCCTGTGACGCCGCCGCCCGGTGATGCACGCGAAGACTGGTGGATCGAAGTAGAGCTGGCCAAGCGGCTGGGGCTCAATTGGACCTACACGCATCCCAGCGAAGTCTTCGCCGAGATGAAGCTCAACATGAAGTCACTCGACAACATCACCTGGGAGCGGTTGGAGAAGACAGCCGTGACCTATCCGTCGCTCAGCCCGGATGATCCGGGGCAGCCCATTGTGTTCATGGACGGCTTCCCCCGCCCCGATGGCCGCGCAAAGTTCACGCCCGCCTCCGTCATCCCGCCTGATGAGGTGCCGGATGCGGAGTATCCCTTCGTCTTGATGACAGGTCGACAGTTGGAGCACTGGCACACGGGCTCCATGACGCGGCGTTCGAAGGTGCTGGATGCAGTGGAGCCGGAGGCGAACTGTTCGCTTCATCCGCGCACGCTGCGGGAGTTGGGCGTGAAACCGGGCGACTACATCCGCCTGACGACGCGGCGCGGTAGCGTGACGGTGCTCGCGCGGGCAGATCGCGCGGTATCGGAGGGTAATGTGTTCCTGCCCTTTGCCTATGTGGAGGCCGCAGCGAATATCTTGACGAACCCGGCGCTCGATCCATTCGGCAAGATACCCGAGTTTAAATTTTCTGCGGTGCGGGTGGAGAAGGCCGAGGACACTGTCGCGGCGGAGTAGTGGCTGTATTGGGCAGAGTCGGCGAGGCGGACGAAGCTGTCATTCGACGCGAGCCGCGCCATCGCCGGTCCGCGGGGAGGCGATCTCTGACAAGTTCCCTGGCACTTTATTCCAGCCACCTTGGCGAGACCTATCCATGCCGCGCCAAGCTTTGCCCAATCGCCTGCCCGGCGGGGCGGACAGGCGATGGCGCGGCGCCTGCGGCTTTACTCCGCGCCGGGTCTGCAAA
Source organism: Pseudomonadota bacterium (assembly GCA_039024775.1). Taxonomy (GTDB): domain Bacteria; phylum Pseudomonadota; class Alphaproteobacteria; order Rhodobacterales; family Rhodobacteraceae; genus Sulfitobacter. The sequence goes on from JBCCPS010000001.1 coordinate 40,127, forward strand.
GCAACGTCAGCTAAGGGCTCATTCCTCCGGTTTCACGGCTTGAAGAGCCCCGCCGATGCTTGCTGACATGAATTTGAGCCTGCCCGAAACGACTTTCTCCGCCCCGGACCAACCAAAAGCCACGCCATCTAAGGCCCCGCGAACCAACTGCTGAAATCATTGTCCACAAAGAGCCCCAGCCCCACGCCAACGGCGAGGGCCAGGGCGATCTTTAGCCGACGGTCCATCAGGTCGTCTTCTGCGCGACGGGTGCCGCAGCTACAGGCTTGGCCCGGAAGCGTGCTTTGATGTTTTCCCACAGCTTTGCCATGCCCAGCGGCTCGTAGATCATGAAGACGATGATCAGCACCCCAAAGACCACCAGTTCGATGGAGGAGATGATCGTCGCATCCACCATCCCGTGGAAAACCTCATTGCCCAGGGTATTGAGCACCACCGGGAAGAGCAGGATGAACGCCGCCCCGATGAAGGCGCCATTGATCGTGCCGAGGCCACCCAGGATCACCATAAAGAGGATGCGGAAGCTGAGCTTGATGTCAAAGGCCACCGGCTCCATCGACTTGAGGTAGGTGAAGGCAAAAAGCGCGCCCGCCACCCCGCAGAAGAAGGCGGAGATGGCGAAGGCCTGCAACTTAGTGCGCAAGAGCGAGATGCCCATGCTCTCCGCCGCGATGTCCATGTCGCGGACGGCCATCCAATTGCGGCCCACAGACCCCCGCGTCATGTTGATCGCCAAGAGCGTCAGCACCGTCACGGTGACCAGCACCACCAGATACATCTGCAAGGGTGAGGTGAACTCATATCCCGCAATCACGATGTCTTGCGCGGTGATAATGCCGGAGGTGTCGTAGTTCTTGAACCAGCCGAACTTGTCGATCATCCAGATGATGAAGAACTGCGCCGCCAGCGTGGCCACCATCAGGTAGATGCCGCGCACGCGCAACGAAGGCAGGCCGAAAAGCACGCCGAAGAAGGCGGCGACCAGGCCTGAGAGCATCAGGTTTACGGGGAAGGGAATGAAGGGCAGCCGCAGCTCCAGGTTAAAGAGCGCGAAAGCGCCCGCGGCCATGAAGCCCGCGGCCCCCAGCGCCAACTGGCCTGCATAGCCCATCACAATCTGCTGACCGATCGCCGCAAGCGACAGGCAGAGCCAGGGGATCAGGATCGAAGAGTACCAGTAGTCGGTCTGCACGATGAAGGGGATCACCGCAAAGCCCGCGATCATCATCACCGTGAGGTTCGACAGATCGCCACGCGTGTAGTTCATGAAGACAGGTTTGTTTGACATGCTCGCTCTCCTTCAAACGCGCCGGATGATCTTTTCGCCGAAGAGCCCTTCGGGCCGCCACAGCAGGAAGAAGATGGCCAAGACGAATGGCGCCCAACCCTCAATAGCACCGCCGAAATAGGGGCCGAGATAGACCTCAAGCACCTTTTCGGATGACCCGATGATGAGCCCGCCGACGATAGCGCCGGGGATTGACGAGAACCCGCCGATGATCAGCACTGGCAGGGCCTTCAATGCCAGGTCCACAAGAGCAAATTGCACCCCTGCCCGCGCGCCCCACATCATGCCCGCGACCAGGGCAACGATGCCCGCGGCCGTCCAGACCATCAGCATGATGGAGCCCAGCGGGATGCCAATGGAGCTTGCCGCACCCGGATCATCCGCCACCGCCCGCAGGCCGAGGCCCATCTTGGTGTACTTGAAGATGAGCGCGAGACCCGTAATCAGGCCCGCCGCGACAAGGCCCGCCGTCACGTCCAAGGCGGAGATGAAGAGCCCGGTAGAATCCGCAATCCATTGGATCGGGAAGTCGGGAATGCCCAGATCGAGCCTGCGCACCTCCACACCCCAGGCCGCTTGCGCGAGCCCTTCCAGCACGAAGCCCAGACCGATGGTGGCCATCAGCAGTGTGTCTTCGTTTTCGTTGCGCAGTGGCTTCAAGACCAGCTTTTCCGTCGCCAGCCCCACCAGCGCCATCAGCGCGATGGTCACAAAGAACGCCACGACAAAGGGCAGGCCCAGCTCCATGAAGCCCACAAAGGACAGGACCGCAAAGAAGACCATCGCACCTTGCGCGAAGTTGAAGGTGGAAGAGGCTTTGTAGATGAGCACGAAGCCCAGTGCGACGAGCGAATACATGGTGCCGGCCAAGAGCCCCGCGACCACCACTTCGATGAAGAACAGAAATTCAATCATGGGCCACCCCCAGATATGCGTCGATAACTTCTTGATTGGCGCGCACCTCATCAGGAGGCCCGTCGCCGATGATCTTGCCGTAATCCAGCACGACCACGTTGTCGGAGATGTCCATGACCACGCCCATGTCGTGTTCAATCAGCACGATGGTTGTGCCAAGCTCATCATTGACCTTGAGGATAAAGCGGCACATCTCGCGCTTTTCCTCCACGTTCATGCCCGCCATCGGCTCATCCAGCAGCAACACTTCGGCCTCTGTCGCCAAAGCGCGGCCCAGTTCGACCTTCTTTTGCAATCCGTAGGGCAGCTTGCCCACGGGCGTGTCGCGGATGTGCGTGATCTCCAGGAAATCCACGATCTCCTCGCAGCGGGCACGGTTGGCCTCTTCCTCCGCCCGGGCGGCAGGTGTCTGCAATGCCACGGCAAGAAAGCCCGCCGACATGTGCAGCTTGCGGCCCACCAGGATATTGTCGAGCACCGACATCCGCTTGAACAGCGCCAGGTTCTGGAAGGTGCGCGAAATGCCGATCTGCGCCGCGATATTCGGGCTGATCTTCTCCAACACCTTGCCTTTGAAGCTCACACTGCCTTCCTGCGGTTTGTAGATGCCGTTGATGCAATTCAGGAGCGAGCTTTTGCCCGCGCCATTGGGGCCGATGATGGCCTTGATCTCGTGCTCATGGACATTGAATGACGTATCGGTGATGGCCTTCACCCCGCCAAAGCTGAGGCTGATGTTCTTGACCTCCAGGATAGGGTCCCCGATTGGGAAGCTGCGGTCAGGCACGGTGGGGATGGATTGTTGATCTGCGTTCATGGGATGGCTCAATTATGCTGGAGGGCTGCGTGGCGGCTGCTTTCCTCGCGCAGCACATCGCGGAAGTTCTTGCGACCTTCCTTGGAGATGCCGAGATAAAGCTCTTTGACCTTGTCATCGCTCAGAAGGCTTTCCGCAGTGCCATGCAGCATCACGTGGCCCGTTTCGATGATGTAGCCGTAATCCGCATTGCGCAGCGCCACGTTGGTGTTCTGCTCTGCCAGAAGGATGGAGACACCTTCCTTCTGGTTGAGTTCATTCACGATGTTGAAGATCTCCGCCACCAGTTGTGGCGCGAGCCCCATGGAGGGCTCATCCAAGAGCAGCATCTTGGGCTTGGCCATCATCGCGCGGGCCACGGCCACCATCTGCTGCTCACCACCTGATGTGAAGCCTGCCTGGCTTTTACGGCGGTCCTTCAAGCGCTTGAAATAGGTGTAGATCTTGTCCAACTCGTCGCGGATTTCCGCCTTGGAGAGCTTGCGCGAATAGGCGCCCGCGATGATGTTTTCCTCTACCGTCAGGTGGCCAAAACAGCGCCGTCCTTCCAACACCTGTACAAGCCCAAGGCCCACCATGTCAGCCGGATCCTGATTGGTGACGGCCACGCCGTCATAGGTTATGGAGCCCTTGGTGACCTTGCCGCGCTCACCCGCGAGCATGGTGGATATGGATTTGAGCGTCGTGCTTTTGCCCGCGCCGTTGCCGCCCAAAAGCGCCACGATCTTGCCGCGCGGCACATTGAGAGAGACATCATGCAGCGCGGCGATCACGCTGTCATAGATCACCTCGATGGTGTCGATTTCGAGGATATTATCGGTGTGCGTCGTCATGAGGAGACTGCCGTTTTTGAGGGGTTTGCGGTGTCGCCCCCCGGGTCAGCACCTGGAGGACGATGGCATGCGAGGCGGCGCGGTTCAGCGCCGCCCGGTGTCCCGGATCAGGGGCACTCTCTGGGCGTGATGCCGTTCTCAGAGGCGAACTTGGCTGCGGAGGCTTCCACCAAACCGCGGATATAACCGGGGTCAAGCGGGGCTTCCCAATCGCTCACCTGTTGAAACTTGTCGCCGTCCCACTGCATCATCGCGAACTTGCCAGCGCCCGCGTTTTCCGCGCAGGACATCTCGAAGGGCGCGATCATGCCCTTGATGCCAAGCTCTTCGAGCCGCGCATCATTCATGACAAGGTTCTCATACCCCGCCCGGAATTCCGCGCCCGTGACGGCCTGGCCGACCTTGTCGTGCATCTCCTGCGCGACGCGCAGCGCTTCGATGTAGGTCACAGCCGCACCCAGCCCGCGGTTCCAATAGACGGTGCCCACGCGGCTTTCCTCGGCCAGGTTGCCCTTGCCCGCGCCATACACCTGCTCCTTGATCCGCTGCACCAGCGGGAACTCCGTCCCCGGCAGCGCATTGGCCATGGCGTAGGTGCCCACGGCGGCGTCACCGGCGGGGAACATGTCCTCTTCGGCGGCGCCAAAGGTGACGTAGATCATCCGCTCCCGGTCAAAGCCCACGCGCGCGGCGTTGGTCATCGCGGTGGAGTTCATGCCGGAGCCCGCGCCCCAGAAGGTCACCCAATCGGGCCGCTCCTTGCGGATCTGAAGCCACTGGGACTGCTGTTCGAGACCTGGGGGCGGGATGGAGATTTCCACCAGCTCGACGCCCCATTCCTCGGCAATCGCACGCATCGCCGGCAGAGGCTCACGGCCATAGGCGCTGTCGATGTGCAGGTGCACGATCTTTTTGCCGCGCATAGCGGGAATGCCGCCCTCTTGCTCGGCCATGAACTTCATCTTCACGGCCATCTGGGACCAGTAGTGCCCCGCCGCATTGAAGACCCAGGGCCAGACTGTACCGTCAGCAGCATCCGTGCGGCCATAGCCGTACTGCGCCAGCACCACCTCGTCCTCAGCCATCCGGTTGATCACCGCATAGGCACCCGGCGTGCCCAACGTGTCAAAAACAACGATGCGCTGGCCATCCTTTTCCAGCAGGCGCTGGTAGCATTCCACGGTCTTCACCGCGTTATACTCCGTCTCGCACTCCTGCCAGGTCAGCATAACGCCATTCACGCCGCCGTTCATGTTGACATAGTTCAGATAGTCGATCTGCGCGCCATAATAGCCCGTGCCCATGGCCGAATACGGGCCCACACGGCTGCTTGCGATGGGGAAATACTGGGTTTCCTCTGCCAGCACCTCGCCCGGGGCAAGTGTCGCGAAGGCGGCAACCGCGGTTGCTGTCGCCGCAAGGCCGTTTCTAAGACGTTTCCATTTCACTTTCTGTCCTCCCTTTTCATCACATCGCCTTTCGGTCGATCGCAACGGGAAGGATCAGGCAGGTAGCAGACCGGAAGCGTGAGACGCGCATTCTGAAGATGCGTTTGGTGCCGCCGGTTAAATCTGTCCTCCTCACAGGCGCTGCATGTATGCAGGCCTCGGTCGATGACCGTCCCCCGTTGTCACCGGCAGCGTCTGTTGTCCGTGGCTTGCGTATGCGTCCCAGGGTGCATCAGCTGCGGCGATACAAAATGGGTAATTCTGGGAAACACCGCCTGTCAACAATATTTATATTTTAAATCAAATGGTTAGATATGATCTGCCGCGCCGCAGCAAGGTCAAAAAGTCCTCAGAAAGCGCCTGCACCCTCAGGTTGAGGGACAAAATGTCCAGTTTTTAGCTCGCTGAGACCGCTTGCTTGGTCAAAATGTCCGCCTTCGGAAACCAGACAGAAAAGCAGGCGCCTGCCCCTTGTGGGCTCTCAACAGAGATCAAACCGCCGCAGCGCGACACCAAAGCCTGGCTAATCGACAGGCCCAGGCCGGAGCCCGTGCCCAGCTTTGTCGTCATGAAGGGATCAAACACATGCCCCAGCTTTTCGGGCGCGATGCCGGGGCCTGTATCAACCACCCTGATCTCGGTTCCCGCCACCCCGCCGCGCGTCTCGGGTCCCGTCGTGATGGTCAGCGTGCCGCCGTCCTCCATGGCCTGGGCCGCATTGATGGCGAGGTTGACCAGCACCTGTTGCAGCTCCGTTTCCACCATCCTGAACTGCGGGCTTGGGGCATGGTTCACCACCGTCTTGATGTTGTGCTTGCGCAGATCGGCCGCAACGAGGATCAGCGCGTCATCCACTGCCCGTGCAGCATCCAAGAGCACGGTGAGGTCGGACATCTCATCAGGCCGCGTGAAGTTTAAAAGCTTGCCCACGATGATGTTGATCCGGTGGGTCTGGGCGTCGATGAGGTCCATCTCTGTCTTCAACTCCGCCTGCTGATCTGGGGCCAGCCGCATGCGGATGACTTCCAGATTGCCCTGAATGACGGCGACGGGGTTGTTGATCTCATGGGCCACGCCCGCCGTGATCTCCCCTACCGACGCCAGCTTTTCGGCCATCACAAGCTGGGCAAAGGTGGCCTCCAGCTTCTGATTGGCCTCCTGCAGCTCTGCTGTGCGCTGATCGACCAGATCGCCCAGGTTGTCAGCATAGCCGCGCAGGGCGGCATCGCGCACCTCCACCTGGTCCAGCAGCCGGTCGAGGTGCCGCGCGACCGTGCCAATCTCGCCCTGGGCCTCCGTCGGCCCGATCCGGGCGTTCAGATCCCCTGCTTCGGCCCGCGCCATGGTGGCGGTCATCTGCTCCAGCGGGGCAAAGATACCGCGCGCGAGCCGCAGGAAGATCGGCACCGACAGGCACAGCACCGCGACGAATGCCGCGATCAGCGTCAGGATCGTAGCATTGCGCTGCGCCGTGAAAGGCGCCTCCAGAAAGCCGGTGTAAAGCATGCCGATGCGCGCACCAGAGATGTCGGTGAGAGGCACGTAGCCCGAAATGTACCAGTTGTTGACCACAAATGCCCGGTCGAGCCACGTCTCCCCCCGCTGCATTACCTTTTGCCAGACCGCCTCCGACACCCGGGTGCCCAAGGCGCGCGCCCCTTCAAAAAGCCTCACGTTGGTGGAGACCCGCACGTCATCCAGAAAGAGCGTCGTCGTGCCGCTGCGCGATATCTCTCCGGCTTCGCTTCGGTAGACCAGCGCATTCATGGTATCGATGAAATCGAGGTTCCGGTTCAGCAAGCGCCCCCCGATCAGCGCCCTGTCCCGCGCGGGTACCTGGTGCGCGGCAACAATGAAAAGCCCCCGGCTTTCCACGTTTCGCGTAATGGGTCGGGCGGCTTCGGTGGGCACCAGCGGTATCGCTGCGCGATCCGATACCCCCGTTGCAATCGCGTCCATGTCGGGCGCGTCCAGCAGCACGAGGTTGCCCCCACGCGTGACCTGCGCCGCCTGCAAAAGCGGGGCAGGCAAACCATCCTCGGACATGTTTTCCCAGATCAAGAAATCGAGGCCCAGACGGTCCCGCTCTGCGGTGAGATATTGCCCCAAGGCTTGCGGCCCCTGCCCGTTTGCTTCTGCAAAGCCAACCGATTGGGCAACGGCGGCGACGGCAGCAGCCTGCGTGGCCTCGATCCGGCCAAAGTATTGCTCTGCGATGCGCAGATCGCTCGCGACCTTCGCGATCAGCAGATCGTCATAGCGCTGGGTCCAGCGCTGCATGGTCACGCCCAAAAGCAGCGGCAGCAGCACCACGAGCGGCAAAAGCGCGATCAGCAGCAGACGCCAGCGTACGGAGCCTAGCGCGCGCATGCGCTCAGATTCCCCAGGATTGGCATTTGCGGTCAATCGTCTTGCGCGCCACGCCCAGACGGCGCGCGGCCTCCGCCCGGTTGCCGCCACAGGCGTCGAGCATGGCCAGGATATGCCGTTGCTCCACCGCGGCCAGGCTTTCCACCTCCACCTCGCCAGCAGTGGGCTCGAGTGCGCTTTCAAAGCTGCCGCGGATCAGCGCGCGTTCGATGGTGTTGCGCAGCTCCATCACATTGCCGGGCCAGTCGTGGGACAAAAACCTGCGCCGGGCGAGCGGCGTGAAGGCAGGCAGTTCCACGCCCATGCGCGCGGCAAGCTGCTCGGAAAAATACGTCAGCAGCTCCAACACGTCTTCTTGCCGCTCCCTCAGCGGCGGCTGCACGATTTCGACAACCGTGAGAAAGTAGAACAGATCGCCGCGAAACGCCCCCTCCTCCACCATCTGCGCAAGCTTGTTGGTGGTGGAGCTGACGAGGCGCACATTCAGCGTCACGCCCCGGCTGGCCCCCACGGGCGTAAACCGGGCGGAGCGCAGCAGCTCCGTCAGGGTATTCTGGCAGGCAGGCGACAGCAGATCCACGTCTTCCAGATAGAGCGTGCCGCCCGCCGCACTTTGCAGGATGCCTTCCTTGCGGGTCACGCGCCCATCCGGCTGGCTTTCCAAGCGGCCAAAGAGCGCCTCTTTGAACGCCTGTTCGCCCATGCCATAGCAGTGCAGCCAGACAAAGGGGGTGTCGGACCGCGCCGAAGCCGCGTGCAGCATGCGCGCCGCGACCTGCTTGCCGGAGCCCGCCTCACCGCGGAACACCACGTTGGCATGGGATTTGGCCGCCCGTTCGATCGCATCCCGCAGGTGTTGGATTTCCGCGGAAGAGCCGACCAGCGCATCCCGGTGTCTGAGCAGATCGCGGCCCAGTTCCAACTCATGGCGCAGGACAGAGTTTTGGCGCCGCAGGTGCGCGCGCTCCAGGCTCTGGGCAATCGCGTTGAGCACCTGGTTGGAGCGAAAGGGCTTGAGCAGAAAATCGCTGGCACCCGCCCGGATCGCCTGGATGGCGGTGTCGAGGTCGGCATGGGCTGTGATCAGAATCGCATCACTGAAAAGCCCGATCTCGCGCTGCTCTGCAAGCCAATCGAGTCCGGTGCGCCCCGGCATGATATTGTCGAGCACGATGACATCGTAGGTGTGTTCGTCGAGCAATTGGGCGGCGTTGCGCGTGTCTTCGATCAGGTCCACACGCGCGCAGTTCTCTGACAGCACCTTAGACAAAAAGTTGCGCATGCCCGGTTCGTCGTCGATCACAAGCACACTGGCCTGCGCCAGCGCATCGGCAAAGCCTGCGCGCGTCCCAAAGCTGTCGCTGTCTTGCGCTACCTCGCCCATGCCTCCCCCATGGTTCGGCCCCCCGCGCACCGCACTTTTTCGCCACCCGGGGTTGAAAGATTTGCGGGCATAATCGCAGCAAGAGACCGCGTTTGGCAAGTTTTCCTGCCCAACCCTGCGCTCAACGCGCCCCGCGACTAGCTGGTTTCAGGCGGTGGCGTGGCCCCCCGCGCGCCAAAGCCGGCTGCCTTTTCCGGCCCGCCAAAGCGGGCGATCAGCGCATCCTGATCAGCAAAGGCATGCGCGTCCTGCGCCTCAGGGTCCACATGGCGCCGCAGCTGTGCGGCCAGCTTTGCGACGTCGTCGGGGCGGGTTGGCGCGAGATTTTCAAGCTCTTCGGGATCCGCGTGCAGATCAAAGAGCTCCGGCGCAAAGCCCACGAATTCGATGTATTTCCAGCGCCCGCTGCGCAACATGTAAGCGCCTGAAACCGCGCCTGCCGCGTGATACTGAGAGATTACCTCGCGCGCCGGGTCCGCCGGCGCGGCGGCAATGTCCTGCAAAGGCGTGCCGGGCCGCTGCCCGTCCCACACCAGACCAAAGAACGCAGGAATGCTCTCGGCCAGATCGAGGAGCGACACGGGCGTGTCCACCGTGCCAGGGGGAATCCCGTCAACCGCCGCGATCAACGGCACCTGCACGCTCTCGTTGTACATGTTCGATTTTCCCCAGAGCCCGCGCGCGCCCACGTTGTCCCCGTGATCGGAGGAATAGATCACATCAGCCTCCAACCCCGATGCCTCCAGCGCGCCCAGGATTTCGCCGATGTTGTGATCCAGAAAACTGCAGAGCCCCCAATAGGCGGCCATCGCGTCGCGGCGTTCTTCGGGAGAGGCGAACTTGCTTTCTGTGTCCATGAAGGCGTTCTGCTTTTCAACCCAAGGGTGGCGCGTGTAACCGCTGGCGAGCGTCTGCTTGGGCTCCGGCAGATCCATCTCGCGGTAGCGGGAAAAGAAGGGTTCGGGGCAGATCAGCGGGAAATGCGGGGCGACAAGACCGACATAAAGGCACCAGGGACGCGCATCCTGCGCTTGCGCTTTTTCCGCCAGCCAGTCCTTGGTGCGCGCCACAACCGCGCGGTCATAGCGGGTGTAATCGCTCTCTCCCGCGCCGATACGCGGCCCCAGCATGCGGTTTTCCATACGCACCCGTTCGGTCTCGCGGCGCAGGGAGGCAAAGACCATACCCACGCCGTCCTTGACCATCATCGGGATGTGCATCGCGTCAAAGCCCACGTCATCGCCCGCGTCGCGGTAGTGCAGCTTTCCGATGCTTTCGACCTGCACGCCGCTACGTTGCAGCACGTGCCCCCAGCTTTCGGGGCTGCCGGTATAGGGCATCGCATTGTCCCAATGCCGCGTTTCATGCACATGCCTGCCAGTCGCAAACGCCGCGCGCGCGGGCACGCAGATCGGCGAGGGCGTATAGCTTTGGGTAAAGCGCGTGCCCCGGGCCGCCAGCGCATCCAGATGCGGTGTCTGGACAAAGTCATGGCCCGCGCAAGACAGCGCATCCGCGCGATGTTCATCCGACAAGATGACGATGAGACCTTTGGCCATGGCGAGTTTCCTTTTCTCGGGACCAACAGCTTGGCCGGGACACAGGCGGGACGCAAGCCGGGTCCGATTGCAGCAGCCCTTCGCACAGGTCATAGTCGCGCTGAAACGTCAGGGGATTGGCCGCAAGATGCAGAACGTCACACTTCTGGGCACCGGGCTCATGGGCGCACCGATGGCCCGCAACATCGCGGCGGCGGGCTTTGACCTGACCGTTTGGAACCGCAGCGCGGGCAAGGCCGCGCCGCTGGCCGATGACGGGATCGCAGTGGCGGGATCACCGGCAGCGGCGGCGCGGAACGCGGATGTGGTGATCTCCATGGTGTCCGACGGCTCCATCGTCTCCGAATTGGTGCAGGAGGCGGACCTGCGGGCGGCTTTGAAACCCCGTGCGATTTGGATCGACATGTCCTCCACCAAACCCGATGAGGCGCGGGATGTGGCGGCGTCGCTGGCCGCGCTCAACGTGAATTTCCTGGACGCGCCGGTATCGGGCGGGCCCGAGGGCGCCAAGGCGGGGACGCTTGCCATCATGGTCGGCGGCAACGGGGCGGTGTTTGAGCAGGCGCGCGCGGTGCTCTCTTGCATGGGGCGGGCCACCCGCGTGGGCCCCCCCGGCGCGGGCCAGCTGGCAAAGCTTGCCAACCAGGCCATTGTCGGCGTGGCCATCGCGGCGGTGGCGGAGGCCACGCTGATGCTCGAACAGGGCGGCGCGGATGTGGCTGCGGTGCGCGCGGCCCTCAAGGGCGGCTTTGCCGACAGCGCGATCCTCCAGGTGCACGGCGCGCGGATGAGCGCGCGGGATTTCACCCCGGGTGGGCCTGCGCGGTTGCAGCTCAAAGACCTGGACAACGTGCTCACTGAGGCGGGCGCGTTGCAGATGCCTGTGATCACCCATGTGCGCGACCGCTTCGCGCGCTACGTCGCCGATCTGGGCGGCGCGGACAAGGACCATGCAGGCCTTTTCGAGGAACTGCTGGATTTGAACGGCACATGAGCCCGCCAGGCTTCACGCCGATACTGCTGAGCTCGGACGCGCTGCGCGCGGAGGTTCTGCCCTACGGCGCAACGCTCGCTGATCTGCGGTTTCAAGGCGGCCCGCGCAGCCTTGTCCTGAGCTTTGAAGACCCCCAAGACCACGCCCGCGTGCCGATCTGGGCGGGGGCCATTGCAGGCCCTGTCGCCAACCGGGTGCGCGCGGGCCGGGTGGAGATCGGCGCGGAACACTACCAGATGCCGCTTAATGAGCCGCAGGCCTCACTGCACTCGGGCGCAGACGGACTGCATGCGCAGAACTGGGCTGTCGCAGCGCAATCGGCCTCCAGCGTTACCCTCACCTGCGATCTGCCGCACCTGTGGGGCGGTCTGCCAGGAAACCGCCACTTTGAAGTGCGCTATAGGCTGGCGGAGACCACGCTGCGCCTTGAGATCACGGCGCGGACGGACCTCACAACGCCCGTCAACATCGCCGCACACCCCTATTGGCGGCTCGACAACCACCTGGATATTACCCGCCACCGCCTTGAGATTGCGGCCAGCACCTATTTGCCCACCGATGCGCACACCCTACCGCTAGACGCGCCTGTACCTGTCGCGGGCACTGACTTTGACTTCCGCACCCCAAAACCGGTACTGAAGGACCAGGGCCTCGACGTGAACTTCTGCCTTGGCACGCGGATGCTGGCCGCGCCTCGCCCCGTGGCGCGGCTTTGCGGACAAGACGGCACCGCACTTGAAATCGCGACGACCACGCCGGGCCTGCAAGTCTATAACGGCGCTTTTCTACCCTCCGCGGACAGCGCCTTGCGGGGGAACGCGCGCCTCGCCCCCTATACGGGCATCGCACTGGAGCCCCAGCATTGGCCAGACGCGCTCACGCACCGTCACTTCCCGTCGATTTTGCTCGCGCCAGAGGCGCAGTACCGCCAGACTTCCGAGTTCACGCTGACGCGGCCCTGAACAATTGCCTCAAAATCGCCTCAATCGGGCCCTACCCCGGTCGGCTTTCCCGCGCAGCCTTTTCGTCAGACCCCCGGGTCTGCCTCACGAAAAGGAGCCGACAGATGGCCCACCCTGACACCTGGAGCTTTCTGGCAAAGCTGCAAAAGGCCAAGCCGCAAAGCACGCCTCAAACAAAAGACACGCCGCAAAACGCGACCAAGGCAAAGCCCACAGAGCCGCCTGTCTTTACCGATTACGCCAGCATCTGAGCGAGAACCGGAACCGCTCTCTTGCGCGTCAAGGCATTGAAAGCGCCGCATTTCGTGGCCATGTCAGACTGCATGGACAGCTTTGACACTCATCCCCATGCCGCCGATCTCGCGCGCCTGCGCAAGCTTGCCGTGCGCATGGACAGCGCCTACCGCGTGCCCGGGACCTCCATCCGGCTGGGATGGGACGCGATCCTAGGGCTCGTGCCTGTTGTGGGCGATGTGCTGACGCTCGCGCCGTCGGTTTTCATTTTGCGCGAATCCCACCGAATGGGCGCGCCCGCGCATCTGCTGGCGCGGATGGGGATCAATACGGGGATCGACGTCATTCTGGGCAGCATCCCGCTGGTGGGTGACATCTTTGACATCGGCTGGCAGTCAAAAACCCGCAACGTGAACCTTTTGCACAAACACCTCGCCCGCGCCTCAAAAGCAAAAGAGCCGCCCCAGGGGACGGCTCTTTCCAAGTGATTTCAGCGCCTTAGCCGACCAGCTCAAGGCCCGAAAAGAAGTAGGCGATCTCAACCGCTGCGGTTTCCGGCGCGTCTGACCCGTGCACGGAGTTCTCGCCCACGCTTTCCGCGTATTCCGCTCGGATCGTGCCGGGGGCGGCATCCGCCGGGTTGGTCGCTCCCATTACTTCGCGGTTCTTGGCGATGGCGTTTTCGCCCTCCAGCACCTGCGCCACGATAGGGGCGGAGGCCATGAATTCGCACAGCTCGTCATAGAACGGCCGCTCCTTGTGCACCGCATAGAACTCACCGGCCTGCGCCTTGGTCAGATGGATGCGCTTGGAGGCGACGACGCGCAGGCCCGCCTCTTCGAACTTGGCCACGATGGCCCCGGTCAGATTGCGCTTGGTGGCATCGGGTTTGATGATGGAAAATGTACGCTCAAGGGCCATTTGGCTGCTCCTACGACTGAATTTGCGCCGCTCCTAGCATGGGGGTTTTCCCGTGAAAAGCGGCGATTGACGCGGACGGCGGGCTGCGGGATACCCCGCACATGCTGCAGATCACCGACATCGGATATGCCGTTGAAGGCCGCCCGCTTTTTGAGGGCGCGACAGCCGTGATCCCGGAGGGGCACAAGGTGGGTCTGGTCGGGCGCAATGGCGCGGGCAAGACCACGCTCTTTCGCCTGATCCGGGGGGAGCTGACGCTGGACACCGGCACAATCTCCCTGCCCTCCCGCGCCCGCATCGGCGGCGTGGCGCAAGAAGTGCCCTCCTCCGAAACGTCGCTGATTGACACCGTGCTTGCGGCAGACACCGAACGGGCCGCGTTGCTGGCAGAGGCCGAAACCGCCACCGATGCCACCCGCATCGCGGACATCCAAGCGCGGCTCGCCGACATTGACGCCTGGTCCGCCGAAGGACGCGCCTCCGCGATCTTCAAGGGCCTGGGCTTTGATGAAGCCGAACAGCGCATGCCCTGTTCTGCCTTCTCCGGCGGCTGGCGGATGCGGGTGGCACTGGCGGGCGTGCTCTTTGCCCAGCCCGATCTGCTGCTGCTGGATGAGCCGACGAACTATCTCGATCTCGAAGGCGCGCTCTGGCTCGAAAGCTATCTGGCGCGCTATCCCCATACGGTCATTATCATCAGCCACGACCGCGGACTTCTCAACCGCGCGGTGGGCAGCATCCTGCATCTGGAAGACCGCAAGCTCACCTACTACGTGGGTCCCTACGATCAATTCGCCCGCCAACGCGCCGAACGCCGCGCCCAGGCCGCGGCAGTGGCCAAGAAACAGCAGGCCCGCGTGGCGCATCCGCAATCTTACGTGGACCGCTTTCGCTACAAGGCCGACAAGGCCAAACAGGCGCAATCGCGCCTGAAGGCCATCGCGCGTATGGAAATGGTCGCAGCCCCCGAAGACGCCGCAAAGCGTGTCTTCAACTTCCCCGAACCCGAAGAGCTTTCCCCGCCCATCATCACCATCGAAGGCGGCGCCACCGGCTATGTCGACGATCAGCCGGTGCTCTCCCGGCTCAACCTGCGTATCGATCAGGATGACCGGATCGCGCTTCTGGGCCGCAACGGCCAGGGCAAGACGACGCTGGCCAAATTGCTGAGCGACCGGTTGCCGCTCATGACAGGCAAGGCCGTCAAATCCTCCAAACTCCGCATCGGGTTTTTCGCCCAGCACCAGGTGGAAGAGTTGCGCGTGGATGAAACGCCGCTCCAGCACATGACCGCCGCGCGTCCGGGCGTGATGCCCTCCAAACTGCGCGCGGAACTGGCGGGTTTCGGCCTCGGCCCCGATCAGGCGGACACCGCCGTGGCCCGGCTTTCAGGCGGGCAAAAGGCGCGGCTGTCCCTCCTGCTGGCAACGCTTGATGCCCCCCACCTGCTGATCCTCGATGAGCCGACCAACCACCTAGACATCGAAAGCCGCGAAGCCCTGGTGGAGGCACTGGCGCGTTACCAGGGCGCCGTCATCCTGGTGAGCCATGACATGCACCTTTTGTCGATGGTGGCCGACCGGCTCTGGCTCGTC
This sequence comes from Pseudomonadota bacterium, assembly GCA_039024775.1. Lineage (GTDB taxonomy): Bacteria > Pseudomonadota > Alphaproteobacteria > Rhodobacterales > Rhodobacteraceae > Sulfitobacter. The sequence continues at coordinate 55,447 of JBCCPS010000001.1, forward strand.
TCCGGCGGCGGGGTCCAACCCTATGAAGACGATCTCGAGGCCTACCGCGCACTCTTGCTCGCCCCCGCAAAGTCTGAAGGCAAGCCCAAGAAGCCGGAGGCCCCCAAACCCAAACGCGCCAGCCGCGAAGACATCCTTGCGCTGCGCTCGGAGGTGCGCCGGGCGGAAGAACGGGTGGGTAAGATCACCGAAATGCAGGAAAAACTTGCCGCCAAGCTCGCCGATCCGGCCCTATACGAAGACGCCAAAGCCGGCGAGCTCGAAGTCTGGAACCGCAAATACGCCGAAGTCATGGACGCACTGGAGCGCGCCGAAACGATCTGGATGACGGCCCAGGAAAAGCTTGACGCTGCGACCGTCTAACTTGCCTCCTTTTTTTGGCCTCAAATATCCCGGAGCGCGAGGCAGAGCCTCGCATCCGATTTGGCGGAGACAAATCAATAGAATCGCTTGCGGCGCAGCCGCTCAATCAGATCGACCCCATGGCAGCCGCGCCGCCACATGCCTATATCGACGGCCGGAGGAAGCGAAATGGCAGAGATCGATACGGCACGCGTGATATACCTGGTGGTCCTGCTGGCCATGGTTGCTGGCTGGTTTTTTATGTCGAGCCGTGAGGGGCTGAACAAGACGCTGCAATATGCGGCCGTCTGGGCGATGATCTTTGTCGGTGGCGCGGCAGCGGTGGGGCTCTGGTCCGACATCAGCGGCGACACCGCGCGCAACCAGCTGTCACAGGACGGCGGCGAACAGATTGTGGTGCCGCGCAGCCGCGACGGGCATTACTACCTCACCGCGGACGTGAACGGCGCGCCGGTGCGTTTCGTGGTCGACACGGGCGCGACCGATCTGGTGCTGACCCAGGCCGATGCAGCACGCGCGGGGCTCAACCCGGACGGCCTCGCCTATCTGGGGCGCGCGGCCACCGCGAATGGGCAGGTGCGCACCGCGTTCGTGAGCCTTGATGAAGTGCGCCTTGGGCAAGCGGTGGACCGCAACGTGCGCGCAGTCGTCAATGAAGGCCAAATGGAGCAATCGCTGCTGGGCATGGGCTATCTTCAGCGCTGGGGCGACATTCGCATCGCCAACAACGAACTGGTGCTCAACCGGTAACGCGCTGCGTTCAAGTCTGCGCCTTCATCTCCCAACTGCCGCTTTCCTCGGACCAATACTGCGCGGCGGCTCCTGCCTCCTTGAGCGCTTTCCACTGCCCCCGCGCATGATCCACCGCCTCCGCATCATTGCCGTCAAACAGAATGCAGACCCGCTCCAGCGCGGCCACTTCCTGCGCCGTCACCTCCGCGCCCTCTACCGCCATCAGGCACTGGGGCGCGTTGGGGCTATCGGGCTTGGTCGTCAGCAGCACCGGCTGATCGGCATCATGTGGCCCACCCGCCATGCCGTGGGGCAAGAAACCGTCACCCGGCACTTCCCAAAGCGCGGTGTCCAGCGCCTGCAGCCCGGCCTCCCGGCTGCCGCGCACGACCACGCGCCAGCCGTTGGCGCGCGATTTGCTCAGCAACATGCGCAGGGTGTCGGGCAAAGATCGCCGCGTCAGGTGATAGAAGTAGGCCGCGCCCAAGGCGTCACTTTCCCTCGAACTCATCCGCGACCAGGCGGTTGAGCGCCGCCACGCCCCAGCCCGTCGCCCCGCTGGGCGCAAGGGCTGTCTCCGACTTCACCGAGGCCACCCCCGCGATGTCGAGGTGTATCCAGGGCGTTTCTTCCTTGACGAAGCGGTGCAGAAACTGCGCGGCCGTGATGGAGCCCGCGCCGCGCCCACCGATGTTCTTCATATCCGCGATCCGGCTTTTCAAAAGCTTGTCATAGGCCTTGCCCAGCGGCATACGCCAGACGCCCTCATTTTCTTCCCCTGCGGCCTTGAGAAACGCATCGCAGAAGTCATCGTGGTTCGAAAAGGCACCGGCGTTTTCATGGCCCAAAGCGATGATCATCGCACCTGTCAACGTGGCCAGATCGATCATGCCACCGGGCTTGAAACGTTCCTGCGCGTACCACATCACATCGCAGAGCACCAAACGCCCCTCCGCATCGGTGTTGATCACCTCCACCGTGTCGCCCTTCATGGAGGTGATCACATCACCCGGACGGGTGGCATTGCCAGACGGCATGTTCTCCACCAGCCCGACCAGCCCCACCACATTGGCCTTCGCCCCGCGCAGCGCCAGCGCCTTCATCACGCCCGCCACAACGCCCGCGCCGCCCATGTCCATGGTCATGTCTTCCATGCCCGCACCGGGTTTGAGGCTGATGCCACCGGTGTCAAAGACAACACCCTTGCCCACAAGGGCCAGGGGCGGCGTGCCCTCGGTGCCACCCTCCCAGCGCATCACCACGACCTTGGAGGGGCTATCCGACCCCTGCCCCACACACAAAAGCGTTCGCATGCCAAGGCTTGCAAGCTCTTCCTCATCCAAAACTTCAACCTTGAGGCCGGTCTCCTCCAGCGCTTGCAACCGCTCGGCAAAGCTGGTGGTCGTCAGAACATTGGCAGGCGCATTGACCAGATCGCGGGTGAAATGCGCGCCCTCCGCCACTGCGATCAGCGGTGCGGTGGCGCTCTTGACGGCGTCCGGATCGCCGCACATCACCGTCACGGCCCCCTCGCGCGGCTTGGGCTCGCTCTTGTGATCCTCGAACGTGTAATCCCGCATCAAAAGGCCAAAGGCGATCTCTGCCGCCATCGGATGATCCTCCGCCAGCAGCGCGAGGTCGTGCTTGCCGCGCCGTTTGGCGAGTGCGGCGCCTGCTTTGCGCGCCTCTTTGACGCTGCAGTCCGCCGGGAGCACGACAACATCAAGCGCCTCCGTCGCCAGCCCGGCTGGAAAGGCAAGGGTCTCGACTGCCCCAGGCTTGGCCTCTTTGAACGCCTCGCTTGCCATCAACCGCTCCACCGCGCCGTCGCTGCGGGCGGCGATGACTGACAGCCCCTCGCTTTGATCGCCTTCAGGGTCCGCGAGCACAGCGATGCGCCCCGTAAGGGCCTGCAACGCGTCAAAGTCCGTTTGGGCGAAATCGAGAGGGGTAAGAGAGGTCATGACGGCTCCTTTTGCCTTGCATCGCGCCAAGACCTAGCGCGCGCCCCGCCGCTGCGCCAGATATCAGTTTCCGAGCGCGAAAAATTGCACTAACATGACGAAAAGCGCCGTCAGAGCACCTTGGGGGAAGACGAGTGGGCCGTGTAGACCGGTACATGCTGTCGCAATTGCTGCTGCTGTTCGGATTCTTTGCACTCGTTCTGGTGTCTCTTTTCTGGATCAACCGCGCAGTGGTGCTGTTTGACCGCCTTATTGGCGACGGCCAATCGGCCATGGTGTTTCTGGAATTCACCGCCCTCGGCCTGCCCAAACTCATCACCACCGTGTTGCCGATCGCCGCTTTTGCCGCGGCGGTCTATGTCACCAACCGCATGAGCGGAGAATCAGAGCTGACGGTCTTGCAAACCGCGGGCTCCGGGCCCTGGCGCATGGCGCGGCCGGTGCTGGTCTTTGGCCTTTGCGTGGCGGTAATGATGAGTATTTTGAGCCATTTTCTGGTGCCGATGGCGCAAGACCAGCTCAAACAGCGCGAGGCGGAGATTTCGCGCAACGTCTCTGCCCGGCTGCTGACGGAGGGCACCTTCCTACATCCCAGCGAAAACGTAACTTTCTTTACCCGGCAGATCGATGACGATGGCATCCTGCGCGATGTGTTCCTCTCAGACCGGCGCAACCCGGACGAAGGGGTGATTTACACCGCGGCGGAGGCCTATCTGGTGCGCAACGGCGAGGGCACGACGCTCATCATGGTCGACGGGCTGGCTCAGCGGCTGAATAATACTGACAAACGGCTGGCCACGGGCAATTTTCGGGGCTTTTCTTTCGACATCTCCGCCCTGGTGGACCCAAACGCAAGCGGGGTCACGGTGAGCGCGCATATGACCACGCCTGAGCTTTTTGAAGATTGGGAAACGCTGGCAGCCAAGACCGAGCAGAGCCGCGGTGTGATTGCGGAAGAGGTGCACAGCCGCTTTGCGCAATCGCTGTTCTGCGTGGTGGCAGCGATGGTGGGCTTTGCCACGCTTCTTTTGGGCGGTTTTTCCCGCTTTGGCGTCTGGCGCGAGATCGTGCTGGCCTTCGCGCTGCTCATTGGCATTGACGGTCTGCGCGGCGTGATCGTCGATCCGGTGCGCAGCGATGCGAGCCTCTGGCCGCTGATGTATCTGCCCTCTGCTGTGGGTGGCGTGCTCGTTCTGCTGATTCTCTTTCAATCCGCGCACCCCAAGTGGTGGCGCAGGCTGGGGCGCGGGACGGTGGCGCCATGATCCTGCACTTCTACTTCGCCCGGCGTTTCGCGATGAGCTTTTTCATGATCACCGGCGTGCTGTTCGCGCTGGTGATGCTGGTGGATATGGTCGATCAGGCCCGACGGTTTTCGGGCCAGGGCGTTGGTTTTGCAGATCTTTTGCGCCTGGCCCTTCTCAACACGCCGCAGACGATCAACCTGATCCTCCCGCTGATCATGATCCTCGCCACCATCGCGCTTTTCATCTCGCTCGCGCGCTCCTCCGAACTGGTGGTCACACGCGCCGCGGGCCGGTCCGCCCTGCGCGTGCTGATGGCACCCGTCGTCGTGGCGCTGCTCATCGGGGCCTTGGCGGTGGGCATGCTCAACCCCATCGTGGCGGCGACCTCCAAGCGCTATCTGCAACTGAGCGAGAGCTTTCGCGCGGGCGGTGCCGCGGCGCTGTCCATTAGCGATGAGGGGCTCTGGCTGCGCCAGGGCGGCGCGGAGGGGCAATCGGTCATCCGCGCCTGGCGGTCCAACGCCGATGCCTCCGTGCTCTATGACGTGACGATCCTGTCTTATGACGCGGAGCTTGGCCCGGTCCGCCGGATCGAGGCCGCCTCCGCCGCGCTGCGCGGGGGCAATTGGTCCTTGCGCGATGCCAAGGTTTGGCCGCTGTCCGTGGGCACCAATGCCGAAGGCAACGCGGAATTTCACGAAACCTACAGCCTGCCGTCCTCGCTTACGCTAGACCGGATCCGGGAAAGCATCGGCAAGCCCACCGCGGTGTCGATCTATGACCTGCCGGAGTTCATCCGCCAGCTGGAGCAATCAGGCTTCAGCCCGCGCAAGCATCAGGTCTGGCTGCAAGCGGAGTTCGCGCGGCCCTTCTTTCTGGTCGCGATGGTGCTGGTCGCTGCCGCCTTCACCATGCGGCACGTGCGTTTTGGCGGGACAAGCACAGCGGTGCTGACGGCGATACTCCTGGGCTTCGGGCTCTACTTTCTGCGCAGTTTCGCGCAGATCCTGGGCGAAAACGGTCAGATCCCCGTGGCGCTGGCCGCATGGGCCACCCCTGCCGCGGCGATCCTGCTGGCCATGGGGTTCTTGCTGCACGTGGAGGACGGTTAGCGATGCGCGTCCTCCCTCTCCTGCTCTCGCTCCTGCTGCTAAGCCTGCCTGCGCAGGCGCAAGACAGCACCGAGCGGCCCGCGGTTCTGGTGGCCGATCAGGTCTTTATCACCCGCGACCGTACGCTGGTCGCGCAGGGCAATGTGGAGGCGTTTCAGGGTGAAACCCGCCTGCGCGCCCGCGCGATCCGCTACAATCAACAGTCCGGATCGCTCGAAATCGACGGCCCCATCGTCTTGCAGGAAGGCGAGGATCAGGTCGTTCTGGCCAATGCCGCGCAGCTGAGCCGTGATCTGCGCAACGGGCTGTTGCGTGGCGCGCGGGTGATCCTGGGCCAGCAGCTGCAGCTTTCCGCGGTGGAGATCAGCCGCGTGAATGGCCGCTACAACCAGCTTTACAAAACCGCCGTAACCTCCTGCACCATCTGCGAGACGGGAGAAGCGCCGCTTTGGCAAATCCGGGCCAAGCGTGTGGTGCATGACCAGCTTGAAAAGCAGCTCTATTTTGACGAGGCACAGTTTCTCATCCGCAACGTGCCGGTGTTCTACCTGCCGCGCCTGCGGATGCCAGGGCCCGGGCTCGACCGCGCGACCGGGTTTCTGGCGCCCTCCATCCGGACGACCTCGCAACTGGGCACCGGGATCAAGGTGCCCTACTTTTTCAAGATCGGCGATCACCGCGACCTGACGCTGACGCCCTATGTCTCGTCCGCCACGCGCACGCTGGAATTCCGGTATCGCCAGGCGTTTCGCACGGGCCGCATTGAGTTCAACGGCGCAATCACCCGCGATGATGAACGCCCCGACGACACGCTCGGTTATCTTTTTGGCTACGGCACCTTCGATCTGCGGCGCGATTACAAACTGTTCTTCGCCATCGAGGCGGTGGGCGATGATGCCTATCTGACCGACTACGGCTATTCCGACCGCGACCGCCTGAAATCAGAGCTCACCATCAGCCGCGCGCGGCGTGACGAATGGGTGCGCGGCAGTCTCATCAACTTCCAGACCATCCGGGACGGAGAGATCAACGAAAACCAGCCCACCCTTGTGCTCCTGGGCGAATGGGAACGCCGCTTTTTCCCCCAGCGCATCGGTGGAGAGTTGCGCTTTGGCCTGCAAGCGCACAGCCACCGGCGCAGTTCCGACGTGGACAACGCGGATGCGGACGGCGACGGGATTACCGACGGGCTGGATGTCGCGCGCCTTAACGGGGCGCTGACCTGGCTGCGGCGCGACACCTATCGCAGCGGCTTTGTCACGGACGTGGAGGCGGGCGTGGATTTCGACGTCTTCGCGATCTCTCAGGACGTCAATTTCACGCGCAATCACTCCAATGTCTCCTCCCGCGTGGCACTGGCCCTCAGCTATCCGATGCTGCGCCAGGGCGCCGGGGGCGCCACCCAGACGCTGGAACCGGTGATGCAGGTGGCCTGGACCGATGGCAACCGGCTGGCCATCCCCAATGATGAAAGCACCCGCGTGGAATTCGACGAGGGCAATCTGCTGGAGGTCTCCCGCTTTCCCCGCCACGACCGGCGCGAGCGCGGCGCGGTGGGGGCCGTCGGGCTCAACTGGTCGCGCTTTGACCCCTCGGGCTGGGATGCGCATCTGATGGTGGGCCGCGTGTTCCGCGACACAGCCGATCCCGCCTTCACCGCGAGCTCCGGTCTCAGCGGCACGCGGTCGCATTTCCTGTTGGCCGGTCAGATCACGGGGCTTGCCGGCGTGTCGCTCAGCGGGCGGGGGCTTTTTGACGACGGCTTTAGCTTTGCCAAGGCGGAATTGCGCGGCGACTGGCGCTTTTCGCGGGGGCGGCTCGGCGGCTCATATGTCTGGCTCGAAGCGGATGCGGCAGAAGACCGCCTACAGGACATCTCAGAGATCACGCTGGATGGCATGTATCGCATCAACAAGCAGTGGAGCGCCAGCGCCGATTACCGCTATGACGCCGCGGACGACCGCTCCGCGACAGCGGGGCTTGGCCTGACGTATAACAACGAATGCGTCAGCGTGGGGCTGTCAGTGCGGCGGCGCTATTCGACCTCAACAAGTGTTGAGCCCTCCACCAATATCGGTTTTAACGTAGGGCTAAGAGGCTTTGCCGTCTCCTCCGGAACAGAAAGTTACAAGCGCTCATGTCGGAACTGAAAAACAGCACGCGCGGCCTTGTGAGGCTTGGCATCTTGGCAGTGGCTTTCACCGCGATGACCGCGGTGCAGGCCAGCGCGCAGAACCTCTTTGCCCCCATCGCGCGGGTCAACGGTCTGGTTGTGACCGAATTCGAGGTCCAGCAGCGCCAGCGCTTTTTGCAGGTATTGAACGCGCCGGGCTCTGATCGCGAAAGCGTGGTGGAAGCGCTGATCGAAGACCGGCTGCGCGCCGATTACATGAACCGCTTTGGCGTGGAAGTGCCGGAAGAGGCGCTGCAGGAAGGGTTCGCGAACTTCGCCTCCCGCGCGGAGCTGTCGACGGAAGAATTCCTGCAAGCGCTGGCCCAGGCGGGCATCGACCGCGAAACCGTGCGCGATTTCATCGCCGTGCAACTGTCCTGGCGTGATCTGGTGCGCGCGCGCTTTGCCAACAGGGTGAACATCACCGAGGCCGATATCGACAAGGAACTGGGCCGCGTGACCAGCGCTACCAGCATCCGCGTGCTGATGTCAGAGATCATCATTCCGGCCCCGCCGCAGAATGCCGCTCGGGTTGCAGCTCTGGCAGATCAGATATCGCAAAGCACGTCCGTGGCGGAATTTTCCGCCTTCGCGCGCCGCTATTCGGCCACTGCGTCCCGCGGGCGCGGCGGGCAACTGCCCTGGACCCCGCTTGAGCAACTTCCACCCTCGTTGCAGCCGGTGCTCTTGTCGCTGGGCGTGGGCGAGGTGACAGCGCCCCTGCCCATCCCCAATGCCGTCGCCCTGTTTCAGCTGCGCGGCATCGAAGAGGTGGGAGAGCCCAACATCACCTATTCAGAGATTGAATACGCCGCCTACTACATCAACGGCGGCCGCAGCGAAGCGGCCCTGGCGGAGGCTGCGCGGCTGCGCGCCTCTATCGACGACTGCAATGACCTTTACGGTGTTGCACAGGGCCAGCCGCCCGAGGTGCTCGACCGGGGCTCCAAAAGCCCGGGCGAGATTCCGCAGGACATCGCTTTCGAACTGGCAAAGCTGGACCCGGGCGAGGTTTCTACAGCGCTGACGCGCGCCAACGGGCAGACATTGGTGTTCTTGATGCTCTGCAAGCGTATCCCAGCGGAAAACGCGGAAGTGGACCGTGACCAGGTGCGCGGCATCATCCGGCAGCGCATCCTCGGCGGCTATTCCGAGCAGTTGATCGAAGAACTGCGCGCCGACGCCCGTATCGACCGGCTGTGAGCGCGGCCACGGGACCGGTTGTCCTGTCCTGCGGCGAGCCGGCCGGGATTGGCCCTGAGATTGCGGCGCAGGCCTGGGAAGCGCTGCGCGGTGATATCCCGCTGCTCTGGATTGGTGACCCCAGGCATTTGCCCCCGGATGTTCCGGTGCAGCCGGTGTCAGACCCTGCTGACGCCGTGGCGGTCTGTAGCACCGCCCTGCCCGTCTGGCCGCTGGATTTCGGCCCGCCACGTACCCCCGGCATCGCGCGTCCTGAACATGCTAAAGGCGTGGTCGAGGCCATTGAGCTGGGCGTCAACATGGTTTGCGCGGGCGAGGCCCTGGCGCTGACGACCGCCCCGATCCACAAAAAGGCGCTGGCCGATGGGGCGGGATTTGCCTTTCCTGGGCATACCGAGTTTCTTGCCGAATTGGCGGGCGTTCCAGACGTGGTGATGATGCTGGCCTCACCGCTTCTGCGCGTGGTGCCCGCGACCATCCACATCCCGCTGAGCGCAGTGCCCGGCGCGCTGACCAAAGCGCATCTGCGCGCGGTGATCGAGATCACGCACGCGGCGCTGATCACGCGTTTTGGCATCGCGGCCCCCCGGATCGCAGTGGCGGGCCTCAACCCCCATGCGGGCGAAGGCGGCAAGATGGGCCGCGAAGAGCTGGATTTCATCGCGCCTCTCGTGGCTGAGTTTCAGGCCGAGGGCATGCAGATCACAGGGCCACTGCCCGCGGACACCATGTTTCACGCCGCCGCGCGGGCGCGGTATGACACGGCGATTGCGATGTACCACGATCAGGCGCTGATCCCCATCAAGACGCTCGACTTTGACCGCGGCGTGAATGTGACGCTGGGCCTGCCCTTTGTCCGCACCTCGCCCGATCACGGCACGGCCTTTGAAATCGCGGGCAAGGGGCTGGCCAATCCCAGCTCCACGATCGAGGCCATCCGTATGGCCTGGGCGATGGCCCACCGGGCATGAGCCAGATTGACGCTCTTCCCCCGCTGCGCGAGGTCATCGCCGCGCATGGGCTGTCGGCGCGCAAATCGCTGGGGCAGAACTTTCTGCTCGACCTCAATCTCACAGCCAAGATCGCGCGCGCCGCGGGGGAGCTTTCGGGCTGCGACGTGCTGGAAGTAGGCCCCGGGCCCGGAGGGCTCACCCGCGGCCTGCTCGCCGAAGGCGCGCGCCACGTGCTGGCGATTGAAAAAGACAGCCGCTGCATTCCCGCGCTGGAGGCCATCGCGGCGGCCTATCCCGGCAGGCTGGAGGTGCTGGAAGGCGACGCGCTGGCTATTGATCCGGCCGCACATCTCACGCCGCCCATCCGCGTGGCAGCCAACCTACCCTACAACATCGGCACTGAACTCCTAGTCCGCTGGCTCACGCCCGCCGCCTGGCCGCCCTTCTGGGACAGCCTCACGCTGATGTTTCAGCGCGAGGTCGCGCAGCGCATCGTGGCGCAGCCGGGGTCCAAGGCCTATGGTCGGCTGGCGATGCTGGCATCCTGGCGGGCGGACGCCAGCATCGCGATGCACCTGCCGCCCGAGGCTTTCACGCCCCCGCCCAAAGTCTCCTCTGCCGTGGTGCATCTGACTGCCCTGCCCGCGCCGCGCTTTCCCGCTGACGCAGCGCTCCTGAACCGCGTTGTCGCCGCCGCCTTCAACCAGCGGCGCAAGATGCTGCGGGCGTCCTTGCGCGGGCTCTCGCCGCAGATCGAAGACCACCTGATCAGCGCGGGCATCAAACCCACAGACCGGGCGGAGCAAGTACCGCTCGAAGGCTTCTGCGCGCTCGCCCGCGCATTGGAGGGACAATGAACCGACGCATGTTTCTCATGGCCGCCGCCGCGCCCGCGTTTGTCGCAGGCTGCGCGCTGCGCCCCGGACCCCCGCCGCCGGGGTCGCTGCAGGACGTGGACGCACTCACCCGGGGCATCACGCAGATGGCTGGCCACGTGGACCCCGCCGAGGCGCGTCGCGCCGCGACGGTTGCCTATGCGGAGACGCACCGGCTGGCGCTGGCCTATCAGATCACGGACGGCCCGCTGATCCACAATGCGAAGGTGAATGCAGGGACCAAACCGCGGGGGCTCTGCTGGCACTGGGCTGAGGACCTTGAGGCGCGCCTGAAAGCCGAAGGTTTCGCCACGCTCGCGCTGCACCGGGCGATTGCCAATGCCGACAACCGCATCCGGATCGACCATTCCACCGCGATCATCGCACCCCAGGGCGCGCCCTGGGAGACCGGCATGGTGCTGGACCCCTGGCGCCGCGCCGGCGTGCTGACCTGGGTGCGCGTGCGCGAGGACAGCGCCTACGCCTGGGAGGCACGCATGGCCGTCCTGCGCCGCCACGGGCGCATCCGCTACATCCGGCAGGGTGCCGATATCAGCTAGGCGTTCGGGGTTTACGATTGATCAGGTAAATCCCGCCCGCCACCAGCACCAGCGCCACCCAGACCGAAAGGGCCACGTCTTCGTACAGGAGCAGCCAGCCGAGGATGACCGAAAAGACCGGCGACAGGAAGCTGAAGGAGGCGACCGAGGCGGCTGGATAGATCGACAGCAGCCAGAACCACGCGAGGAAACCGAGGCTCGCCACCGCGACGATCTGAAAAAGGAGTGCTGCGTAGTGGATAAGCTCCGGCTGGCGCAAAAGTGGGCCGAAGAGCGGTGCAATCGCGATGAGGATCGGTGCGGAGACCACCACTTGGAACAAAAGCTGCTGCGCGGGTGGCACGTCTTTGAGCGCGGTAAGCCGGATGCAGAGCACGATGCCCGCCCACAAAAAGGCAGAGGCCAGCGCCAGCAGATCGCCCGCCCAGCTGACCTGCCCGCCGCCACGGTCCATCAGCGCGATGGCCACGCCGCTCATGGCCATGACCAGCCCCGCGACCTTGAGCCGGGTCAGCTGTTCTCCGGGAAAAAGCAGATGGGCGAAAATCGCCATCCAGACCGGCATGGAGTAGAAAATGACCGAGGCGCGGCTGACGGTGGTGATGTCCAGCGCGATGAAAAGACAGGTGAATTCAGTGGCAAAGAGCACGCCTGACAGGATGCCGCCCGCCCAGGCGCGGCGCGGGATGCGCGTGCTGACCCCACGCAGGCGCATCCAGATGAGCAGCACGATGACCGCCCCTGCGGACCGGACACCGGCTGCAAAAACCGGGCCGAAGCCATCGCCCGTGACCTTGATCACCACCTGGTTGAACGCCAGATGCAGCGCGAAGGCGATAAGCGCCACCGCGCCAAAAAGGTCCATCTGATCCTTGCGTTGCATCCGCCCACAAGCGGCGGTGCAAACGCCCTTGTCAACGTGGAAAACGCATCAGGCCGCGCGGGAGCCTCCCGCACCGCCGCCTGCCTTGCCTTTGCCGCGCCGCCGCTTGCGGTTCCTGTTGCCACCGGGCTTGGCTGCGGCTGCGGGCTTTTGGGTCTGCCCGTCACCCCCGCCGCGGCCCGGCCTGCGCCCACGGCCCCGGCTTTGACGCTTGGGCTTTGCCTCTTCCTCGAAGCTCTCCCAGGCGCGCCCGGAGGCGGTCGGGATCGTGAGGCCCATCACCTTCTGGATAGCGCGCAGATCGGCCATCTCGTCAGGGGCGCAAAAGGCGATGGCCGCGCCGTCCTTGCCGGCCCGCGCGGTGCGCCCGATGCGGTGCACGTATTGGTCGGGCACATTGGGCAGCTCAAAGTTGTAGACGTGTTTGACGTCCGGGATATCGAGCCCCCGCGCCGCCACATCCGTGGCCACCAGCACCGTGATCTCCCCCGATTTGAACCCAGCGATGGCGCGGTCCCGCTGGCCCTGGCTCTTGTTGCCGTGGATCGAGGCGGCAGCGTACCCCGCTTTGACCAGGAGCTTCATCAGCTTTTCCATGCCGTGCTTGGTGCGGCCAAAGACCAGCGCGCGCTCCGCGCCGTGTGCCGCCAGAAGCTCGATCAGAAGATCGGTCTTTTCCGCCTTGGCGATGAAATGCACCTCTTGGCGCACCTTGTCGGCGGCCTTGCCCGGCGGAGAGACCTCCACCCGGATGGGCCGAGTGAGATAGCTTTGCGCGATCTCGCCCATCAGCTTGGGCATGGTGGCGGAAAAGAGCATCGTCTGCCGCTCTTTCGGCAACAGCGCCGCGATCTTGCGCAGGTCGTGGATGAAGCCCATGTCGAGCATCTGATCGGCCTCATCCAGCACCAGAAATTGCGTCTGGCTGAGGTCCACCGCGCCCCGGTCAATCAGGTCCAGCAAACGCCCAGGCGTCGCCACCAGCAGGTCAACGCCGCGCTGAAGTCGGTGAATTTGCGGGTTGATGCCCACCCCGCCCACGACCATTTGCGCCCGAAGCGGCGTATCCTGGCAGAACCCGCGCAGGTTCTGCATGATCTGCTGGGCGAGCTCCCGCGTCGGCGCCAGCACCAGACCCCGCACCGTGCGGGGTTTGGGCCGGCCTGGCATATCCAACATTTGCGCCACCAATGGCACGCCAAAAGCGGCGGTCTTGCCGGTGCCGGTTTGCGCCAGCCCCATCACGTCGCGCCCGTTTAGCGCGTGGGGAATGGCCTGTTTCTGGATTGGAGTGGGGTCTTTGATCCCCATGTCGTTCAGCCGTGCCACCAACTTTGGCGGCAGGTCCATCATGTCAAAATCGCTCATTTATCCTCATTCCGGCAGCGGATGCGCTGCCACGGTTCGGGACGCGGCGCGCCCCGGCATGGTCCCCGCGTCCCGCAGCAGAGGGGCAGGCAGCACGCCAGCGCCTCCTCGGGTCGCGGTTGGCCCCACGCGTGATTTTGGGAACAAAAGCGGGCTTTATGGCCGGCGGTCACGAAGGGCCTGGGGCCCCGGCACCGGGTCTGCTCACGCGGCAGAAAGCATCACTTGAGACGCACATGCGCGTTGAGAGCCCCCAAGTCAACCGCAAAAGCCGGTGGCAGCCTGCGCCAATCCCCGCTAGCGTGGGACGCGACCAAGACATGAAGGGCAGCCCGCGCCCATGACAAAATCCATCATCAAACGCTGTGAAGCCCGCGGCATGCGCATGACCGGCCAGCGCCGCACCATCGCGCAGGTGATCGAAGACCACGACGACCACCCGGATGTGGAAGAGCTTTTCGCCCGCGCCTCCGCCATTGATCCGGGCATCTCGATTGCCACGGTCTATCGCACGGTGAAGCTTTTTGAAGAGGCGGGGATCCTCGACAAGTTGGAGTTTGGTGACGGGCGCGCGCGCTATGAGGACGCCGAACGCGACCACCACGACCACCTCATTGACCTCAATTCAGGCGAGGTGATCGAGTTTGTCGATGCCGAGATCGAAGCGCTTCAGGAACGCATCGCGGCCAAGCTGGGCTATGAGCTGCGCGGCCACCGGCTCGAGCTTTACGGCGTGCCAAAGAAGGGGTGAACGCCCCCTTGCCCTGACATACCAAACCGGTCATGGCTGCGGGGGTCCCTCTCTCAAGGCTTCTCATTCATGGAAAACCTGCGCGGCACGGCTCTCATGGTGTTTGCGATGTTCGCTTTCGCCGTGGAAGACGCGATCATCAAGCTGACGGCTGAAACCCTGCCCATCGGGCAAATCCTGGTGATCCTGGGCGTGGGCGGTTTCGCGCTGTTTGCATCGGCTGTCAAATCGCGCGGCGAAAAGGTGCTGGATCCGGCTTTGCTGAGCACGCCTGTGCTCTTGCGCGGCACGGGAGAGCTGATCGGCACGCTGGGCTTTGTCTCAGCCATCGTTCTCACGCCGCTGTCCTCGGCGTCGGCCATCCTGCAGGCCACGCCGCTGGTCGTCAGCCTGGGGGCCGCGCTTTTCCTTGGCGAAACAGTGGGGTGGCGGCGGTGGAGCGCGGTTATCATCGGCCTCTTCGGGGTGTTGCTCATCATCCGTCCCGGTATGGCTGATTTCGAGCCGCTGTCGCTTCTGGCCCTCATCGGCGTCTTTGGCCTGGCGATCCGCGATCTGGCGACACGGCGCGTCGCGCCCTCCATTTCATCCATGAAACTGGGCTACGTCGGCTTTCTTGCCATACTGCCGGGAGGCTTGGCGCACATGTGGGCCACGGGCGCGGCCTTTGTCATGCCGCAAGGCATCGTCTGGGGCTACATCGCGGCGATGCTGATCATCGGCGTCGTGGCCTCCTATGCCATCGCAGGCTCAATGCGCATCGGCGAGGTCAGCTTCATCACGCCTTTCCGCTACTCCCGGCTGGTTTTCGCGATGGTGCTGGGCGTGATGGTCTTTGATGAGAGCATAGACGCGATGACGCTGCTGGGCAGCGCCATTATCGTGGCCTCGGGCATCTACACGGTCTGGCGCGAACGGGCGCGCGCCTCCGGTGTGGTCAAGCCAGGCAGCGCAGGGTAAAGAGCGGCAAAGCCTGAAAGGAACCTGCCCCATGAGCACCATCATCGACATCCACGCCCGCGAAATCCTCGACAGCCGGGGCAACCCCACGGTGGAGGTGGATGTGATCCTCGAAGACGGCACGATGGGCCGGGCCGCGGTGCCCTCTGGGGCCTCCACCGGCGCCTATGAAGCGGTCGAAAAGCGCGACGGCGACAAGGCGCGCTATCTGGGCAAGGGCGTGCTGGAGGCTTGCGCGGCAGTGAACGGCGAAATCGCGGAAGCGCTGACCGGCTTTGACGCCACCGAGCAGGTCGACATTGACGCCACGATGATCGAGCTCGATGGCACCGACAACAAGGGGCGTTTGGGGGCCAATGCGATCCTGGGCATGTCGCTGGCTGTGGCCAAGGCGGCGGCGGATTTCTGCACTCAACCGCTTTACCGCTACGTCGGCGGGACCTCTGCACGCGTGCTACCGGTGCCGATGATGAACATCATCAACGGGGGCGAGCACGCCGACAATCCCATCGACATCCAGGAATTCATGATCATGCCGGTCGCGGCAAAGAACATCCGCGACGCCGTGCGCATGGGGGCGGAGGTATTCCACACGCTCAAGAAGGAGCTGTCGGAGGCGGGGCTGGCCACCGGCGTGGGGGATGAGGGCGGCTTTGCCCCCAACATAAGCTCCACGCGTGATGCGCTTGATTTCATTTTGAAATCCATAGAGAAGGCGGGCTATAAACCCGGCGATGATATCCACCTCGCCCTCGATTGCGCGGCCACTGAATACTACCAGTCGGGCGTCTATACCCTTGCGGGTGAGGGCAAGAAACTGTCGAGCGCGGAGAATGTGGAGTACCTCGCCGCCCTCGTCGCAGATTATCCGATCATCTCCATCGAAGACGGCATGGCAGAGGACGATTGGGACGGCTGGGCGGCGCTCACGGCCAAGCTGGGACATCAGGTGCAACTGGTGGGTGACGATCTCTTTGTGACCAATCCGGCGCGGCTGGCCGATGGTATCGCGCGCAAGTCCGCCAATTCAATGCTGGTAAAAGTCAACCAAATCGGTAGTTTGACCGAAACTCTTAAAGCGGTGGACATGGCCCACCGCGCAGGTTTCACCAATGTGATGTCACACCGGTCGGGTGAGACGGAGGATGCAACCATCGCCGATCTGGCCGTCGCCACCAACTGCGGTCAGATCAAGACCGGCAGCCTTGCCCGGTCGGACCGGCTGGCAAAGTACAACCAACTGATCCGCATCGAAGAAGCGCTGGGGGAAACGGCGGAATATGCGGGGCGGTCCATTCTTAAATGACGCGCGCCCAGGCGTTCAGCGCGGCAGTGGGCGGCGTGCTGGCACATGTTACGGCGGCCAGCAACGCCCAGTCCATCGCTGCCGGGGGCCTCAAAAGCGCCGCGGATTTGGCGCGGGACGCCGGCGTGCCGTCTGAGCATCTTCTTCTGCGCAGGAAACGTCTTGGCGTGGGGCAAGCACGGCTCAACCATCAGCGCCCAATCGCGCAGGCGCTGCGGGCGGCAGAACGGATGCTTGAGGGCCACTCGCCACAAAGCTGGGCCGCACAGCTTGACCGTCGCATTTTCTTCTGGCCGCGAGATGCAGGTAAGCGCTTTGCCGCCTCCATCAGCCGCGACACGGAGATCACCATTCTCTGGCTTGACGCGCAGGGGCTTGCGGAGCGTTACGCGGACTACATCGATCTGAGCCCGCTCAACAGCGGCAATTTCACCCAAGGCGGGGCACATGCCCAGCGTGGTGACTGGCTCTACCGGCCGCTCAGCGAAGGGCTGGCGGCTTTCCGCACCCATCGCCGCGCGCGCGGTCTGGTGCAGGGGCGCGATACCATCCGCGAAGTGTCCTTGCGTTGCCCCCTGCCCGCCCATGACCTCACCGCTTTGCGTGTCACGCCGTGACAGCGCAAGTCGTCATCCGCCCCGCCAGGCAGGATACGAAGCTCGATGCAGTGCGCCAGCTCTGCTGGGCTTACCGGGATTTCCTACTGAATGCCTCGCCCCAGGATGCAGAGATCACCCAGGCGTTTTACCCCGTGCCGAAATACACCGCCCTGATGGCGCGCCTGGCAGAGGTGCACGCCCGTCCCCGCGGGATCATCCTGCTGGCGGAGGTGGACGGACAGGCCGTCGGCTGCGGCATGACCCATGGGCTGGACATGCGAACGGCGGAGATCAAACGCGTCTTTGTGAGCGCTAGCGCGCGCGGGCTGGGCGTCGCGTCAAAGCTCTGCCGCGCGTTGGAAGAACAGGCCCGCTCTGACGGCTATGCGCGCATCGTTCTAGACACCTCCAAGAGCCTTCTTGCCGCGCAACGGCTCTATACCCGGCTCGGCTACAGCGCTCGGGGGCCTTATCAGCCGATCCCGGACGAGGTGCTGCCCTTTCTTCTCTTTTTCGAAAAGACCTTGCGCTAGGCGCCCGCGCCGGTCTCTTGCAAGCGCTCCGGGCTAAATGGGGCCATCAGTTGCGCCTGCGCGTTTGTCATCCGCTGCTCCGTAATGCGCGCCGCCATCAGTTCTCCGACCAGCGGGGCCAGCGTGATGCCCGAATGCATGACAGCGGTGAAAAGCCCCTCCGGCCCCACCGCGCCCAACACCGGCAGCCCGTCGCCGGGCACCGGGCGCTTGGCCAGCGCCACGTTGCGCCAATTGAGCGGCACACCCGGCAGCAGCGACCGCAGCCGCGCAATGGCCGCCTCCGCCAAGTGCTCAGGCGTCGCTGTGATCTCCTCAGCGGTGTCAGCCTGATGCGACACGGCCGCGGGCATCACGATCTGTCCGGAGGGCGTTTGGCGAAACTCCCCGATTGGAGCCGCGCAAACATGGCTCAGGACCGGCGGCACAGGATCGGTTTCAACGATCACCCCCGGGCGCGAGAGCATGGGCAACGCGATGCCCAAAGGGTCAAGCAGCTGCGCCGCGCCCGTGCCCGCGCAGATCACGACAGCGTCCGCAGCGACCAGCCCGCCCGGGACACGCACGCCCGTGACCTTGCCGCCCGCCACCTCCACGCCAAGCACCGCGCAGCCAAAAAGGCAACGCGCACCACAGGCACGCAACAGTCTGGAGGTCAGCGCAGCGGGCGCCACCGCTGCTTCACTGGAGAACCGAAGGGCCTGCTCTGGCGGCGCGACGTGCGGCTCAAGCGCCTCGAATGCACGGCGGTCGAGTGCTTCAACGTCATAGTCCAAAGCCTTCAATTCATTGAATTGTCGCTCCAGTTCAGGCCCCTGGTTTTCCCAACACAGGCAGCCCGCCCACTGCACCGGCAAATCAATACGGGCGCAGAGCCGCCGGTAGGCTTCAATCCCCGCCGCGCGCAACGCAAAATGCGCCTCACTGAGAAAAAAGCTCGCGTTGACCCAGCCGAAACTGTGCCCCGTCGCGCCTGAGGCCGGCTGGCCCGCGTCCACCACGATGACCTCGGCCCCGCGGCACGCGCAGGCAAAGGCGAGTGCGGCGCCGGTGATTCCGGCGCCTACGATCACAATGCGCATTTTGTCCCCTTGGCGGTGCCCCGTGCCTCACCATAAGCTTTCGCCATGACCCCGCAAGACATCATCACCCAGCTTGACCTGCAGCCCCATCCCGAAGGCGGGCACTACCGCCAGACCTGGGCGGCGGAAGGCGCGGATAGGCCATCCGCCACGCTCATTTACTTCCTGCTGCAAGCGGGTGAGCGCAGCCACTGGCACCGGGTCGATGCAACCGAGGTCTGGCTCTATCACGCGGGCGCGCCGCTGATCCTGTCGATGGCCGAAACCGACGCAGGCCCCGCCACAGAGCACCTTCTGAGCCCCGATCTGTCGCAGGGCGCGCCGCAACTGATCGTGCCAAAGGATCACTGGCAGTCTGCGCGCAGCACCGGCGGCTGGACGCTGGTGAGCTGCGCGGTATCGCCCGGCTTTACCTTCGATGGCTTCACACTGGGCCCACCGGGCATGGAGATCCCTTCATGAACGCTCTACCGCTCGAAGACCTGGACCACCGGCAATTCGCGGCAAAGATGAAGCCTGCCCGGCGCAAAGCGCTGCATCAGCGCTCCACTCCTGCCGGCCTGCGGCATCTGGCGGGCCATGCCGCGCTTCTGATGAGCTTGGGACTTTACATCGCGTTGCAAGGGCCGTTTTGGCCGCTTTTCATGCTGCCCTACGGCATTGCGCTGATGTTTTTGTTCACGCTCAGCCACGAATGCACCCATGCCACGCCCTTTGCCTCCAAGAGACTTTGTGACGTGGTAGGGCATGCGGTGTCCTTCCCGCTGATGCTGCCTTTCACCTGGTTTCGGTACTTCCACCTCGACCACCACAAGTTCACCAACGACCCCGAGCGTGACCCCGAACTTGCGGGCGGCGGGAGGCCTGACACCTGGCCCGCCTATCTGCTGTACCTGAGCGGTTGGGGGTATTGGTCGGCCAATGCGCGGGTGCTGATCGCCAATGCGCGGGGCCAGTTCGACGCGCCCTATCTGCCGCAGGCCAAGCACGCGCTGATGCAGCGGGAGGCGCGGGTACTGCTAAGCCTCTACGGGCTTGCGGCGTTTTCGCTTCTGGTCTCCCCGCTTGCGCTGACGCTCTGGGTGATCCCGGCGCTGATCGGGCAGCCGTTTTTGCGGCTTTATCTGTTGGCAGAGCACGGCCACTGCCCGCCGGTTGCCAACATGTTGGAAAACACGCGCACGACGCTCACAAACCGCGCGGTGCGATTTCTGGCCTGGAACATGCCCTATCACGCCGAACACCACGCGATGCCGATGGTGCCTTTTCACCAACTGCCGGAGTTGCACAAGGACATGGCGGCGCACCTCAAATCCGTGTCCAATGGCTACGGCGAATTTAGTGCTGAATATGCCCGTGGGCTCACGCGCTGAAGCAGCTAACCCAAGACCGGAGACATCGATAATATCAGTTCATGCGCCGTCCCGCGGGGTGGCGCAAATGCGCCGCCCGTCGTGCTGCAAGCACGCCTCCGGCGTGAGGGGGGGCGGGACGGCGCAGCCCAACAGTTCCTGTTGGGCGGGTTTTTAGAATTAAGCGGGGTGTCTCCGGGTTTGGGTTGGATGCTTCAGACCTCAATAGCCTGATGCGGGCGGCTGAGCGTACCGCCGCCCACCGCCGCGCGCACGCCCGTGGTGCCGGGACAAGAGGTCGGCAGGCCCCGCGCCACGCGCACCGCCAAAAAGGCGAATGCCTGCGCCTCAAGCATATCACCATCGAGCCCCAGCGCCTCCACCGGTTCAACCGGGCAATCGAGCGACACCGTGAGCATTTGCATCAAAACCGGGTTGTGCCGCCCGCCGCCCGTGACCAGCACCTTTGCGGGCGGCGCGGGGCAGTGCTGCATCGCCTCCGCCACGCCTGCAGCGCACATCGCGGTGAGGGTGGCGGCGGCATCGGCATCGCTGAGTTCGTGCACGAGGCCGATCATCTCGGAAAAATCGTTCCGATCTAGCGACTTAGGCGGCACGCGGGCGAAATAGGGCTCCGCCAGAAAGAGCTCCAGCGCGCCCTGCGCGACCGTTCCTCTCGATGCGACGGCGCCGTCCCGATCAAAGGCTTGGCCCAGCCGTGCCTGCATCAGATCATTGATCGGCGCATTGGCGGGCCCGGTGTCGAATGCCAAAAGCGCGCCGTCCTCCTCGGGCCGCGCCTTAGCGGGATCGACCCAGGTGAGGTTGCCCACACCGCCCAGATTGAGAAACGCGAGCGGTGCCGCGGCCTCAGCGTAGCGTGCACAAGCATGGTGGAAAAACGGTGCCAGCGGCGCGCCCTCCCCGCCCAGATCAATGTCGGCACTGCGAAAGTCCCACACCACCGGCACCCCCAAAGCATCCGCGAGTGCTGCACCATCGCCCACCTGAAGCGTGCCGCGCGTGCGTGGCGCGTGGGCCACTGTCTGGCCATGAAAACCGATCAGGTCCACGTCCTCAAACCCGCCCAGCAGCGCCTCATGGGCGGCTTGCACCACCCCAGCGGCCGCCGCGACATCCGGCCCGTCCCATTGCCCCAGCGCGCGGGCAATCACCGCGCGCTCCACCTCCGAATAGGCGCGGTACCCATGCGCCCCAAAGCGCGTGATCGCATGCCCATCCGTTTGAAGAACCGCCGCATCCACCCCATCAAGCGAGGTACCCGACATGGCCCCCAACGCCCTGATTGGCCCCGTTTTTCCCACTTGCCTCGGCCTCACGCCATTCATGGCCTTTTCCTTTGCTCGCCTCGCGCCTATAGCTTGCCCCGCATCCGCAATCCGAGGCAAGCCATGACCTACCACCCGAAATCCGAGTTCATCACCGAGCTCAGCACCCGGGGCTTTATCGCTGACTGCACGAACCTGCAGGATCTGGACGAGCGCATGGCGCGCGAAGTGGTCACGGGCTACATCGGTTTTGACCTGACGGCGACCAGCCTGCACATCGGCAATCTGGTGCAGATCATGCTGCTGCGCTGGATGCAAAAAACTGGGCACCGGCCCATCACGCTGATGGGCGGCGGCACGACCAAGGTGGGCGATCCCTCGGGCAAGGACGAGATGCGCAAGATCCTCAGCGTGGACCAGATCGAGGCCAATGCTGACAGCATCCGCCGGGTGTTCTCAAAATACATCACCTACGGCGACGGACCCACTGACTCCCCGCTGGTCAACAACGCGGAATGGCTGGACCAGCTGCACTACATCGACTTTCTGCGCGACATCGGCCAGCACTTCACCGTGAACCGGCTGTTGGCCTTCGAGAGCGTGAAAAGCCGTCTGGACCGTGAGCAGGCGCTCAGCTTCATCGAATTCAACTACATGCTGCTGCAATCCTACGACTATCTGGAGCTTTTCCGCCGCTACGGCTGCCGGTTGCAGATGGGTGGCTCGGACCAGTGGGGCAACATCGTCTCGGGCGCTGATCTGATCCGCCGGGTGGATGCGCAGGATGCCTTTGGCCTCACAACGCCGCTTGTGACGCGCGCGGACGGCAAGAAAATGGGCAAGTCTGCTGACGGCGCGGTCTGGCTGAATGACGATATGATGAGCGCTTATGAGTTCTGGCAGTGGTGGCGCAATGTCGATGACGCGGACGTGGGCAAGTTCCTGAAGCTTTTCACCGAATTGCCGGTGGACGAATGCGACCGCCTCGGCGCTCTCGACGGGGCAGAGATCAACAATGCCAAGGTCCGTCTGGCGAATGAAGTCACAACCCTGCTGCACGGCGCGGATGCGGCGGCAGCGGCAGAGAGCACCGCGCGGGAGGTCTTCGAAAAGGGCGGCGTGGGTGCGGATTTGCCGACGCTGACACTCAGCGCGGAAGATTTGGGCGACGGCATCTCCATCGTTCAGCTTATCGTGAAATCGGGCCTCGCAAGCTCCGGCAAGGAGGCCAAACGCCTGATCGCAGAGAACGGCGCGCGGCTCGATGACGTGCCGCTCAGCGACGCGGGGCTCATGATCGACGCGGCGGCGCTCGCCTCTCCCATCAAGCTCAGCGCGGGTAAAAAACGCCACGCGTTAGTGCAACTCGGCCAAGGCTGAAGGAGGCCGCGATGGAATTGGCAACGACCGCAGCCGTCATCACCGGAGGGGCGTCCGGTCTGGGCGAGGCCACCGCGCGCCACTTTGCCGCCCAAGGCGCGCAGGTCACCCTGTTGGACCGCGATACCGAGCGGGGCGCGGCCGTTGCGGCAGAGCTTGGCGGGCATTTCGCGGAAACGGATGTCACTGATGAAGCCTCCGTACAGGCTGCCATCGCCCATGCGGCCCGAGAGATGGGCAAGATCACCGCCTGCGTGAACTGCGCCGGTATCGCGCCCGCTGCCAAGACGTTAGGACGCGACGGCGCACACCCTTTCGACACCTACAAGGCCACCATTAACGTCAACCTCATCGGCACCTTCAATGTCGCACGGCTGGCCAGCGTGGAGATGGCCAAAAACGCCCCGGAACCAGACGGCGCGCGCGGCGTGATCATCAACACCGCCTCCATCGCCGCTTTCGACGGGCAAAAGGGTCAGGTGGCCTATGCCGCGTCCAAGGGTGGTGTGGTGGGGATGACGCTGCCCATGGCCCGCGATCTGGCGCGCGAAGGCATCCGGGTGATGACCATCGCACCCGGCATCTTTGGCACGCCGATGCTCAAGGGCCTGCCGGAGGATGTACAAGCCTCCCTCGCGGCCGATGTGCCCAATCCTGCGCGGCTGGGCGATCCTTCCGAATACGCCTGTCTTGCCGGGTTTATTGTGGAGATGGGCTATCTCAACGGCGAGGTGATCCGCCTGGATGGCGCGCTGCGGATGCGTTAGCGCGGCTTACGCCTGCGCCTGCTTTTCCTCCAGCAGCAGCCATTCCTCCTCCGACGCGGCAAGCTTTTCTTGACGTTCTGCAAGGGCTTGCGTGGCTTTGTTGAACTTAACGGGCTCGCGATTGAAAAGCTCCGGATCGCTCAACAGCTGCTCCAGCTTTGCGATCTCAGCCTCCAGGCGCTCCAGTTCAGCGGGCAAAGCCTCCAACCGGTGCTTTTCGGTGAAACTGAGCCCCGGTTTTGCTATTGCGCTAGGGTTTTCGCGCGCTGGCTGCTCTTGTGGCTTCACCGCCGCCGCAGCCTTCGCATCCACCTGCCGCTGGCGCTGGTAGTCAGACCAGCCGCCCGCATAAACCGTCGCGCGCCCATCGCCTTCCATCGCAATTGTCGTGGCCGCCACCCGGTCCAGAAAGTCCCGGTCGTGGCTGACCAACAGCACTGTGCCGTCGTAGGTGCCGATCAGCTCTTGCAACAAGTCCAGTGTTTCGACGTCCAGATCATTCGTCGGCTCGTCCAGAACCAACAGGTTGGAGGACCGCGCCATGATTTTGGCCAGCAACAGCCGCGCCTTTTCGCCTCCTGACAAGGCCCGCACCGGCGCGCGGGCCTGCGCCTCATCAAAGAGAAACTCCTTGAGATAGCCTACCACGTGTTTGGGCGCGCCCCGGACCAGCACCTGGTCCGCCTTGCCGCCCACCCGCATGTCCGGATCACCGGTCAGGCTGTCCCAAAGGGACATCTCCGGGTCCAGTTGCGCGCGGGTCTGGTCAAACAGCGCCAGTTCCAAATTCGTGCCGAGCGTCACGCTGCCCGAGTCTGGCGCCTCGCGGCCGATGAGCATGTTCAAAAGCGTTGTCTTGCCCACGCCATTGGGCCCCACCAGCGCGATCCTGTCGCCCCGCTGCACGGTCAGGGAGAAGTCGCGCAGAATCTCAGTCCCGCCAAAGCGTTTTGCGATGCCTTTAGCCTCGATCACCTTGCGGCCCGACTTGGGCCCCGCTTCCAGCGCCATGGCGGCGGTGCCCTGCCGTTTGATCTGGCTGGCGCGCTCGGCGCGCAGGTCTTGCAGCGCCCGCACTCGCCCCTGGTTGCGCTTGCGCCGGGCAGAGATGCCTTCCACCGCCCAACGCGCCTCCGCCTTGATCTTGCGATTGAGCTTGTGCCGCGCGCTGTCCTCTTCTTCCCAGGTCTGGTCGCGCCAGGCCTCGAAGGCGGTGAAGCCCTTCTCCTGTCGCCGCACCATTCCTCTGTCAATCCAAAGCGTTGCGCGGGAAAGCTCACGCAGAAACGCGCGGTCGTGAGAGATTAGCACAAAGGCCGCATCGGTGGTCTGAAGCTCCGCCTCCAGCCAGGCGATGGCCTGGATATCGAGGTGGTTCGTGGGCTCGTCCAGCAGCATCAGCGCGGGGGCTTCGGCCATCAGCCGGGCAAGCGCTGCGCGCCGCCGCTCGCCGCCCGAGGCGGTGGAGACGGGCCTGTCTGGGTCGAACTTGAGCCCCGCGCCCGCGCGTTCCACCTTGTACATCTCACCGGGCTCAAGCGTGGCGGCGGCGAAATCGCCAAGCGTCGCGAATCCCGTCAGATCGGGGTCCTGCTCCATGTATCCAACGGACACGCCCTGCCCTGCGATCACATCGCCACGGTCGGGCTCCACCAGCCCGGCCATCACCTTCATCAGCGTGGATTTGCCCGACCCGTTGCGCCCCACCAGCGCCACGCGGTCCCCCGGCTGCACGATCAGCGACAGGTCGTCGAAGACGGGATCGCCCCCAAAGGTGAGCGAGATATCGCTGAGTTGCAAAACAGGAGCGCGGGCCATGGGGGCGGGGCTATCCGGGCCGTGATGCCGCGTCAATGCCTGCTGTTGACGCCAACAAAACCCAGACGGCGACGTCAGACCAAAGCGCGCAGAAGGCGTTTGCGGCTGTCAGGGATCGCACCGATCTCCACGCCGGTGAAGACGTGCAGCGTGTTCATCTGCCGGTCCACCACCGCGTGGTCGCTGACCCAGCCACCCATCATCAGGTAGGTCTTGAGCAACGGCGGCATCCGGCGCATCGCCTCCGCCCGGTCGGGCGCACGGGCCAGGCGGCTGGCAAAACGAAAGACGTCGGGCGCTTTCACCTGCGGCAGCCAGCGCTTGGGCGCCAGATGACGTTCCTTGAGTATGGCGAAGGCATCGAGGTACTCCGCCACCTCCACGCCCGCGAAAGACGAGCAGCCAAACAGCAGTTTGACGTCGTGGCGGTCCACAAAATCGGTAAGCGCAGCCCAAGCCAGGCGCATGATGTCCGGATCAGACCGGTCAGGATGCACGCAAAAGCGCCCCAGCTCCATCATCAGCCCGTCATAGCTGTGCAGCGCGCTGAGTTCATAGAATTGCGCGGCATAGCTTTGTTCCAGGTCCTCGCCCCGAAGTGCTGAAAGCCGAAAGCAGCTGACCAGCGCGCCGCTTTCCTGCTCTTCGATCAAGATGTGCCGGCTGCGGGCATCAAAGGCATCCGCGTCACGCGCGGTCTTAAGCCCAAAGCAGCGCGCGCGCAGCGCCTGTGCGGCCTCAATGTCAGCAGCCTTGTCAGCCTCGCGCGCCCGGTAGCGGCCTTTTTCAAGAGTGATCTCAATGCCCATTCTAGCCAGGCAGATATGCGCCAAATGCTACCCGGCAAGCCCTGCGGGGTTGAACCGACCAATATTCCCCAGAAGCTGCCGGATAAAGGATTTGTCGCTGACGGGAGAGGACGTCACGCGCCGTTGCAGCGGCACCACCTTGCCACGCTCGAGCCCGAAGCGTTCGACGTTCTGAACCGTGCCGTTACTGGCAAAGCTGATGGCCACAACCTGACGTTCAATCTCTTGCGTGGCCAAGGGGCCGATCGTGCGCGTGCGCATGCGCACATAGTAGTACCCCCTGTCGTTGAGCACGCCCGAGGACACCGGCACGCCCACTTTTTCGGCAACAGACGCGCGAGTGTCGCGGCCCACTTCGATGGAATCAAGCTCTTCCTGCGGGGGGATGTAGCCGTGATTGCGGAACGTCGGGGAGCATCCAGCAACGGCCACCAGATTGACAAGGCTGACGGCGAGAATCGCGGTCCTGATGGGGGACGCCCCCGCCTGGCGTGTCCTACGCATCTGTCTGCCCTCTTGCCCTTGTTACGCACGGCTTTTATTCCGCATACACCAACTCCCCCTTGTGCTTCAAGAAACGAAAGCAAACCCGCGATGCCGTCCCTTCCGCCAAGCCCTAGTGCCATCCGCGTTTCTGACCTGGGTGCCAACGCACAGCACCGCTTTGCCCTGCGGCCCGACGCGACGGCCTGCATTGAGATCGCGGCAACGCTGGGGTTCACGGGCCTGCGCAAGCTGAATTTCGAAGGCCTCCTGCGCCCCATGGGCCGGGATGATTGGGCGCTTGAGGCCAAGCTTGGGGCGACGGTCGTGCAAGACTGCGTTGTCACGCTGGAGCCTGTGACAACGCGCATCGACACGGATGTGCACCGGGTTTTCGCGCGCGATTTCGAGGACCCGCAAGAGCCTGAGGCGGAGATGCCGGAGGATGACGCGGTGCAGGCGCTGGGGGCCTGGATTGACCCCGAGGCCGTGATGATCGAAGCGCTCAGCATCGCTGCACCGGATTTTCCGCGTAAAGATGGGGCTGAACTGGGCCAGATGGTCTACACGGCGCCGGGGGCAAAGGCGATGACGGACGCGGACGCGCGCCCCTTTGCGGGCCTTGCGGAACTCAAGACATCGCTGGAAAAGGATGACGATGAAGCGGGCTAAAAACCGGCTTGCAAACCGGGGCTTTCGCAGTATTTTGCGCGCCTCACCCAAATAGGGTTGGACAACGCCCGGGCCCTCGCCTAAAGCGGCGTGATATCCCACCGGGAAGAGATGTAACCAGGCTTGCAGCCATCATCAGCGCTGCGACCGCGAGATTAAGAAGGCACCGTCATGGCTGTCCAGCAGAACAAAGTTTCCAAATCGCGCCGCAACAACCGTCGCGCGCATGATTCGCTCTCCGCTGCGAACCCGAATGAGTGTTCCAACTGTGGTGAGCTCAAGCGCCCGCACCATATTTGCGCGGCCTGCGGCCACTATGACGACAACGAAGTTGTCGCGATGGTGGAAGAAATAGACCTCGAAGAAGACGCGGCGTAAGCTGTCGGAACGCAAGTTCCATCTGACAAGGCAGTCGCACCGATGACGGCGCTGACCGAGCGACAAGACAGACACCCGGGGCGCATCCTCATTTCAGTGGATGGCATGGGCGGTGATGAAGGCCCTGCTGCGGTTGTGGCGGGGTGTTCGCTTTCGGCAAAGGCACATCCCGAATTGGACTTCGTGCTGCACGGCGATCAGGTACAGCTTGAGGACCTTGTATCAAAGCGGCCCGACCTGAAGGACCGCTTTGAAGTGCGCCACGCCAGCGCGGTCGTCTCCATGGAAGACAAACCAAGCCAGGTGGTGCGCACCGGTAAGGAGACCTCCATGTGGTCGGCCATCGAAAGCGTGCGCAGCGGGGAGGCGGCGGTGGCCGTTTCCTGCGGGAACACCGGCGCGCTGATGGCCATGTCGATGATCCGGCTGCGCAAACTGCCAGGTGTGAACCGGCCTGCGATTGCGGTGCTTTACCCTTCGTCCAACGTGCAGGGGTTCAACGTGCTCTTGGATGTGGGCGCGGATGTGCGCGCGGATGCAGATGATCTACTGCGGTTTGCGCTGATGGGCACGTCTTACGCGCGCAACGGCATGGACGTGGCGCGCCCCCGGGTGGGCTTGCTCAATGTCGGCACGGAGGAACACAAGGGCCGCAGCGAGCTCAAGGAGGCGTATGACCTGATCGGCGCACATTGCGCGGATGCTGGCTTTGACTTCGTGGGCTTCGTGGAAGGCGGTGATCTGGCAGGCGATACCGCCGATGTCATCGTCACCGACGGTTTTACCGGCAATGTGGCCATCAAGACGGGCGAAGGCACGGCGAGCCTGATTGGCACACGGCTGCGCGAGGCCTTCAAGTATTCGCCGCTCTCAAGGCTCGCCTCGCTTTTGGCCTACACCTCCTTGCAGCGGCTGCGCATCCGCATCGACCCGCGCCGGGTGAACGGCGGTGTGTTTCTGGGGCTCAACGGCACGGTGGTCAAATCCCACGGCTCCGCGGATGCGACCGGAGTTGCGGCCGCGATCCAACTGGCCGCGCATCTGGCGGAGAACCGCTTCAACGACAAGCTTGCCGCCCGGGTAGCGACTGCCATGCACACTCCGCCTGCTGCAGAGAACGCCTCATGACATCGCGCGCTGTGGTGATCGGATGCGGGCACTATTTGCCTGCGCGCGTGGTGGAAAACGCCGAGTTTGAACAGACGCTCGACACCGATGACGCCTGGATCCGCTCCCGGTCCGGCATCGAACGGCGGCACTTCGCGGCTGAGGGAGAGACGACATCGCAGATGGCCACGCAGGCCGCCCGCGCCGCACTGGCCGATGCGGGGCTGGGCCCCGATGACGTGGATGCCATTGTGCTGGCGACGTCCACGCCCGATCTGACCTTCCCCTCCGCCGCCACGATGGTGCAATCCCAGCTTGGCATGACGCGGGGCTTTGCCTTTGACGTGCAAGCGGTCTGCGCGGGCTTTGTCTTTGCGCTGTCCAACGCCAGCGCGCTCATCGCCTCGGGGCAGGCGAACCGTGTGCTGGTGATAGGCGCGGAGACCTTCAGCCGGATCATGGACTGGACCGACCGGGGCACCTGCGTGCTCTTTGGCGACGGCGCGGGCGCGCTGGTGCTGGAGCGCCAGGAGGGCGCGGGCACGCCGCAGGATCGCGGCGTTCTGTCCACCGATTTGAACTCCGACGGGCGCTATCAGGATCTGTTGTACGTGGATGGGGGTGTGAGCACCGGCACCACAGGGTATCTGAGGATGCAAGGCAATCAGGTCTTCCGGCACGCGGTTGAAAAGCTCTCTGCCACCGCGACCACGGCGATGGCCCGTGCGGACGTGACGGCAGAGCAGGTCGACTGGGTCGTGCCCCATCAGGCGAACATCCGCATCATCCAGGGCACCGCAAAGAAGCTGGGCCTGCCGATGGACCGCGTGGTGGTCACCGTGCAGGACCACGGCAACACCTCCGCCGCATCGATCCCACTGGCGCTGTCCGTGGGGCGCGACCGCGGGCAGATCAAAACCGGCGATCTGATCGTGACCGAAGCCATCGGCGGCGGGCTTGCATGGGGCGCGGTCGTGCTGCGCTGGTAGGCGATAAAACGCAAATTTACCCGTGGGTTGCGAGCCCTTCTTGTTGACTCACGAAAATGTGCGGGCCTATGTTGTCCGAAATACTGGGGGAAGTTATGGCCAACAAGACATTGACGCGGATGGATCTGAGCGAGGCCGTCTTCCGCGAGGTGGGTCTGTCCCGGAACGAAAGCGCGCAACTCGTTGAATCTGTTCTAGATCACATGTCGGACGCGCTGGTGCGCGGCGAACAGGTGAAGATTTCGTCCTTTGGTACGTTCTCTGTCCGGGACAAGACGGCGCGCGTGGGCCGCAACCCTAAAACGGGCGAGGAAGTGCCGATCAACCCGCGCCGGGTGCTGACCTTCCGGCCGTCTCACCTGATGAAAGACCGCGTCGCAAGCGGCAACAAGAAGTAGCAATGGCCAAAAGCCCGGAAGCCTTCCGTACAATTTCCGAGGTGGCTGAATGGCTGGGCGTTCAGGCCCATGTCCTGCGGTTTTGGGAAAGCAAGTTCAGTCAGGTCAAACCGATCAAACGCGCGGGCGGCAGGCGCTACTACCGCCCGACGGACATGCTTTTGCTTGGCGGTATCAAGCGGTTGCTGCACGACGATGGACTGACGATCAAGGGCGTGCAGAAGCTCTTGCGCGAAGAAGGGATGAGCTATGTCTCTGACCTGTCTCAGCCGCTTGATGACGGTACGCTGGGCCAGCTTGACGACATGCCGGGCGAGGTGCCTGAGGCCGATGAGGTGCCGGAGGACCGCGGCGTTGTGCTGGAATTCACAAGCCCCACACCGAGCCCACCGGAACCCGCACCGGAGACAGAAGAACCCGACGCAGACGAGATTGCGGAAGAGGACGTTGTTGCAGCGCAGGAGGGTGCGGCAGAGCCAGAGGACACGGTGGCGCAAAGGGCAGAACCGGCGCAGGAACCAGAACGCCAGCTGGACATGCTTGCCGAGCCGAAGCCAGAAGACACCGCCGAGCGAGAGCCGGAATTGGACCCGCAGGTTGACATGCTGGCCGATCCGGAGCCCGAAGCGCAAGAGGAGATGCCCCCTGCATCACCGGCGCCTGAACCGCAGCCTGAACCTTTAGACACACAGCCCGTCGGCGATGCACCGGCGGAAGACGCGCCAGATGACAGCCCCGCGCCCCTCGCGGATCTGCCTTCCTTCCTGCGCCAGAGCCCAGCCTCGGCACGAGAAGAACCCGTCGCAGAGCCCGAGACGACCGAAGCACCGGCTCCTGCGTCCGAGCTGCCCGCCTTTCTACGCCAACCGATGGCTGAGACGGACACCTCCGAGCCGCCCAAGCAAGACGCGCCGTCCGAACCCGAGGCGGCTGAGCCTGCGGCCCCCGCCCCGTCTGCGCGCAACATCGACATCCCGCCCTTCACGCCGGAGGCGGATTTCCTTGTTGCCCCCGCCGCGCTTTCCGCCTCCTACAGCCTGGCGTCGCTTTCCGCCGCGCAGGCCGCGCAGATCGCGCCTCTGATCGACCGGCTCACCGCCCTCAGGGACGATATGAACGCCCAGCGGCGGTCCGTGACGCGCCCGCCTGAGTGACGGATCAGACAGGTGACTTGGGCGGCATTTCTCTCTTGCGTCAAGGCAAGGATTGGTTATGAACGCCCTCAGTTCGGGCTATGGCGCAGCCTGGTAGCGCGTCCGTCTGGGGGACGGAAGGTCGCAGGTTCGAGTCCTGCTAGCCCGACCATCACAAAACCGCCCGTGGCATCCGTGCCGCGGGCGTTTGTTTGCCCGGGGACGGCAGGAAAGGCGCGCACATGCAGGGTGTGATCCCCAACCAGCACATCAGCGCCATGATCGAGGCGGGTCAGATCGCCGCCTACCCCGCGATCCTGCCCGCCCAGATACAGCCCGCAAGCCTTGATCTGCGCCTTGGGCCGACCGCCTACCGCGTGCGCGCGTCCTTTCTGGCGGGCCAGGGCCGCACGGTTGCGGCGCGGCTTGCGGATTTCACGATGCACGAGGTCGATCTGAGCGCGGGGGCGGTGCTGGAAAAGGGCTGTGTCTATGTGGTGCCGCTGATGGAACGCCTCGCCCTTCCGGGCGATCTGTCCGCGGTGGCCAACGCCAAAAGTTCCACCGGGCGGCTGGACCTTTTGACCCGCACCATCACAGACGGCGGCACGGAATTCGACCGGATCGAGCGTGGCTACACCGGCCCGCTCTACGCTGAGATCTGCCCGCGCAGCTTTTCTGTGCTGGTGCGCCCTGGCATGCGGCTCAACCAGATGCGCTTTTCCCGAGGCGATGCGATGCTGGATGATGCCGCCCTGCGCGCGCTGCACGCCGAAACACCGCTGGTGGACGGCCCAGCGGTGATTGACGACGGGCTTGGGTTTTCGGTGGACCTCAGACTGCCGGGCAGCACGCGCGTGGGCTACCGCGCAAAGCCGCACACCGGCGTGATCGATCTGGATCAGATCGGGCGATACGACCCTGCGGAATACTGGGAAGAACTGCACAGCACCGATGGCCAAATCATCCTTGATCCGGGCGCTTTCTACATCCTTGTCAGTCGGGAGGCGGTGACCATCCCGCCCTCTCATGCCGCTGAAATGGCGCCGTTTCTGGCCATGGTGGGGGAGTTTCGCGTGCACTACGCGGGCTTTTTCGACCCCGGTTTCGGCCATGCTTCCGCCGGTGGCGCGGGCTCGCGCGGGGTGCTGGAGGTGCGCTGCCACGAGGCCCCTTTCGTGCTGGAGCACGGACAAATCGTGGGGCGGCTGGTCTATGAAAAGATGTGCGAAGTGCCCACACAGCTTTATGGTGCGGGCATCGCATCGAATTATCAGGGCCAGGGCCTGAAGCTCAGCAAGCACTTTCGCGCGGGCTGACGGCCCTCCCGCTCATTCAGGAGGCGCAGATGGCAGACGACACAAGCCGGTTCATGGCGATGAAGGGCGCGGGGTACTACTCGCAAGCGACCAAAGGTGCGCGCAACGTGATCATGGCCGCCACCCCGGTGGTGGAGGCGGCATTGGCCACGCAAGCGCTGGCAGATGACGGCGCGCCCGTTACGATGACCGACATGGGGGCGGCTGACGGCGGCACATCAATTGAGATGTGGACCCAAATCCTGACCGGCCTGCGGGCGGCGCTTCCCCAGCGTGCGCTGCAGTTGGTCTATACCGATCTGCCGCGCAATGACTTCGGCCAGCTCTTTCGCATCGTGCACGGCCAAACAGACCTCGCAGCGGTGGCGCCCGAAGTTGACAATGTTTACTTGATGGCCTCCGCCACCTCCTTTCACCATCCAATCGTGCCGCCCGGTACCTTGCACCTGGGTTTCAGCGCGACGGCTAGCCATTATGTCTCCGAAACGCCTGCGGAAATTCCCGATCACGTGCATATGGTCGGCGCATCCGGTGAAGTACGCAGTGCTTACATGGCGCAAGGCGCGCGTGATTGGGAGGCATTCCTGACCGCCCGCGCGGCAGAGCTTGCGCCCGGCGGGCGGCTGGTGCTTTACAACTTCGGGATCGATGAACAGGGCCGCTTTCTGGGCCACACCGGCGGGGTGTCCATGTTCGACACCTTCGCACAGCTCTGGCAGGCGCTGGCCACGGAGGGCGTGATCAGCCAAGAGGAGTTTGCCGCTACTAATTTTCCGCAGGCTTACCGCACGGTTGAGGAATTTGCCGCCCCCTTCGAGGATGAGACGAGCCCCGTCTACCGCGCAGGATTGCGGCTGGAAGACATCGGCACGCTGCACACACGCTGCCCCTTTGAAGAGGCGTTTGCCCAAGGCGGTATGAGCGCGCGGGACTTCGCCAAAAGCTACATCCCGACGCTGCGCAGCTGGTCGGAGCCGACATTCGTGTCCGGCCTGTCGCCCACGCGAAAACCAGAGGAGATCGCCGCGATCATCGACCGGTTTTATCAGTCATATGAAGACCTTGTGGCGGAAAACCCCGACGGGCACGCGATGGATTACATCCACTGCCGCGTCGTTGCCCGAAAAGAAAACTAGGACCTCTTCAGAACCGCCCTGCCCCGCGACCGGCTTTCATCTTCTGGCGCATTTCGCGCGCCTGCTGGCGTTCGCGTCGGCGCTGTCGGCGTTCCTGTGGCGTCATCTCGCTGGGTTCCGGCACCGGCTCACCCCGAGCGGCCTTGCGCTGGTCGGCCATCTTTCCGGCCTTGTCAAAGCCTGCGCGCACGCCGCGGTTGATCAGCTGTCCCATCACCTGCCGGATGATGATATTGATGATGTGGTTCAGGTTCATGGGTTTCCCCTTTTTCTGCCTCAGTGTGCAATATAGCACCGATTGCGGCGTTTTTCAGGCGTTGCGTTTCAAAACCCCGCCAGAACTGGCGGAACCGCCTATTCCTCGAACATTTCGCTCTGATCCACGCTGGGGTCTTCCTCCTCCTCTTCGCCGCCCAGCGGAGCTGCACCCGGCGGCGGGCGGTTCTCCAGCAATCCGGCGGAGCGCAGCTCTTTCAACCCCGGCAGGTCGCGGGCGTTCTCCAACCCGAAGTGATCCAGAAAGCCTTGCGTCACCACAAACGTCACAGGCCGTCCCGGCGTCATCTTGCGCCGACCAAAGCGGATCCATTCGAGCTCCAGCAACTGATCCACCGTCCCGCGAGAGACGGATACCCCGCGGATTTCCTCGATTTCCGCCCGCGTGACCGGCTGGTGGTAGGCGATGATGGCCAAGGTCTCAATCGCGGCCCTGCTGAGCTTGCGCACCTCAACCGTTTCTTTTTGCATCAAAAACCCAAGGTCCGCGGCTGTCCGAAACGCATAGCGGTCGTCGATCTTGACCACCTGCACCCCGCGCCCCTCATAGCGTTTGCGCAAAAGCACCATCGCCTCTGCCGCGTCGCAGCCATGAGGCATGCGCGCTTCCAGCTCTTTGATCGTGATGGGTTCAGATGTGGCAAAAAGCACCGCTTCGATCATACGTTCCTGTTCGGCAAGCGGTGGCGCTTCAAACAGGCTTTCTTCTTTTTCTTCAGGCCCCTGAGACACGCAGTTAATCCTTTTTGCGCAGCTGGATGGGGGCAAATGTCTCCGTCTGGCGGATCTCCAGATGCCCCTCTTTCACCAGTTCCAGCGAAGCAGCGAAGGTCGCAGCGGTGGCCGAGCGGCGGCGCGCCGGATCGCTCTCCCAGCCCTCGGGCAGAAAGCTCATCAAATCGCCCCAGTCGCCCGCATAGCCGATGAGCCCGCGCATCCGCTCCAAAGCCTGCTCCATCGTGAAGACCGCGTCGCGGTCCATGACGAAGGGGCGAAATTCGTCGCGGGTGCGGATGCGGGCGTAGCCCTGCATCAGATCAAGCAGCGTGGCAGTGTAGGTCACCCGGCGCACTCGGGTCATATCCGTGGTCTGGCCCCGGGCGAAGAAATCCCGCCCCAACTGGTCGCGCGCCATCAGCCGCGCCGCGACATCGCGCATCGCGGCCAGGCGTTCGAGCTGAAACGCCAGATGCGCCGCCAGTTCTTCGCCCGACGGTCCCTCCTCCGCCGGGTCTGGCGGCAGAAGCAGGCGCGATTTGAGGAACGCGAGCCAGGCGGCCATCACCAGGTAGTCAGCGGCCAGCTCCAGCCGCAGCGCCTTGGCCTTTTCGACAAAGGCCAGATACTGGCGCGCCAGCTGCAAAACGGAGATTTTGAGCAGATCGACCTTTTGCGTGCGGCTGAGCGTCAGCAACACGTCCAGCGGCCCTTCAAAGCCGTCCACATCAACGATCAAAGCCTCAGCCGCGAGCCGTTCCTTGACCGATACGGGGTCTTCTTCGAATGTCGTTTCAGCCATGCAAAGCCCCGCCCAGAGCCGCTTCAAATTCGGCTTCGAGGGCGGGAATGTCAACATCCATGGGGGTTTTGCGCGCATCCAGCGCGGCTTGGGCCCGGGCCATGCTGGTGGGCGGCATCTCTCCCGCGGCCTGGGCGACCTTGATCCGGTCCGCAAGCGACCCGTTGCAGAAAAGGGCGACGTCAACGCCTGCCGCAAGCGCCTTTACCGCATTCTCCCAGGGCGTGCCGTCAAGGGCTTTCATGGAGATGTCATCGGTCATCAACAGCCCGTCAAAGCCCAAGTCCTCGCGCATCAGTTGCACCATGGGCGCGCTCAGCGTGACGGGTTGTGCGTCGATCTCGCGAAAGACAAGATGGGCGGTCATCGCCATCGGCAGATGCGCCAGCGCGCGGAAGGGTGCGAAATCATCCATCCGCAACACTTCAGGTTTTTCGCGCACCACGGGCAGATCGAAATGGGTATCGACCACGGAGCGGCCATGCCCCGGCATGTGTTTGATCACCGGCACGACGCCCCCGTCGAGCAGCCCTTGCGCGACAGCCGCGCCAATCTCTCCGACATGAGCAGGATCGCTGCCAAAACACCGGTTGCGCAGAAACGGGTGGGTATCGGGCCGGGCCACATCCAGGCTGGGCGCACAGTTGCTGTCCACGCCCGCGCGGCGCAGTTCATCTGCAATGATGCGATACATCAGATAGGCCGCGCGCGGGGCGGCGGCGCCTGCCTGTTCGACCATATCGAGCGGCGCGGGCCACTGGCGCCAATGGGGCGCGCCCATGCGCTGCACGCGGCCCCCCTCCTGATCAATGGTGATCAGCGCCTCACGCCCCACCGCCTCGCGCAGCTCAGCGCAGAGCGCGCGCGTCTGGTCGGGGGTCTCTATGCTGCGCGCAAAGAGGATGAAGCCAAAGGGGTTCGCATCGCGAAAGAAGGCCTTTTCGTCCGGCGTGAGGCGCGTGCCAGCGGGATCGAGGATGCAGGCGCTAAAGGGTCGCATCAGCGGGTCACGACCGGAATGCAATCGGCGTTTTCCGCCACCAGTGCGGAACAAAAGCGCCGTGCATCCGCGATGTCTTCAAAGCCCAAGGCGCGCAGGCGGTAAAAGACGCGCCCGCCGCTGCTGGCCTTCTGGATCACGCGCTTTTTGCCCGCCATGTAGATGCTGAAACGGCTGTTGATCGCATCCCACTGCTCGCGCGCGACAGCCTCGCTGTCAAAGGCGCCAAGCTGGGCAAGACGAGTGCCCACAGGCAGCGTGCTTGCATCCACGTCGAGCGCGGCGGAGGTGTTTGCACTTGTGAATTCAGCCTCTGCCGACGCCGCGGGCGTCGTGATGGCAGGCGCTGATGGCCGTTTGCGCGGTCTGAGAGAGGCGCGCAGGCCAGAGGTGGGCGCGGGGGCCGCAGCCTCTTGCGGCGCCGCGGCCCCAGGGTCAGGAGTCAGTTCTGCAATCACGGGTGCGGTCTCTTGTGTGGTTTCTGGCGCAAGCGCTTCCAGCGGGGTCACGCCATCGGTCAGCTGCGCGACCAGATCGTCCACGTTGCCCGATTGCAAGGCGGCAGCCACATCCGGCACTTCGCTCTCGGGGGCTGTGGGCGCCGGGCTCTCCTGTGGCGCGGATGCAACCTGGGAGGCCGGTGCGGCCGCGTCTTCCTCGGTGATGTCAACGGGTTGAGGGGCGAGGCGCAGCTCATTGGCGGGGGCAGCTGCAGTGCCAACGGCGGCGACCTCATTCACGGAAAGACCTTGGTGGCGGGCCAACTGGCCGCCCGGATCCTCGGGCCGCACACGCATTTCGCCCTCCGCCGCGCGCACCACTGGGATGCCGCTGACATCTCGCACAAGCAGTTGGTAGCCCCAGATCCCCACGCCCACGATCAGGGCCAGAGACACCACCGCGCCCGCGACATTTGTCATGTTTGCCAGCATGTTGGACCAGGACGTTGAACCTGCCTGATCCGCCACTGAGTAGGGAGAACCCCCGCTCTCGGGGGAGTAGGTGAAATCTGCCATCTGCGCCTCGCTGCCCGCAGGGTGCATTGCCCTGCCTGGGTCTCATTTCGGTGTGCCTGCGCCCGCCGGTTTTGTGTGCCTTACAGCATCTCTTCGGCGGGTTTCACGCCAAGAATACCAAGACCGGTCGCAATTACAATTGCCACCGCTCCGGCAAGCGCACTTTTTGCGGCCTCTTGCCCATTTAGCGTGGCGCAAGATCCCTGACGCCAGGTCTGAAACACATCCGCCAGGTCCATGAGATAGAGCGCCATGCGGTTGGGTTCCCGCAGCCTGCCCGCCCGCGCCAGCACGGCGGGCCAGGCGGCAACTTTGCGCATCAGCGCGCGTGCATCCGACTGATCAAGCGCTGAGACATCGCCGGGCGGCGCGGTCTGGCTGAGCCTGAGGGCATGCACATGGGCGAACTGTATCCAGAACGCGGGGTTTTCCCGCACCTGCGCGCGCATCGCCTCAGGGTCAAGAGCCGCGGGCGCATCATTGCGCCGCGCCAGCAGGGTGAGCCGCAAGTGCCCGGCCCCCGCGGCCTGCACCAGCGCCTGCAAATCCGTGGGCGCGTCTTCTTCCACCCGGCGCGTAAGATGCAAGAGCTTCACGTCAAGCGGCACCTGCCCGCCCGAGAGCGCCGCGACCACCGCTTTGAGCCGCTTCACATAGCCGCCGTGATCCACGCCCATCACATCCACGAGCGCATTAAAGCCCCGCTGTAGCTTGTCATAGTGATAGGCGATGTCGGGCGCGAAATAGGCCCAGCTGCCATCTGACTTGCGCACCGGGCGGTCCTGATCGTCGCCATGGGCGGTGGAGCGAAAGAGCGTCTGTTCGCGCGGGCTCCAGTCAGGCGGCGGTGTGCCGCCCGCTGGCTCCAGCACCCCGTCGTAAATCAGCCCAAGCGCCTCCAGCTTGGTCAGCGCGGCCTCAATCCGGCCGCTGGACATCAGCGTGCTTTCGGAAAAATAACTGTCCATCGTAATGCCGAGCGCGGCCAGATCCGCGCGGATGACCTGCATCATCTGGTCCGTGCAAAAGGCACGCACCTGCTCCAACCATGCGCTTTCTGGAAGGTCGAGAAGTGCCTCCCCCACCTGCGCGGCCAGCGTTTCTGCTAGCCGGTCAAGATCGCTGTCCTCCGCGGCCGCATGGGCGTTGTCCACGGCATGGCCCTGCACCTTAAGGTAGCGCAGATAGACGGACCGCGCGAGCACGTCGCCCTGGGGTCCGGCATCGTTGATGTAGTATTCGCGCGTCACCGCATGGCCCTGGAAGGTCAACAGCCGGGCCAGCGCATCGCCAAAGACCGCGCCGCGGGCGTGCGACACCTGCAGCCGCGCACTGGGGTTGGCAGAGACGAATTCGACGTTGATCTTCTGGGCGGGAGCCTCCAGGCGCCCGAATGCGGCGGGATCGGCCAGCGCGGCGTCTATCACACGGTCCCAGGCCGCAGGTGGCAGCGTTAGGTTCAAAAACCCTGGCCCCGCCACCTCTGCCTGCGCGACCACCGCCTCCGCCACAAGTCCCGCGCCCAAGGATTGCGCGATGTCGCGCGCAGGCCGGTCGGTTTGGCCAGCCAGGATCAAAGCCGCATTGGTCGACAGCTCCCCATGGCCCGGATCACCCGGTGGCTCCACGGTGATCTTGTCCAGCACGAGATCCGCGGGCAACATGCCGGTCTCCGCCAGCTGCGCGATCTGGGCAAGAAGCGCGCGATGAATGTCGGCAAAAAGGTCCATCTGGCACGTTCCCTACCACGCCCCGGGTGCCAGTCAACACGCCATGCAGGCAAGTTCCCCATTGGCCATCGCAGCTTTCAACCGGTACGCCCTGCCACCAACTTGGCGTGCTGCTGGAAGGCAAAACGGTCCGTCATGCCGGCCACATAGTCGGCCACCATCCGCGCAAGCTGTGTCTGATCCTTGCCTGCCTCAGCGATCCGCGCACCCCAATGCCGCGGCATCAGTGACGGTTCGCTGAGATAAAGCGGAAAGAGGTCTTCGATCACGCGCGTCACCTCTTCGCGTTTTGCCATCACGCTGGGCGCGCGGTACATGCGTTTGAACAAAAACGCGCGGATCGCCTGCAGGTCCGCCCACATGGCGGGCGAAAAGCGAATGACCGCCGCACCGTGCTGGCGCAGCGTTTGCACCGATTGCAAATCAGCCGCTGCAAGGGCTGCGCGGGAGGTCGCGATCACGTCCTCCACCATCGCACCAAAGACCCGGCGCAACGCCTCATGCCGCCGCCGGTAAGGATCAAGATCGGGATAGCGCTGGTCCACCGCGGCGTAGGCCGGGCCCACCAGTGGCAGCTGCTGGATATCCGCTTCTTCAAAGAGCCCCGCGCGCAGGCCGTCCTGCAGATCGTGGTTGTTGTAGGCAATGTCATCCGACAGCGCCGCCACCTGCGCCTCCCCACTGGCATGGGTGTGCAGCTCCAGATCATGACGCGCGTTGTATTCGGCCAAGGCATAGGGCAACGCGCCTTGCACCGGACCGTTATGCTTGGCGATGCCCTCCAACGTGTCCCAGGTCAGGTTAAGCCCGTCAAATTCCGCATAGTGGCGTTCCAGAAGCGTGACGATCCGCACCGCCTGCGCGTTGTGATCAAATCCGCCGTAAGGTGCCATCAGCGCTTGCAGCGCGTCCTCCCCGGTATGGCCAAAGGGCGTGTGGCCCAGATCATGGGCGAGCGCCACCGCTTCGGTGAGCTCTTCGTTGAGCGCCAGCGCGCCGGCGATGGTCCGCGCCACCTGCGCCACTTCGATGGAATGGGTCAGCCGGGTGCGGTAATTGTCGCCCTCATGCTCCACAAATACTTGCGTCTTGTGCTTGAGCCGGCGGAACGCGCTGGCATGAATGATCCTGTCCCGATCCCGCTGAAAACAGGACCGGAAGGTGCTTTCCTCCTCCGCCACGAGCCGTCCCCTGGCCTGTGCCGGATCAGAGGCGTAAGGCGCGCGCATCGGCGAAATCCTTGTGGCCTGTCCTTGGGATTTCTATATGATACAGGTACCAGGATGAAAACCGGAGCTTTTGCGGCCATGAACCTGCCCCCCAAAGTCACACCGCGCGCTTTTGAACGGCTTTCCGAGATCGGCGCGGCGGAGGATGGCAAGGCGCTGCGCATCGCAGTGGAGGGCGGCGGCTGCTCAGGCTTTCAGTACGAAATCGCGCTTGATGAACCCCGCGCGAACGACCTGGTGCTGGAAGGCGATGGCCAAAAGGTGGTTTTTGACGCCATCTCCCTGCCCTTTCTCGCCAATGCGGTGATTGATTTCACCGAGGAACTGATTGGCGCGCGTTTTGTGATCGAGAACCCGAACGCCACGTCCTCCTGCGGTTGCGGCACCTCCTTTTCAATGTAGAGCCGCGCACTGCGGAGCCCGAGAAAACCCTGCAAAAAAGCCCGCGAAATGCTCTGTTGAGGCTTCGGCTGCGCGCATCACAGTTTGACCGCTTTGACCCAGCCGAGCAAAGACAGGACCGCGCATTTTGGCCCAGTCGTCCGTCCGCTGCGGTCCTAGATCATACATAGATTCAGACATAACACGCAGCACCCCTTGGGGCGGGGCTGCGCGTTCAAAGCGCGGATGGGCGACATCCACCAGACGCTCAAACCCGCCAAGCCCCGCCACCTTCAGGGCCCACCCCGTAACCAGATATTCGTGATAGGCATCCTGCATGCCTTGCGGCTGTGCTGCTGTAGGCTGAATGCCCTTATGGGCGCTGGCCACGGCACGCTCCCACGTGGGGCTTGGCGTGCATCCGGCAAAGCGCAGGGCGGTGCAAACCTCCGCCAAGAGGTCGAAATTTTGATCAAGATAGGCCAGCAACCCACTGTATATAAGACTTAATTTTGATTTCTCATCAAGCAGAGGATCGCGCCTGCCATAGTCAGAAAGGTAGAAAACGATGTGCGTAAGTTCATAGGCCGCTTTCCTGTTCGGCAGCGCAAAGGTGTGATGGCGTTCGATGAAGCAGCGCAAGCGCGCATCAAGCCCCTCGCAGGCCAAAGTGACGCCGCGACGGTGCAGCAAACGGCGCGCTTCAGCCCTTTGGAGGTCTGACAACTCGGCATCCACGAGCCCTTCGGTGCTGACCCATGCAGCAAGCTGTGCGCCGGTGTCTCCCTGAAGGCCCAGGTCTTCGAGATCAAGACAGATGGAGAGCAGGAACCGATAGTACTGTGGGAAGAAACGCAAGCGTTCCGAGAGGCTTGCGTAAAAATCTTCAAGCGGCTTTAAATCTTGCGCGCTCACCGGTGTGCCTGTTGCCACGAGCACACCCAAGAGCTCTGCCACTTCCTTGAGCCAAAACACATCTTCGGGGTTTCTACGTCCCTCGGCGAAGCCGCCGATCAGCTGGCCAAGCGTTCCTTGTCGAGGACCGGTCAGAGCGGATTTGAAAGCGATCACATTGCCCATAAAGTGCCTCGCACAAAAAGCAGCGCTTTCCCCGGAGTGCGGCACACTCCAGGGAAAGCGTTATATTTCAGCAGCTTGTGGTGAAGAGCGCGACCTTGTCGCCGGACTGCGTATCTGTGCCTTCTGCCAGGCAGCTGGTCGTGAACATCTGCACG
This sequence comes from Pseudomonadota bacterium, assembly GCA_039024775.1. Lineage (GTDB taxonomy): Bacteria > Pseudomonadota > Alphaproteobacteria > Rhodobacterales > Rhodobacteraceae > Sulfitobacter. The sequence goes on from JBCCPS010000001.1 coordinate 97,527, forward strand.
CCCTCGCCTGCAAAAAGGGACCCCTGCGTGGCCTCCTCGATGCAGGAAGTCGTAAACAGTTCCAGGCCGTCGCCCACCAGCATATCCGTGCCTTTTGGCGCGGAGCCTGAGCTGAAAAGCGAAACGCCTGCGCCGGTGTAAATGGATGTGTCGGTGTCCGCTGCCTGGCTTTCAGGGGTGAGCAGAAGCGCATTTAAGGTCATTTGATATCCCTTTATCAGTCTGTGTTTCCCGCTGCGATTGCAGCCCCTCAACGCTTACACCTTATGCGGTATCCCAAAAGCTGAAATTTCTCCTCACGGTTGCAATACTCTTTTTCTCCACAGAAGGTCTCCGCTGTAAGCAGCACAACAAATTGCCCACTGAGAAACTATCCACAGGCACGAAAAAACCTATCCACAGGCCCCAAAACCACGAGATCCCCAGCGCGATTTTGGCGAACTCTCCTTATGCGATAGAAATTCTGATGAGAATCACCATTTAAGGGTGCTCGCTTTCCCTTGCTCCGCTGCGCAGATTGCGGGATAGCTCTGCGGAGTTTAGCGCGGGGGGCTTCATGAAAATCGCAACCTTCAACATCAATGGCATCAAGGCGCGGGCGGAAGCGCTGCCTGCATGGCTGGATGAGGCGCAGCCCGATGTGGCGCTCTTGCAGGAGATCAAATCCGTCGATGATGCCTTTCCCCGCGAGATGTTCGAAGACCGTGGCTACATCGTTGAAACCCATGGCCAGAAGGGTTTTAACGGCGTGGCGATCCTGTCCAAGTACCCGCTGGAGGATATCTCTCGCGGCTTGCCAGGAGATGACGAGGACACGCAGGCGCGCTGGATTGAGGCAACGGTGATGGGTGAGCGGGAGGCGCTGCGCATATGCGGGCTCTACCTGCCCAACGGCAACCCCGCGCCGGGGCCGAAGTTTGACTACAAGCTCGCCTGGATGGACCGGCTCATTGACCGCGCCAAAGCGCTGCTGGTCGAAGAGACGCCCTTCCTCATGGCGGGTGATTACAACATCATCCCGCAAGCCGAAGATGCCGCCCACCCCGAGAACTGGCGTGAGGATGCCCTGTTTCGGCCAGAGGCGCGGGCGGCCTGGCGTAAGCTGCTGAACCTAGGGCTGACGGAAGCCTTTCGCAGTCGCACCCAAGGCCCCGGTCACTACAGTTTTTGGGACTATCAAGCGGGCGCCTGGGACCGGAACAACGGCATCCGGATCGACCATTTCTTGCTGAGCCCGCGCTGCGCGGACATGCTGCGGGACTGTCAGATCGACCGCGAGGTGCGGGGCGGCACCAAGCCGTCCGACCATGTGCCGGTCTGGATCGCGCTGGATTTTTGAACGGCAGTTCAAGATGGCACATTGCCAAACCCGCAGGATCGCTTAGTTTTTCGCTATGCCGTATCAGTGGACAACACCGCCTGACGCCACCCCGCAAGAGCTGCGTCTGTGGCCCCATCAATCGCTCTCCGAGCGCGGCTTTGTCGGCTTCATCGGCGCAACCTTTGCTTTCATCCTGATCCCGACGCTGAGCGTGCTGGGCACGGTCCTGCTTTGGGGCCTTCTGCCCTTTGCATTGCTTGCGGTGGCGGGCATCTACTTTGCGCTGCGGTCCAACAACCGCGCGCGCCAGATCGTGGAGGTGCTGACGCTGGATGACACCACCGCCCGGCTCACCCACCGCACGCCGCGCGGCGAGGTGAAGGAGTGGGAGGACAACCGTCACTGGACCACCTTGACCAAATATGAGGACGAAGGTCCGGTGCCTCACTACCTCACGCTGCGTGGCCATGGCCGAGAGGTCGAGATTGGCGCGTTCCTGAGCGAAGAAGAGCGGATCGCGCTCTATGACGACCTGCAGCGCGCGCTGGCGGCACGCTAGCTCTGATTGAGCCTGTCTTTTACCGCAGGTCCCACCGCGCCGAAATCCATTTGCCCGGTGTATTGCGCCTTGAGCAGGCCCATCACCTTGCCCATGTCGCGGATGGAGGTTGCGCCCGCCTCCGCCACCGCCGCCTCGATGGCCGCGTGGGTCTCCTCCGGTGACAACTGGCGGGGGAGGAACTCTTCAAGCACGGCGATTTCCGCACGTTCTTTGGCGGCAAGCTCTGCCCGGCCGCCTTCATCATAGGCGCGGGCGCTCTCAGCGCGCTGCTTGGCCATCTTGCCCAGGATTGCCAGCACATCCGCATCGCTCGCGGCCTCCTTGCCCGCCCCGCGTGCGGCGATGTCGTGGTCCTTGATCGCAGCGTTGATCAGCCGCAGGGTGGACAGCCGGTCTGCCGCCTTGTCCTTCATCGCCTGTTTCAAACCGTCGGAAATGCGTGCGCGCAGGCTCATTTGGAAGCTCCTTTCTGTGCGGCGCGCGCGGCTGCGCGCCTGCGGGTGCAACATAGAACCCGCACAGGCGCGCTGCAATGGGCCCCAATTCTCAAGGCTTTGAAATCACTGCAAACTCAATCTGCACCGCGCCTTGACCGCCCTTGGCCAGGCGCGTAGTTTGCAGCCGTTTACCTGCACTCACCCCAGCACCGGAGGCTGCCCCATGCCCGCGCTCACCCCGCCCCATCCGACCGCTTGCCTGGCGCTTGCGGACGGCTCGATTTTCTATGGCCAGGGCTTTGGCGCCACCGGCCAGACGGTGGCGGAGCTGTGTTTCAACACCGCGATGACGGGATATCAGGAGATCATGACCGATCCGTCCTATGCAGGGCAGATCGTGACCTTCACCTTCCCCCATGTGGGCAATGTGGGCACCAACCCGGAGGATGATGAAACCGGCGATCCGGTGGCGGCGGGCATGGTCGTCAAGTGGATGCCCACCGATCCGTCCAATTGGCGCAATGTGCAGGACCTGTCGGCCTGGCTGGCGGCGCGCGGGCGCATCGCCATGGGCGGTGTGGACACGCGCAGGCTTACCCGCGCGATCCGGCATCAGGGCGCGCCACATGTGGCGCTGGCCCATGATCCCGAAGGCAAATTCGACATAGAAGCGCTGGTGAACGCCGCGCGCGGTTTCGCGGGGCTGGAGGGGATGGATCTGGCGCGCGAGGTGACATGCGCGCAGTCCTACCGTTGGGATGAGATGCGTTGGGCCTGGCCGGAGGGCTATCCCAAACAGACTGCGCCCCAGCACAAGGTTGTCGCGGTGGACTACGGCGCCAAGCGCAACATCCTGCGGTGCCTGGCCTCCGCGGGATGTGATGTGACGGTGCTGCCCGCCACCGCGACCTTTGACGATATCATGGCCCATGCACCCGACGGCGTTTTCCTGTCTAACGGGCCTGGAGACCCGGCGGCCACGGGCGTATATGCCGTGCCGATGATCCGCGATGTGTTGGACAAGACCGATCTGCCGGTGTTTGGAATTTGCCTTGGACATCAGATGCTTGCCCTCGCACTTGGGGCGAAAACCATCAAGATGAGCCACGGGCACCACGGCGCCAATCACCCCGTAAAAGAGCAAGCCACCGGCAAGGTGGAGATCACCTCCATGAACCATGGCTTTGCAGTGGACGGTCAAAGCCTGCCTGCTGGCGTGAAGGAGACCCACATCTCCCTTTTCGACGGGTCCAACTGCGGCATCGCGATGGAGGGCCGACCCGTCTGGTCCGTGCAGCATCATCCAGAAGCCTCGCCCGGTCCGCAGGACAGCTATTACCTCTTCGAACGGTTTGCAGCAGCCATGGCCGCTCGCACAAAGCGTGCAGAGACGGCCTGATCAGGGGCGTTTCTGTCACGAGACATAGGGGTGTGTTAACCTCCTGTTAACCTATTGTTAACGCGAGATTAACCACATTCTGACAGCCTTCCGCTGCCCAGCGCAGTGGAGGGTCAGATGAATACCGCCCGCCTGCGTCTGCCCGATCTGCACGCGGCTGCGCCTGCAGAAGAAACACCGCCCATCGGCCGGTATCTGGTAGATGAAGGCTTGATAGACCAAGAGAGCTTGGTCAATGCGCTGGACCACCAGCGCCGCATTGATGCACCGCTCGGCGAGATCCTGATCGCGGACGGGTTGATCACACGTGCGCAATTCATGGCGGCTCTTGCATCTTGCTATCAGGTCACAAGGGTGGACCTTGACGCGGACCCGCCAGAGCTTTCGATGACGCAGAATCTACCGGCCAGCCTCTGCCTGAGCCACCAAATCGCGCCCTGGACACATGTGGGCGGCACGCTCCTTGTGGCCACATCCCGGCCCGATCGGTTTGACAAGGTCCGCGCCTGTATGGGCGTGGAAGGCGCGCGGATGCTGCCTGTGGTCGCAGATGAAGTGCAGATACAATCCCAACTCAGCCGGCTCTACGGGGAGGCCTTTGTGCAAAAGGCCGCCACCCGGGTGCCAGCCGCTGAAAGCTGCCGCGCCTGGCAGTTTGATCCGGAGCGGCGCATGGGATGGGCTTTGGCGGTGCTGGCCCTGCTTGCGATCCTGGCCTTTGTCGCGCCGCTTACGCTTTTGAGCGCCTTTATCCTCTGGGCTCTCTTTACGCTGGTGCTGACCACCGCGCTCAAAGCTTGGGCGCTTTGGGTTCAATTCCCCCACCGCACCGAACCAGTCGGTCCGCCCCCCGACATCGCGCGGCCCGCTTTTCGCCTGCCTCGGGTGTCGATCATGGTGCCCCTGCTCAACGAACATGAGATCGCGGATGCGCTGATCTCCCGGCTCACACGCCTGACCTATCCCAAATCGCTGCTCAACGTGGTGCTAGTGCTTGAAGAGGGCGATGACGTCACGCGCACCACGCTTGAGCGCACCGCCTTGCCCTACTGGATCAGCGTGATCGAAGTGCCGGAGGGCAATCAGCTCAAGACCAAACCGCGCGCGCTCAATTACGCGCTCGATTTCTGCAAAGGGTCCATCATCGGCGTCTGGGACGCAGAAGACGCGCCCGAACCCGATCAAATCGAAAAAGTCGTGACCCGGTTTCAAGAAGCGCCTGCGCATGTGGCCTGCCTGCAGGGGATGCTGGATTACTACAACGCACGCACCAATTGGCTGTCGCGGTGCTTCACAATCGAATACGCCACCTGGTGGCGCTTGGTGCTGCCAGGTGTCGCGCGTCTTGGGTTGGTTGTGCCCTTGGGCGGTACGACGCTGTTTTTCCGCCGGGAAGCGTTGCAAAAGTTGGGCGGCTGGGACGCCCATAACGTGACAGAGGACGCCGATCTGGGCCTGCGGCTGGCGCGCCACGGCTATACGACCGAATTGCTGGGGACGGCCACCTTTGAGGAGGCCAATTGCCGGACGTGGCCCTGGGTGCGGCAACGCTCCCGCTGGCTCAAGGGGTTTCTAGTGACCTGGTGCGTGCACATGCGCGCACCGCGGATGCTGCTGCGCGATCTGGGCTGGCGCCGGTTCATTGGGGTGCAAGTGCTGTTTCTGGCGACGTTCAGCCAGTTTCTGCTGGCACCCTTGCTCTGGTCCTTTTGGCTCACGCTCTTTGGCATGCCCCATCCCGTCGCGCTTACGCTTGGCCCGGTTGCGATGTGGACCGTGATCGCCGTCTTTGTGCTGGCGGAGGCGATCAATCTCGCGCTGGCCTTCGCGGCTGTGTCTGGGCCTCGCCACCGGCACTTGCTGAAATGGGTGGTGACCACACCGGTCTATTTCGCGTTAGGCGCGCTCGCCGCGCTCAAGGCGCTGCGGGAATTCGTCGTCTCACCCTTTTTCTGGGACAAGACCCAGCACGGTTTCGCGGGGGAGGATGCGGCTACCCTTCCGCCTCCCGCTGCGCAGCATCACGTTTGAGGCGCGTCACAAATGCCACCGATATGTGTTCTCTGAGCGCTTCTGACGCGCCCGGCGCATCGCGCGCGCGGATGCGCGCCACGATCTCGTGGTGTTCCTCCTGCGCAATCTCGCCGCGGCCCGCCACCGCCAGCGATGACGTCGCCATCAGCGCCATGGTGCGGTAGACCAGATCGAGCTGCTGGACGAGATAACGGTTGTGCGACGCCAGATGCACCTGCTTGTGAAAGCGCCTGTTGGCGCGGGCCAAAGCGGGCGGGTCCGCGACCAGCGCGTCATCCGCGCGCACCATCTCTTCCAGCACGCGCATTTCTTCGGGCGTGGCGTGCTGCGCAGCCAAAAGCGCTGCCAGCCCCTCCAACTCCCGGCGCACCACGTAAAGCTCGCTGAGCTGGTTGTGATCCAGCGAGGCCACGATCAGGCTGCGCCCGTCCCGCGCCAGCAGCGATTGCGTCTCCAGCCGCTGCAGCGCCTCGCGCACAGGCGTGCGCGACATACCCAAAAGTTCCGCCAATTCGCTTTCCACCAGCCGGTCGCCGGGCCGGTAGGTGCCCACATCAATGGCATCCAGGATCATCGAGTAGGCGTCAGCGGGGTTGGATTTGGGTGGTTTCATGGAGTTTCCTTTGAAGTGTAGATCAGCTTAGCCGCCCGCTTGGAATGCGCAAGCTTGCGCTTGGCGGCCACGCGCCCTACGAACATCCCATGCCGCGCGATGATCCCGCCCCAGAGCTTGCCCCGCAGTTTGCACATGTGACCACTTGGGTCTTTGACCTCGACAACACGCTTTATCCCGCTCACGTCCGCCTCTTTGACCAGATCGAGGTGCGCATGACCGCCTGGGTGATGTCCGCGCTTGGCGTGGACCGGGCCGAGGCTGACCGCCTGCGCCTGCACTACTGGCAGACCCATGGCACCACGCTGGCCGGGCTGATGCGCGAGCACGGCGTGGACCCCGGCCCCTATCTGGAGGAGGTGCATGACATCGATTTTGGCGTGCTAAGCCCCGATCCCGATCTCGCGGCGCGCATTCGCGCGTTGCCAGGGCGCAAGATCGTCTACACCAACGGCTGCGCGCCTTACGCGGAAAAGGTGCTTGCCGCGCGCGGGCTGTCTGGGCTGATGGATGCCGTCTACGGCGTGGAGCACGCGGATTTTCAGCCCAAACCGGACCGCGCCGCCTTTGACCGGGTCTTTGTTCGCGACCGGCTCGACCCCGCCCGCGCGGCCATGTTCGAAGATGAGCCGCGCAATCTGGCCGTGCCGCACGCGTTGGGCATGCGCACTGTGCTCGTGTCGGACGCGCGACCGGATGCCGCACATATCCAGCACTATACGGACGATCTGTCCCATTTCCTGAGCCTCCTACGCCCTTAACTGCGTCTTATGACTTACGACTGCGATATCCTGATCTCCGGCGGCGGCATCGCTGGCATGAGCACGGCAGCCGCCTTTGGCAGCGCGGGGTTTTCCGTGATCTGCGTGGACCCTGCACCCCCCATCACCGACGGCGCTGCCCAAGGCGCGGACATGCGCTCCACCGCGCTTTTGCAGCCGGCGCGGGGTGTGCTGAGCAAGGCGGGCGTGTGGGACAAGCTTTTCCCCCATGCCGCCGCGCTGCAAGTGATGCGCATCGTCGATGCCGGGGGCGCGGTGGAGGAGCCGCGCGTCTCCTGCGACTTTGACGCCGCTGACATCTCCGATGATCCTTTCGGCTGGAACTTCCCCAACTGGCTGCTGCGCCGGGAACTGGTGGCGCGGTTGGCGGAACTGAAGACGGTGGATTTTCGCCCCGGCACCGCCACCACCTCGCTTTTCACCCGCACCACCCAAGCCCGCGTCGGCCTGTCTGACGGCAGCCGCGTCATCGCGCGGCTGGTGATCGCCGCGGATGGCCGCAACAGCCCCGTGCGCATCGCCTCGGGCATTCCGGTCACGACACGGCGCTACGGGCAAAAGGCGCTGGCCTTTTCCGTCAGCCACCCGGTGCCGCATGACAATGTCTCCACCGAAATCCACCGCGCGGGCGGGCCTTTCACTCTGGTCCCCCTGCCCGACCGGGACGGCATGCCCGCCTCCTCCGTGGTCTGGATGGACGACGGGCCCTTGACCGCCGCGCGGGCGGAGGCAGATGTGGCGGATTTCGAGGCGGAGATGACCGCGCGCTCCTGCAGTCTTTTCGGGCCGCTGACGCTGACGAGCCCCCGGGTGGTCTGGCCCATCATCAGCCAACAGGCGCAGCGTCTGAACGGGGAACGCGTGGCGCTTATTGCCGAGGCCGCGCACGTTCTGCCGCCCATCGGCGCACAGGGGCTCAACATGTCGCTCAACGATGTGGCCACGCTGCTGGAGCTGTCCGAGACCTATCGCACAGACCTTGGTGGTGCAGCGATGCTGGAGGCCTACCACAGCGCGCGCCATCCTGACATCGCGCTCAGACTGAACGGCATTGACCTGCTGAACCGCGCTTCACAAGCCAGCAGCAGCCTCGCGCGCGACCTGCGCGCCCAGGCGCTGCGCGCGCTCTACGGATTGGGGCCGATCCGGCGCCAGTTGATGCAAATGGGCCTTGGCATGACGAAGGCGGAAAGCGGCGCGCGGGTCTGAGCGCCGCCCGCCTCAGAGCACCTCTTCGACCACCGGGGCAAGCCGCGCCAGCGTCGCATCGGTGTCAAAGAGCTTGTCCAGGCCAAAAAGCCCAAGCCGGAACGTGCTGAAGCCCTCGGGCTCGCCCACCTGAAGCGGCACACCGGCCGCGATCTGCATGCCGCGGGCCGCGAACTTCTTGCCGTTCTGTATCTCCGGGTCGCCGGTGTAGCTCACCACCACGCCCGGCGCGCCATAGCCCTGTGCGGCGACAGACACAGCGCCCTTTTCCGCCAGCATGCCGCGCACCGCGTCGCCCAGACGCCACTGCGCCTCCTTCACGCGGTCAAAGCCAAATTCCTTCGTCTCCAGCATGGTATCGCGGAAGCCGCGCAGCGCATCCGTGGGCATCGTCGCGTGATAGGCGTGCCCGCCGTCCTCATAGGCCTTCATGATCGCGCGCCATTTGCCCAGATCCACCGCGAAGCTGTCTGACTGGGTCTCCCCCAGCCGGGTCTCAGCGCGCTCCGACATCATCACGAGCCCTGCCGAGGGTGAGGCCGACCAGCCCTTTTGCGGCGCGGAGATGACCACGTCCAACCCAAGCGCCTTCATGTCGACCCAGGCGCAGCCCGAGGCGATGCAATCGAGCACCATCAGCGCGCCCACCTCTCGCGCCGCTTCGGCCATGGCGAAGATGTACTCATCGGGCAGGATCAACCCCGCGCTCGTCTCCACATGCGGAGCGAAAACCACCGTCGGTTTCTCCTCTCGGATGGTGGCCACAACGTCCTCGATGGGTGCGGGCGCGAAGGGAGCGGGCGCTTCATTGCCCTGCATGCGCGCTTTCATCACGGTCGCCTTGGCGGTCAGACCACCCGTCTCGATGATCTGGCTCCAGCGGTAGGAAAACCACCCGTTGCGCACCACCAGCACCTCCTCGCCCCGGGCGAACTGGCGCGCGACCGCTTCCATCGCGAAGGTGCCGCCGCCCGGCACCAAGGCCACCGCATCCGCGTTGTAGACCTCTTTCAAAAGCTCGGAGATGTCGCGCATCACCTGCTGAAAGCTAGCGGACATGTGGTTGAGTGAGCGGTCCGTGAAAACCACCGAGAATTCTTCGAGCCCCTGCGGGTCTACGGTGTTGAGCAATGCCATGATGCGTCCTCCTGACGGTTGCGCCGGGTGTAAGCCGCAGCGCAGAGCTTGGCAATCCGCCCCTTGTTACAATGGCCCCGGCAGCCGCTCCTCGCTGAGCAGAACATTGGCCTCCACCTCGCCCGCGCCCGGCAGCGTCATGATCCGCCGCCGGAGCACGCGTTCGAAATCCGCCAGATCGCGCGCGACAACGCGCAGGCGGTAGTCGTAGAGCCCCAGCACGTGCTCCACCGTCTGCACCTCAGGGATGGCCACGACTGCGCGCTCAAAATCCTCCAGACTGACGCGGCCCTTTGTGGCCAGCTTCACGCCTAGAAACACCGTCACGCCGAAGCCCAGCTTTTCGGCATCGAGCCGCAGGCGCCGCCCCTTGATCACGCCCGCCTCCTGCAACCGTTTGATCCGCCGCCAGGTGGCAGGCTGGCTCAGCCCCAGTACGCGGCCCAGCGCAGAGGCGCTTTGGCTGGCATCGTCTTGCAAGGCGCGCAGCAGGTCCCGGTCCAGGGCGTCCAGCTCCATCACAGCGGCAGCGCCTCTTCCGCCTTGATCGCCGCCACCTGCATCAGGGCCTCGATGTCGGCGATTGCGGGGAGGTTGAGGATGCGATCCCGGTAGATCTGTTGGTAGTGCGCCATGTCGCGGGCAATCACGCTCAGCCTTACATCCACACGGCCCAGGAAGGTCTGTATCTCGATCACCTCCGGCACCTCGCGCGCCGCTGCTTGAAATGCGTCAAAGGCGTTGGCTTGGGTCTTGTCGAGCGTGATGCGCAGCGACACCTCCACCGCGTAGCCCAGCGCGCGCCAGTCGATCACCGTGCCGACCCCGCGCAGGATACCGGCCTCCTCCATCCGCGCGATGCGCCGCGCGGCCTTTCCAGGCGTCATCCCGCAGCGCTCGGCCAGATCGCCGGGGCTCAACGTGGGCTCCGCCTGCCAGTAGCGCAAAAGACGCCGGTCGAGATCATCAAGCATGATTTTTCCATTTATTGATTAAACGGCGCATTACCACCTTCATCTTTCTAAATAAACTCAAAATCCATCGCTGGCCTCTCGCGCCTTCGTGGATAGAGTCCCCGGCAGTATCCAACCCGAAAGGACAAGACATGCGCGTTTATTACGACCGCGACTGCGACGTGAACCTGATCAAGGACATGAAGGTGGCGATGCTGGGCTATGGCTCCCAGGGCCACGCCCACGTGCTCAACCTGCGCGACAGCGGGGCCAAGCACCTCGTCGTGGCCCTGCGCGAAGGCTCCGCCTCCGCCAAGAAGGCCGAAGCGGAAGGCCTGCAAGTGATGGGCATCGCAGAGGCCGCCGCCTGGGCCGACCTGATCATGTTCACCATGCCCGATGAATTGCAGGCGGAGACCTACAAGAAGTACGTGCACGACAACATCCGCCCCGGTGCCGCGATTGCTTTCGCGCATGGCCTCAACGTGCACTTCGGCTTGATTGAACCCAAGGAAGGCGTCGACGTCATCATGATGGCGCCCAAAGGCCCCGGTCACACGGTGCGCGGCGAATATACCAAGGGCGGGGGCGTGCCCTGCCTGGTGGCCGTCGACAACGACGCCTCCGGCAAGGCGCTGGAGATCGGCTTGTCCTACTGCTCCGCCATCGGCGGCGGGCGCTCGGGCATCATCGAAACGAACTTCAAGGAAGAATGCGAAACCGACCTTTTCGGCGAACAGGCTGTTCTGTGCGGTGGTTTGGTCGAGCTGATCCGCATGGGTTTCGAGACACTGGTCGAAGCGGGCTATGC
>JBCCPS010000002.1:0-106544 GCA_039024775.1 Pseudomonadota bacterium
CAGTTGGTGCGCACGCCCGAAGGCGGGTCGGACCCGTCTTGGTCGCCCCTGCAGAACTGAGTTCAATTCCCATGGTCCATGCGCTGTGCTAGACTGGCGGGCAAATAAGAAACAAGAATTGAGAGGCGACAGACAGATGAAAAAACTCCTCACAACTGGGCTTTTGATGGCCAGCTTGGCGCTGGGTGCCTGTACCGATCCGGGCCGCTTTGGTTCGGAAGCGGGCAGTGGTGGCGCGGGCACCGGCGCCGCGCCGGGCGGCATCGTGCCGGGCAGCGTCAATGACCCCGCCTCGGTGGCCTATTTCAACCAGACCGTGGGCGACCGGGTGCTCTTTGCCGTGGATCAGGCGACGCTGACACCCCAGGGGCGCGCGACGCTCGACGGGCAGGCGACCTGGCTCTTGACCAACGCTGACTACCAGGCCGTGATCGAAGGCCACGCGGATGAACAGGGCACGCGCGAATACAACATCGCGCTGGGCGCGCGGCGTGCGACGGCAGTACAGGAGTATCTAGTGTCCAAGGGCGTGCCTTCATCTCGGATGCGCATCATCAGCTACGGCAAGGAACGCCCGATTGAGGTTTGCTCGGAAGAGGCTTGCTATGCCAAGAACCGCCGCGCGGTCACCGTGCTCGCCGGTGGATTGACGTCGTAAGGAACGGCCATGTTGAAATGTCTCATCCCCGTGCTGGCTTTCGCGCTGGTGATTGGCCCCCGGGCCGCCAGCGCGCAACAGGATCAGACCCTCGCCGACATCCGGCAGGAGCTGACGGTGCTCTTCGTGGAGTTGCAAAAGCTGCGCCGGGAGCTGAGCACAACCGGCAACGCGCAAGTGCAGACGCTGCCGGCATCCGTTCTGGAGCGGGTCAATGCGATGGAGAGCGAGCTGCAGCGTGTGACCGCCAAAACCGAGGAGCTGGAAGGCCGGATCAGCCGGATCGTGGCCGACGGCACCAACCGCATCGGCGATCTTGAGTTTCGGCTGGTCGAACTGGAGGGCGGCGATGTCAGCCAGTTGGGGGAGACATCGACCCTTGGCGGAGAGGCTCAGAACGCGGGCACCGCCGCGCCGCTGACGCAGCCTGCGGCGCCTACGGATACCGCCTCCCTCGCCGTGGGCGAAAAGGCGGATTTTGAGCGGGCGCAGGAGGCGCTCGCATCCGGTGACTTTCGTGCCGCCGCGGACCAGTTTGCGGCCTTTAATCAGACCTACCCCGGCGGACCGCTAGCCGCTCAGGCGGAGCTTTTCCGCGGTGATGCGCTCAAAGGCCTGGGCGACACCCGCGAAGCTGCACGCGCCTATCTTGCCGCGTTCAGCACCGCACCGCAGGGGCCGGTGGCACCCCATGCGCTTTTTGAGCTTGGCAGCGCGCTGGGCGCTTTGGGCCAGGGGCAGGAGGCTTGCGTGACCCTCAGCGAGGTCGCGGTGCGTTTTCCCGAAAGCCCCTTCGTGGCAGAGGCTGCAAGCCGCAGGCAGGCGCTGGCCTGTCCTTAAGGACCATGCCCGCGTCACACCTCACCCAGCAGGTGCGAGCCGCTTTCCCTAAGGGGCTGCCCGAATGTTTGGGCATTGCCGTCTCTGGCGGCGGCGATTCGATGGCGTTGCTGCATGTGTTGCAGGGGCTCTGCCTGGATGGGTCTTTGCACCTGCAGGCTGTCACTGTGGATCACGGGCTGCGTCCTGAAGCAGCCGATGAGGCCGCGCAGGTTGCAAAAGCCTGCGGCAGCCTAGGCATCCCTCATGAAACGCTCGTCTGGGATGGCTGGGACGGCAGCGGCAATCTACAGAACGCCGCGCGGAAGGCGCGCTTTGCGCTGATCGCCGCCTGGGCCGCGCGGCAAGGGATCGGCACCGTTGCATTGGGGCACACCGCCGATGATCAAGCCGAGACGCTGCTGATGCGGCTCGCGCGGGAGGCAGGCGTTGACGGGCTCTCTGGCATCCCCAAGCGCACCACCCGGCACGGCATCCTGTGGGTGCGCCCCCTGTTGCACGTGCGCCGCGCGCAGCTGCGCGCGTATCTCACGGCCAAAGCGGTAACTTGGAGCGAGGATCCCAGCAACGAGGACACGGGCTTTGAGCGGATCAAAGCGCGCCAAGCGCTGGGCGCGCTGGAAGGTCTCGGCATCGACGCGGCTGGCTTGGCAACGGTGGCTGAGCAGATGCAGCAGGCCAAAAACGCGCTTAACTGGCAGACCTTTCTGGCCGCAAAGGATCTCGCGCGCATTGAAGCAGGCGCGGTCGCGCTCTGCGCGCGCAAGCTCAAGACCCTGCCGGATGAGATCATCCGCCGGCTGCTGGTGCGCGCTATCCAATGGATCAACGGGGCGGTCTACGCCCCGCGCCGCGGGGCGGTGGCGAACCTGATTGCTGCTGTCAAAGAAGATACTGGCGGCACGGCAGAGGGCGTGCAGCTCCACTGCCAAGGGGGCCGGGTTTGGATGTTCCGTGAGCTTAATGCGGTGGCGCAGACGGTGTCCCCGCTGTCTGAGCCGTGGGACGGCAGATGGTTGGTATCGCACCCCAGAGGCGCTGTAGACAGCGGCACGACGGTGCGCGCGCTGGGCGACGCAGGCCTTTTGCACTGCCCCGACTGGCGTGAAACGGGCCTGCCGCGGGGCGCGGCGATGGCAACGCCAGCCGTCTGGCGCGGCGAAAGTCTGCTCGCAGCCCCGGTGCTAAAACCGCAGATGGGCTGGCAAGCAAAGCTCAAAGGCGGCGAAGACAGCTTTTTCGCCGCACTTCTTTCGCATTGAAGATAGGGCCCACATCTCTATCTATGTAGCAACGACCAAGCGCCCTGCCGCCGGGGCGGTCATCTGAATCGGGAGATTACCCTTGGGCAACGCGCGAAATTTCGCTTTCTGGATCGTCTTGATGGTGCTGATCCTGGCACTTTTCAACCTCTTCAACGGCGATCAGGGAAGCCTGCAAAGCAACGAAAAGACCTATTCGGAGTTCGTCACTTCGGTGAATTCGGGCGAGGTGCGCTCCGTCACGCTGGACGGGGAGCGGGTGATTTACCGCCGGGCGGACGGCGAATTCGTGGCGATCAAGCCCGATGATGCCTCTATCACGCAGCTGCTGATCGACAACAACGTGCCGATGCAGGCGCGTCCGCAAGAACAGTCGGGCTTTTCCACATTCATCATGTCTCTTTTGCCGATCCTTCTGCTTATTGGCGTCTGGATTTACTTCATGAACCGGATGCAGGGCGGCGGCAAAGGCGGGGCCATGGGCTTTGGCAAATCCAAGGCCAAGATGCTGACTGAAAAGCACGGTCGTGTGACGTTTGACGACGTGGCAGGCATTGACGAGGCCAAAGAAGAACTAGAGGAAATCGTCGAATTCCTCCGCAACCCGCAAAAGTTCAGCCGGCTGGGCGGCAAAATCCCCAAAGGCGCGCTGCTTGAGGGCCCTCCGGGCACCGGTAAGACGCTGCTGGCCCGCGCCATCGCGGGGGAGGCGGGCGTGCCCTTCTTCACCATCTCGGGCTCCGACTTTGTCGAGATGTTCGTGGGTGTGGGTGCCTCCCGCGTGCGCGACATGTTCGAGCAGGCCAAGAAAAACGCGCCCTGCATCGTGTTCATTGACGAGATTGACGCGGTGGGCCGGCACCGGGGTGCAGGCTACGGCGGCGGTAATGACGAACGCGAACAGACGCTTAACCAGCTGCTGGTGGAGATGGACGGTTTTGAGGCCAACGAGGGAGTGATTATCATCGCAGCCACCAACCGCAAAGACGTGCTCGACCCAGCGCTGCTGCGTCCGGGCCGCTTTGACCGGCAGGTCACGGTGGGCAACCCCGACATCAAGGGCCGCGAGAAGATCCTGGGCGTGCATGCCCGCAAAACGCCGCTCGGGCCGGATGTGGACCTGCGCATCATCGCGCGCGGCACGCCGGGCTTTTCCGGTGCCGATCTGGCCAACCTCGTGAACGAGGCGGCGCTGACAGCGGCGCGCATCGGGCGGCGCTTTGTCGCGATGGCTGATTTCGAGGCGGCCAAGGACAAGATCATGATGGGTTCCGAGCGCCGCTCGATGGTGCTGACGCAGGAACAGAAGGAAAAGACGGCTTATCATGAGGCGGGCCACGCGATCGTGGGGATTTCACTGCCCAAGTGCGATCCGGTCTACAAGGCCACCATCATTCCGCGCGGCGGGGCGCTTGGCATGGTGATGAGCCTACCCGAGATGGACAAGCTGCAGATGTTCAAGGACGAAGCGGAGCAAAAGATCGCCATGACCATGGCGGGCAAGGCTGCTGAAATCTTGAAATACGGCGAGGCGGAGGTGTCCTCCGGCCCGATGGGCGACATCATGCAGGCCAGCCAGTTGGCGCGCGGCATGGTGATGCGCATGGGCATGTCCGACAAGGTGGGCAACATCGACTATTCAGAAGCCGCGGCGGGCTATCAGGCCAACGGCGGCGCGGGCGGTTTCTCCGTCTCCGCGGCGACCAAAGAGCTGATCGAGAACGAAGTGAAGCGCATCATCGACGAAGGCTATGAGCGCGCGGTCGCCATCCTCACTGAAAAGGAAGAGGAGTTCGAGCGGCTGGCCCAGGGCCTGTTGGAGTATGAGACGCTCACGGGTGAAGAGATCAAGCGCGTGATCGAAGGCCTGCCGCCCACACCGGAGGATGATGAAGAGGACGACACGCCTGACAAGGGGAGCGCGATCAGCATCACGGCCATCCCCAAGGCGCGCGGCAAGGTTCGCAAAGACCCGCCCGCCGGTGACATGGAGCCGGAGCCGACCTAGGCGCTTTGCCATTTTACGCAGGACAAGGCCCCGCCAACGCGGGGCCTTTTCTTTTGCGGGCCCGCGGGTCAGTCTCTGCCCAGCTCGAGAGGACCGCACATGGCTGAACATCGCCTCACCGATTATACCGCCACGATCACCTGGCTGGGGCTGGTGCCCGAAGACCGCGCCAACATCCGCTCGGGCGCGGCGGAGGCGGTGGAGGTGACCTATGCGGGCTTCACGGGGGAACATCACGCGGGCCTGACCCGCCCTGCCTGCGTGCGGGTGAAATCGCGACACGCGCAGGGGACCGAAATCCGCAACACGCGGCAAATGTCCATCGTCTCCGCCGAGGAAATGGCGCAGATCGCCGCGCAGATGGAGCTTGAAGCGCTTGAGCCGCAGCACCTTGGGGCCTCCATCGTGGTGGAAGGCATCCCCGACTTCACGCTTGTGCCGCCCGCCTCCCGGCTGCAGGCGGAGAACGGGACGACATTGGTGATCGACGTGGAAAACGGCCCTTGCAACCTGCCCGCGCGAGAGATCGACAAGAATCATCCCGGCAGCGGCAAGACCTTCAGGAGTGCCGCGCGCGGCAGGCGCGGTGTCACCGCCTGGGTCGAGCGTGAGGGACGGCTCAAGGTTGGCGACCGTATGCGGCTCTTTGTGCCGGATCAGCCCCTTTGGCCCCACGTTTAGGAAGCGGAATTTTCAAAAAATTCCGTGCCGAACTCTTCAAAAGAGTTCGCGTCCCCGCACACGCCGCAACGGAGGGTGGAAACGTCGGAAAATCGTGCTGTTGACGAGGGGATACCACTGTATACGGTCGCGAACATGCCAAACGGCAGCAGGGGAATCGCACCATGGCCTTCAAGACTGACATCGAAATCGCGCGCGAGGCGCAGAAACGCCCGATCCAGGAGATCGGCGAAAAGCTGGGCATCTCTAGCGCGGATCTGCTGCCCTATGGCCATGACAAGGCGAAGGTGAGCCAGTCTTTCATCAATTCGGTGCAGGACCGCGAGAACGGCAAGTTGATCCTCGTGACGGCGATCAACCCCACGCCTGCGGGCGAGGGCAAGACGACCACGACCGTGGGCCTGGGCGACGGGCTCAACGCGATCGGCAAAAACGCCTGCGTGTGCATCCGCGAGGCCTCGCTTGGCCCGAACTTCGGGATGAAGGGCGGGGCGGCAGGCGGCGGCTACGCCCAGGTCGTGCCGATGGAGGAGATGAACCTGCATTTCACGGGCGACTTTCACGCCATCACCTCCGCGCATTCTCTGCTCTCAGCGATGATCGACAATCACATTTACTGGGGCAACGCGCTTGAGATCGACACCCGCCGCGTCGTCTGGCGCCGCGTGGTGGATATGAACGACCGCGCGCTGCGCCAGATTACGGCTTCGCTTGGCGGCGTGGCCAACGGCTTCCCGCGCGAGGCGGGGTTTGACATCACGGTGGCCTCCGAGGTGATGGCTATCCTGTGTCTGGCAAAGGATTTGGCTGACCTGCAAAAGCGGCTGGGCGACATGATCGTGGCCTACCGTCGCGACCGCAGCCCCGTTTTTGCCCGCGACATCAAGGCCGATGGCGCGATGACGGTGCTTTTGAAAGACGCGATGCAGCCCAATCTCGTGCAGACGCTGGAAAACAATCCGGCCTTCGTGCACGGCGGGCCTTTCGCCAATATCGCCCACGGCTGCAATTCGGTCATCGCCACTACAACGGCGCTCAAACTGGCCGATTACGTGGTGACGGAGGCAGGCTTTGGCGCCGATCTGGGCGCGGAGAAGTTTCTGGACATCAAGTGCCGTAAGGCGGGGCTTGCTCCTTCGGTTGTCGTGGTTGTCGCTACGGTGCGCGCGATGAAGATGAACGGCGGCGTGGCCAAGGCCGATCTCGGGGAGGAGAATGTGGAGGCTGTTAAGGCCGGGTGCCCGAATCTTGGCCGGCACATCGAAAACATGAAGAGCTTTGACGTGCCGGTGGTTGTGGCGATCAACCACTTTGTCAATGACACCGACGCCGAAGTGCAGGCCGTGAAAGACTACGTCGCGAGCCAGGGGTCCGAGGCGATTGTCTCGCGCCATTGGGAGCTGGGCTCGGAAGGGTCCGCCGATCTGGCCACGCGCGTGGCTGAGATCGCGGACGAAGACAGCGGTAACTTCGCGCCGATCTATCCCGATGAGATGTCGCTGTCCGAAAAGATTGAGACGATTGCCACCAAGATCTACCGCGCGGACAGCGTGGTGATGGATCAAAAGATCCGCAATCAGCTCAAGGATTGGGAAGAGCAGGGCTACGGCAATCTGCCCATCTGCATGGCCAAGACGCAGTACAGCTTTACCACCGATCCCAACATGCGCGGCGCGCCCACCGGGTTTGACATCCCGGTGCGGGAGGTGCGGCTATCCGCGGGTGCAGGCTTTATCGTGGCGATCTGCGGGGAGATCATGACGATGCCCGGTCTGCCGCGTGTACCGTCCGCAGAGGCGATCCGCCTGAACGAGGATGGCCAGATCGAGGGGTTGTTTTAAGAAGCCTTCGCGCAGCGAAGGTCTCCAGCGGGGTAAGCGTGCGGCGCAGCCGGGCGCGGCCCCGCTCCGTTTGTAGGTGAAGCGCTGGGTTGGCAGATTGCCTGCCCTACGCCATTAGAATGACATCGGCACAGACGCCCTCGCCTGGTCGGTCTGGGGCGATGAACTTTGGGAATAGGAACACAACATGACCGCAACTCTCATCGACGGCAAAGAATTCGCAGGGCGCGTGCGCGGGCAGGTGGCAGAGCATGTCAGCCGCCTGAAAGAGCAGCACGGGATCACCCCCGGGCTTGCCGTTGTGCTGGTGGGGGAGGACCCGGCGAGCCAGGTCTATGTCCGCTCCAAGGGCAAGATGACGGTCGAGGTCGGCATGAACTCATTCGAGCATCGCTTGGACGCGGACACGCCGGAGGCGGAACTGCTGGCATTGATCGATCAGCTCAACCGCGATGACAGCGTGCACGGCATCCTCTGCCAACTGCCGCTGCCAAAACATCTGGACGAGGATCTGGTGATCAATTCCATCGCGCCGGAAAAGGACGTGGACGGGTTTCACATCTCCAACGTGGGTCTTTTGGGCACGGGCCAAAAGAGCATGGTCCCCTGCACGCCCTTGGGCTGCTTGATGATGCTGCGAGACCATCACGGCAATCTTTCGGGCATGGATGCGGTCGTGATCGGGCGGTCTAACATCGTGGGCAAGCCCATGGCGCAACTGCTCTTGGGCGACAGCTGCACCGTCACCATCGCCCATTCGCGCACCAAGGACCTCGCGGACGTCGTGCGCCGGGCGGATATCGTGGTGGCCGCCGTGGGCCGGCCCGAGATGGTGCCGGGCGACTGGATCAAGGAAGGTGCCACGGTCATTGACGTCGGCATCAACCGGATCGATGCGCCCGAAAAGGGTGAGGGCAAGACGCGTCTGGTGGGCGATGTCGATTTCGACAGCTGTGCCGCGCGGGCAGGCGCCATCACGCCGGTGCCGGGGGGCGTGGGCCCGATGACCATCGCGTGCCTTTTGGCCAATACCGTGACCGCCTGCTGCCGGGCCAACGGGCTTGCGGAACCCGAGGGGCTGACGGCCTGACCGGGTATCGCCGGGTCTTGACATAAAGACGGGGCACGCTGCTTTCTCAAGCCGTTCTTTCAGCTGCCGATCAGCACGGCGTGCATCAGGCGGCCTGGGATGAGGGTAACGGCGCCCGTCACGCCAAGACCCCAGAACGCGAGCGATGTCATAATCCGCCGGTGCTGCTTCACATTGTGCGCCCGCGCAGCGCGGACCGCGAAAAAGAGGCTGTGGAGCACCAGCACCGACAACAGATGGATCGGACCAAAGGGGCCCAGAATGCCCCAGTCGCTCACAATCCAGAAACTGCTGAGCGCGACCAGCGCCATGAAGATCACCCAGGTCCATCCCAGGGATCGGTGCAGGCGGCTGCCTTTGGGCAATGAGAACAGTGTGACGGTAAGTGCTACGGCCAAAAGCGCCATCAGCGCGTGGATTTGGATGACAAGCGGCGCAGTCAGGAGGGGAGCAAGAGTCATGGGGAACACCTGTGGTTGCTGAACGTGCCCCCACATGCCAAGCACTTGCCCCGGGCCCAAGTGCGCTTACGTGAACGGATGAATTGGTTCGTAAAAGGCATGGGAAAGAGGCTAGGTGCAACTGACGCATCGTGAATTGCAGGGCACTTGGGGCCCGCTCGCCCTGCTTTGGGTGCTTCTCTCGCTTTTGTGCGGGCTGGCGGGGCCCTTCGGGACCCATGACGCAATGAGCCTGCCTGCGCGGCTGGGGTATTGGGGGCTGTGGGTCGGGGTGTCTATCCTGATCACCCGCTGGATTTCAACGCGGCCCATCACGGGCTGGATGCAACAGGCTCTTTTGTGGGGCGGTTTCACGCTTGGGCTCGCGGGCGCGGTTACGCTGGTCAACCGCGCTGTCTTTCCTCCGCCCTGGGGCTGGGCGGAGTTTGCCTATCTTATTGTTACGGTTGGTTTTACCTGCGGTGTGATCAACGGGGTGATCCTGATGGGCCTGCGTTATCTGGGGGCGCCCGTTGCGGCGGCTGGCACCTCTGTTGAGCGGTTCTTGCGCAGGCTGCCGCTTGAGGTGCGCGGCCCCTTGGTGCGCATCGAAGCGCAGGACCACTACCTCAACGTCGTGACCATGAAAGGGGAGGCGCTGATCCTGATGCGTATGGGTGAGGCATTGGACGAATTGGAGGACATAGCGGGGCTTCAGGTGCACCGATCCCATTGGGTGGCTTTGGATGCCGTGACAGCGCACCGACGCAAAGATGGACGCGATCTGCTCACACTGTCTGACGGCAGCGCGGTGCCAGTCGCGCGGTCGCGCAGACAAGCGGCGCGGGACGCGGGGCTGTTCTAAAGCGAAATGCAAACACCTTGAAACGTCATGCATCACCTAACCCGTTGAAATCTGTGATTTCAGGCAGGGTTGGGTGATTCAGTTCTTGCATTTCTCCTTCAGCGCGGCACCGGGACCATTGTGCCTTGCAAGACCGCGATTAAGGTCCTTGCGCCTTCCGCCTCGGCAAAGACATCCGCTGCCACCACCACGAGGCGCTTGCCAGGCTTGATGACACGGCCTTGGGCGATCAGGCGCGCGCCCCGTGCGGGCGCGAGCAGGTTGATTTTGATCTCTGCGGTGACGACCTCGTTTTCCAGCGGCAAGGTGGTCAGGGCCGCATAGCCCGCAGCCGAATCCCCGATGCCAAAGGTCAGAGCGGCATGGCCAAAGCCCTGCTGCTGCAGAGATCCGGGCAAGAGTGGCGCTGTGATACGCACCGCGCCCTCTGTCACCTCCTCCAGCCGCGCGCCAAAGGTCGCCATCATCGCCTGCGCGGCGAAACTGTCGTGGATGCGCGCAATGGCTTGCGGGCTCATGGCGCAGACCTTGGCATCGGCACTGCAACGGGGCGGGGGCCCGTGAGCACCGCCTGCGCCTCAGGTGACATGAGTTGGCAGAGCGTTTGCGACTGGCTGCGCAGCCCCCCGGTGTAGGTGCCATAGGCCGGCATGATGAGCCGCGCGGCATCGAATAGAAACGCAGGTCGGGAAATGCAGCGCCCGCGCGTCTGGACGCTGGCCTTGGGATGATAGTGGCCCGAGATTTCGGCTACTGCACCGGGTCGCGCGATGTGGCGGAAGGTCAGCGGCGCGATCTCCAGCTCCGTCAGATGGGTGCCGCCCAGGTCCACGGGCCCGGGATCATGGTTGCCCTCGATCCAGATCCAGCGCCGCCCGGCTTGCAGCCGCGTGATCCAGAGCCGCGCCTCTGCGGGCAGCGCAAGGGCGGCACCCAGATCGTCAAAACTGTCGCCCAGACAGACAAGGGTGCGCGCCTGCGTGTGCTCCAGATCGCGTTCCAGGCGGGTCAGCGTGTCTTGGGTCTCATAGGGGGGCAGCGCGCTGCCCCCGCGCCGGGCCATACGCTCCGACTTGCCCAGATGCAGATCGCTGACCACCAGAAGCGCCTCATCAGGCCAGTGCAGCGCGCCCGACCCCAGGGCCGAAAGCGCGGCACCGCAAAAGTTGAAAGCGAGATTGTTCATACTTTGTTCATGTTTGAAAACGGCGCGTTTGGCAAGCCGCGCACGCGGAAATTGAAAGAATTTCGGTGGCAAAGTCTTTTCTAGCGAAATGCAAACAACTTGGAATACCAGATATCGCCTAACCCGTTGAAATCTTTGATTTCAGGCAGGGTTAGGTGATTCAGTCTGTTTTGCATTTCTGCTTTGAAGACTTTGCTACCAGCCGACCCGCCACTTTGGCTTGTCAGAGCGCGGCGGCTCGATCTGAGCGAGCCCCGACTGTTCCATGAGCCGCGCGGCCTCCTCCTCCAGCAAGCGCTCCTCGGCGGAGCCTTTTACCGCCACCCGGCCCTGTTCCAGAAACAAGGGCGCGGCCAGCGGCGTGACACGCTTGAGCTTCAGATGGTCGATCCGTCCGCCCACGCGGTCGATCATTTCCTCGATGCGGCCAAAGTCCACCAGACCGCGCAGCGCCTCTTCGCGGGTGATCTGCATCATCAGATGATCCGGCTCATACTTGAGCAACGTGTCATAGAGAATGTCGGAACTGAACGTCGCCTGCCGCCCCGATTTGCGCGCCTGCGGCGTGTTGCGTTCGATGAGCCCCGCGATGGTGGCCGACGCGCGAAAGGTCTTTTTCATGACCTGATTGCCAGCCAGCCAGGTCTCCAACCCGTCTTGAAGCGCCTGCGCGTCAAAGAGCGGGCCCGCGTCCTCCACCGGGTCGAGGCCCCAAATGAGCGTGGCATAATCCGTCGCCACAAAGCCCAGCGGGTGCAGGCCCATCTCCTCCATCCGTTTCGTGAGCAAGAGGCCCAGCGTCTGCTGTCCGTTGCGCCCAGCAAAGCCGTAGATCACCGTCTGCGCGCGCCCGTCGTGGGGGAAGCTCTCGATCAGCAGGCGGCCCGGTTGGGGCAATTGACTGACCTCGCGCTGCAGGCTGAGCCACTGCGCGGTGTGCGCGGGCAGCTCGGGCCAGCTCTCTTGGGTGAACATGTGCTGTACGCGCGCGGAAAGCTGTGTGGAGGTGGCAAACTTGGTGCCCAGAAACGTGGCGATCTTGGGCTTTTTAGCGGCGTCGCGGCTGACCTCCACCGTCATCTCGCGCAAACCCTCATAGCGCACAATCTGCCCGCCAATGAGGAAGGTATCGCCGGGCGTGAGCGTAGCGGCAAAGCCTTCTTCCACCTCGCCCAGCGGCTTGCCGCCGCGGTTCCGCCGGAGGCGGACTTTCAGCGTGTCGGTGTCCTGAATGGTGCCGATGTTCATGCGGATTCGCTGAGCCGCGCGCGGGTCGCGCAACTGCCACCTACCATCGGCGTTCTGGATCAGCCGCTGCCAGCGGTCATAGGCCCGCAGCGCATAGCCGCCGGTGGCGCAGAAATTGAGACAGGCATCAAAATCCGCCCGCGACAACGCCGCATAGGCCCCCGCAGAGGTCATCTCCGCAAAGAGTTCATCCGCATCAAAGGGCCCTGCGCAGGCGGCAATCAGGATGTGCTGGCAAAGCACGTCGCGCGGGCCAGGGCCCTGGGTCTCGCCATCCAGATCACCGTCAAGCACAGCCTCAAGGGCCGCCACGCATTCCACGATCTCAAAGCGGTTGGCGGGCACCAGCAGCGCCTTGGACGGCGCGTTGTAGCGGTGGTTGGCCCGCCCGATGCGCTGGACGAGGCGTTTGACGTTCTTGGGCGCCCCGATCTGGATGATGAGATCCACATCGCCCCAGTCGATCCCCAGATCGAGCGTGCCCGTGCAAACGATGGCGCGCAAATCCCCGCGGACCATCGCGGCCTCTACCTTTTCGCGCTGTTCGCGGGCGAGCGATCCGTGGTGGATGCCGATGGGCAGGCTGTCTTCATTGGCCAGCCATAGATTGTGAAAGAAGAGCTCCGCCTGCGCGCGGGTGTTGTGGAAAATCAGCGTGGTCTTGTGCTTTTTGACCTCCTCCAGCACGGCCGGGATGGCATAGGCCGCACCGCCGCCGGACCAGGGTGGCGCTTCCTCTGTGCGCAGCATCGCAATGTCAGGGGCAGGGCCGGGATCGGCCAGCAAAATCTCGCAAGGATCGGGGTGGCGTGCCATCAGATGGGCAATGGCAGCGGGGTCTTCGACAGTGGCGGAAAGGCCCACGCGCTTGAGACCCGGGCAAAAGCTGTTGAGCCGCGCGAGTGCCAGCATCATCTGGTCGCCGCGTTTGGATTCAGCCAGCGCGTGGATCTCGTCGATCACCACGCGTTTGAGCCCCGCGAACATCTTGGGCGCGTCTTCATAGCTCGTTAGCAGCGCAAGGCTTTCGGGTGTTGTCAGGAAGATGTGCGGCGGGTCCGCGCGCTGGCGTTTGCGGCGCGACTGAGCAGTGTCGCCGGTGCGTTCCTCGATCCGGATGGGGAGATCCATCTCCTGCACCGGGGTGGTCAGATTGCGTTTGATGTCAGCCGCCAGTGCTTTGAGCGGCGAGATGTAGAGCGTGTGCATGCCCTCATGCGCGCCCTCCGCCAGCTCGATGAGCGTGGGCAGAAAGCCCGACAGCGTCTTGCCCCCGCCAGTTGGCGCGATCAGCAGCAGGGCCGGCGCCTGCGCCCGGTCCAGCATGTCCTGTTGGTGCGGGTGGATGGACCAGCCTTTGGAGGCGAACCAATCAGCGAATTTCGGGGGCAGGGCGGTCATGGGGCGTGATTTAGCATGTGGGCAGGGCAGGGCCAGACCAGGCAAGCGCGCGCGCGGGCGGCGCGGCGGGATTTGGATATTTTTAGCCAGAAAAAGGGGGAGGTGGCCGCTTACTTTCGGGGGCGGCGCCAAGGGTGGCGGGAGGTGAGGGCAAAAAGCGTGGCGAGTGCTGCGGCCAGGCAAAGGGCTGCTTTGGACAGCGGCTCCATCGTGCCTTCGATGAGCAGCGCGTGGGCGATGGTGCCGGAAACGATCAGCACGGCGAGCAGGCGGTGAAGGCGCCGCCAGAGCCAGGCGCGCAGGCGTTTTTGAACGCGCACCGACAGGGCGCTGAGAACCACGGCCCAGAGCGCGATCACGCCCCAGAGCGAAAACGGTGTCGGCGAGCGCAGCAGCAGCGCGTCGATCACATCTGGGGGGCTTGTGATCCAGAGCGCGGCAACATGTGCGAGCACGAGGAGCAAGAGACTTGCGCCAATGATGCGGTGCAACCTGCGGCTGGTGGGGGGCGTGAGCGGCAGCAGGCCGCCCGCGAGAAGCGGCTGCACCAGGATGAGGCCCAAGGCGGCCACGCCGGTCGCCCCCGCGAGGATGTAGACGGGTTCGCGGTAGGCGAGCAGTGGGCTTTGCAGGCTCAACAAAAGGGGCAGGCCGGTGGCAAGCGCCAGCGCACCCCAGGTTAAGATGTGCCGCATCACAGCTCAGAGCGGTTGGAGAACGAAATCCACATTGAGGGTGGTATCGGAGGCCGACGCCATGATGGGGCGCAAAAACACGGTCTCAAAATCGCCGCTGTCATAGGCCAGATGGCCGTGGGGCTGGCCAAAGGCAGGCACGATCTGCGGCATTTCGAGGCGGAAGAGGCCGTTTTCATCCGTGAGCGTGGCACCATGGCTATGGGGGTCGCGCTCATGGCCTTCGGTCGTATGCGCCCAGATCTGGATGCGCGTGCCGGGCAGCGGCGCGCCGTCGCCTGCACGGCGCACGGAGCCTGTCATCCAGAACCCGCCGCCGCCGATGCGGTCCACGATGGGGGCATCAGGGATGTAGTTGTTGGCGCCGCCCCGCATGGTGGGCGTCGGCGCGAGATCGGCTGCGCGGGCGGGCACGGCAAGGCTCGCCGCGGCAGTGGCAATCAGAGTGCGTCGGGTCAGCATGGCATATCCTTTCTCAGGTTCTGCCGTTAGATAAGCTGCCGCGCTGCGATTTGAACCCGTAGGATGGGTGCTCGCACCCCTGTTGCGTCAGTTCACGATTTCACTTTCCTCCACGAACATATTCGCCCAGGCGCGGTCGATCAGCTCTGGCGTCATCTGATAGGGGATGCCTTCGAAATCGCAGATGGAGATCATCTGATCGATCAGAAAGATCGGCTGGTAATTTGCGTAGATGTTGTCGATTTCCGGGTATTTCACCTTCAGCAGATGCACCAGCGTGGCCTCATCCAGCTTCATTCCCCGTTTCTTGGCGACCATCGCGAAAATCTTGAGGAAGTTCGCCTGGCTCGGCCCGTCGATCTTAATCTTGTAGAAAATACGGCGCAGCGCGGCCTGGTCGAAGATCTTGTTGGGGTGGAAGTTGGTGGAAAAGATCACCAGCGTGTCGAAGGGCACTTCGAACTTCTCGCCCGACTGCAGGGCGAGGATGTCCTTGCTTTCCTCCAGCGGCACGATCCAGCGGTTCACAATCGACTGCGGCGGCTCTTTCTGGCGGCCCAGGTCGTCCACGATGAAGATACCCCCCGTCGATTTGAGTTGCAGCGGCGCCTGGTAGGTGCGCGCGGTGGAGTTGTAGACCAGATCCAGCATGTCGAGGCTGAGCTCACCGCCCGTAATCACCGTGGGCCGCTCGCAGCAGACATAGCGGGTGTCAAACCGCGTGATCCGGCGCAATGAGGTGGGGTCTTGCACGTCCTCTTCGGCCTTGGAGTGCACGATGGGATCATAGACCGTGATCACCTGGCCTGCGTATTCGATGGCGCGCGGGACATAGACCTTGTCCCCCAGCGCATCACGAATGCCGTTTGAGATGGAGGATTTACCGTTGCCCGGCGGCCCATACATCAGGATCGACCGACCGGCGGAGACGGCAGGGCCCAGATGGTCCAGCAGTTCATTTGGCAGCACCAGATGGCCCATCGCGCCTGTCAACTGGTCGCGCGTGACCTGAATGTTGCGGATGGACTGGCGTTTGACCTGCTCTTGGTAGACCTCCAGCGGCACCGGCATGGCGCCGAAATATTCGGACTGCGCCAGCGCATCCAGCGCCCGCGCCTTGCCTGCATCCGTCAGCTGATAGCCCATTTCATTGCCGTTGTTGGCATTGAGCGTGCCGGTCGCCTCGATCAGCCGCTGTTCGCGGCCCATGTCGATCAGCTCTTGTGTGACCTGAACCGGCAAGCAGACCGCGCGCGCCAATTCGCTGACCAGATCCACGTTCTTGCGAAACATCGTCTTGAGGATGATGTCGCGCATCATCACGATGGGCAGGCGCATCTCTTCCAGCCGCTTGGGCGGGGGTGGGGCCATCACGGCGGTGTTTTGCATGTTCATGGTCAGGCTCCTTGTCGGAAAGGGACTTCTGATTAGTAAACTGGTGTATAGGTGCTGAAAGTGGCGTGAATTAGGCGCCGTAGAGCGCTCCGAGCACCAGATAGGCGGACAGCGTCATGCCAAGCGGCAAGCCCATGGGAAACTTCTTGCCGCGTTCCCAGCTTTCCCACTCTGGCGCGAGCCGGCGCAGGGGAGAGTATTTGACCCCCCGGTGCACGGCCACCGAGAGCAGCAAAACGGCCATCAACAGCGCGATCACCAGTTGCAGATCGCCAAGCGCGATGTAGGGCGCGGCGGCTGCGATGAACTTGGCATCGCCCGCCCCCATGACCCCTGCGGCATTGAGCACGATGCCCACCACCAGCACGATGGCCATCGCAATGAGCTGCCACATATAGGCCTGGATGGGCATCAAAAAGAGCCCGATGACGGCAAAAACGATCACCAGCGCCATCACGGCGCGGTTGGTGATCTTCATGCGCGCCATGTCGGTATAGGCGACATAGAGGCAAATCGGCAGGACAAAGGGGGCAAACCACCACGCATGGGCGGCGATGATCGCCACTTAGCCCTCCTGATTTTCAAGCGCCCGCAAGGACCGGACGGCGGCCTCAAAGTGCTGCGGATGGGTGTCGATGGCCTCGCGCAGGAGGCCCTTGCCGGTCTGCACGTCACCGCGCTTGATCGCGGACAGCGCCATGGTGTGCAGCAGCTGCGCGCGCTCTGATTGGGTCATGTCGATGACGGGCAGGGTGTAATCGCGCTGGGCCGCGCGCGACAGCACCAGGTTGTTTTTGGCGGTAAAGAGGCTCGGGTCTTGGCGCACGGCCTCCGAAAAGAGCTTTTCAGCCTCCTTGTAGGATCCCCGCGTCAGCTTCGAATACCCCCAGTTGTTCAGAACGGAGGCGGGCGTCGTGGTCAGGCCCACGGCGGTCTCGTAAAAGCTGTCGGCCTTCTTCCACTCCTGCTTGCTGTCCGCGACCAACGCCGCCAGCCGGTAGCGCTTGAAGGTTTCATGGGTCGGCGGGATCGCCTTGAGCACCTTTTCGGCCTTGGCCCAATCGCCCGCACGGATCAGCGCATCCGCGTGCTCCACGCTGTCATCGTTGGTGGCGCCTTCCATTTTGGTGACCTTTTCCCAGGCAATCGTGCCCTCGGTCACGCGCTTGGCCCGGATCAGAGAGGAGGCAAGCCCCCGCTGATGGCCGATGTTCTCAGGATCCGATGTGGTCACACGGGTGAAATAGGTCACGGCCTCATTGGGGTCGGCCACTGTCAGCATCACGTCCGACAAGTTGGCGCCCTCAACCGCGTTCACGTCCTCAAAGGCGCGCTCAACGGTTTCATCGCCGCTTTTTTCGCTGCAGCCTGCAACTGCAACAAAGCCCGCCAAACAGGCGGCCAGAATGTAGGGATGGCGCATTTTTGCGTCCTTTTACTGCTCTGCCTCAGGTGTGATGCTGTCACAGGGAGAGTGTGATTTGGTAATCACCCCGTCCGCGCCGCACCAACTTATAATTTTGGTCGTCAACCGTGACAGTATCAGAATTTTCCGATTTTGCTATCGCGAAGCGCAAATTGTCCTTGATTGCGTCACTTTCGCCATTGTCCAGCGCAAAGGCCCGGCGAAAGACCTCCACCGCCTCGTTGGTTTTGCCCTGTTCCATCAGGACCACGCCCAGGTTGTTCCAATCCTCTGGCTCGGTCTCATCCTCTTTGACCGCGCGGCGCAAGAGGCGCTCCGCCTGGCCCAGACGTCCCAGGCCAAGGTTCGCAGAGCCTAGGCCAGAGAGGATTTCCGCGTCGATGCCGCGGTCCAGTGCGGCGCGGTTGAAGCTGCGGATGGCCAGCTCGAACTGGCCCGCGGCCATCAGTCGGTGGCCCACTTCCACGCCGTCCTCGGCGGTGGCGCGCTGGTTCACGCCGGGGGCGAAGGGGCTGTCGCCAGACGCGGAAAAACCGCCTGTGCTGCAGGCAGTCAATCCAAGGGTCGCTGTCAGGGCCATGCTCAGGGCCCGAATGGGTTGTCCCATTTCGTATCGGTCACTTTATTGTCCTGCACCCGGTGTCATCTGACCCAGCTGCGTGATGCCGTGCACGGAAGGCCCCACCAGGATGATCAACAGCGGCGGCACCGTCAGCATCATTGTGGCAAGGGTCATCTTTGTTGGCAACTTGTTTGCCGCCTCTTCCGCGCGCATCACGCGCTTGTCGCGCATTTCTGCCGCATAGACGCGCAAGGCTTCCGCGATGGAGGTACCAAAGGCCGCCGATTGCACCAGCACGGTCACAAAAGACGACACATCCTGCACGCCGCAGCGTTCGCCCATGTCATTGAGAACGGTGGTCTTTTCCTTGCCCGCCTTCATCTCGTAGGCCACGACCTCGAATTCCTCCGCCAGCGCCCGGTAGGAGGCGCGCAGTTCCTTGGCCACGCGGTTGATCGACTGATCAAGCGACTGGCCCGCTTCCACGCAGACGAGCATCATGTCGAGCGCATCGGGAAAGCCGCGTTCGATCTCTTGCTTGCGCATGTCCACCCGGCGCGTGACCCAGTACTTGGGCAGGAAATACCCCACCATGCCCGGCCCAATGGTGTACATCATGGTCTTGGCGGTCGACAGGCCTTCGCCGCCGCCCAGCACATTCACATAGAGCACGCCGATGATGATCCCGAGTATCCCCAGGCCCATCTGTGCGATGTGGAAAATACGCACCGCGTCGCGGCTGGCATAGCCCGCTTGACGCAGCTTGAGCTGCATCGCAGACAACTCCGCCACGTCCTCAGGCTCAAGAAACTTCGCGAACTTCTGCAGTTGCGCGTTGCTGCCCGCCTGCCGCAGCTGTTGGGAGCCGTCGTCTTTTTTCTTGGCACCGGATGCATTGCGCTTGAGCTTGTCCAGCGGGTCTTCGGGCTGGCGCAGCATCATCGCGATTGTGATCGCCACGAGGCAGAGCCCCATGACGCCCGCGATGATAATCAGGCCAAGCGAGCCCAACGTTTCGCTGATCTGCGTGTTGAGATCGGTCAGAAATTGCATCTCTCTTGGCCCTTCTTAAACCTGAATGTCCGTCAGCTTGCGCATCACAAAGAGGTTCAGCACCAGCATGATGCCCACGGTAAAGCAGGCGGGAATGTAGAGCGCGTGATCGCGCACCTCGTCGTAGTAATGCGGGTCAGAGACGTTGATCACGATGAGCGCGAGCAGCGGGAAGGCCGACAGGAACTTGCCCGACCACTTGGCCTCCGCCGTGATCGCCTTCACCCGGCGGAACAGGCGGAAACGCGCGCGGATCACCTTGGCGAGACCGGCGAGGATCTCCGCCAGGTTGCCACCCGACTGCTGCTGGATCGTCACGGCCACGGCAAGGAAGCGCAAATCCTGCATGTCGAGCCGCTCCGCCATCTCCTTCAATGCCTCGCCCACGTCCCGGCCATAGGCGCTTTCATCGGCAATCACGCCAAACTCGGAGGCCAGCGGATCCTGAATTTCCTTGGACACGATGGAAATCGCGTTGGAGAACGGATGGCCCACGCGCAAGGAGCGCACCATCAGTTCTATGGCATCGGGCAATTGTTCTTCGATCATGCCCATGCGCTTGTTGGCCTTGCCGTTGACCCAGAAATACACCGCGCCCACGCCCATCGCCACCGACAGCAGCATGCGCACCGGCGTTTCGGTTTCCGTGCCCACGCTCAGGCCCATGAAGGCGATGACGGACACAAGCCCCATCAGCATGATCAGCTGCTGGGGCGAAAAGGCGATGGCGGCTTTCTGCGCGCGGTCGCTCAAGAGCGAATAGAGCGGGATGGACCGCGCGGCCATGTGCTGCTCCATCTCCTTGCGGAGCTTTTCGAGCACTTCTTCCCGGCGCGAGCCTTTCTCCAGCATCTCCAACCGGCGATTGACGCGGGAGTTGAGCGAGATCGACTTGCCAAAGGCCACCAGATAGAGGCCCTCCACCAGCACGAAGACCCCGATGAAGATCAGGCCGTAAATAATGGGTTCTGCGGACATCAGAGGGTTCCTTACTCAGCAGCGATGGGTTCGTAGATGGAAGCGGGCAGGTCATAACCCCAGAGCCGGAAGCGTTCGGCAAAGTGGCTGCGCACGCCGGTGGCAGTGAAATGCCCGATGATCTTGTTGTCCGGCGTCAGCCCGACGCGCTGATACCGGAAGATCTCCTGCATGGAGATCACGTCGCCCTCCATGCCCGTAATCTCCGTAATGGACGTCATCCGGCGGGAGCCATCCTGAAGGCGCGAGGCCTGCACGATGAGGTTCACAGCCGATGAGATCTGGGAGCGTACCGCTTTGATCGGCATCTCGATCCCCGCCATTGCGATCATGTTCTCCAGACGAGACACGCCATCCCGGGCGGAGTTGGCGTGAATGGTGGTCATCGACCCGTCGTGGCCCGTGTTCATGGCCTGGAGCATGTCGATCACTTCCTCGCCGCGCGTCTCGCCCACGATAATGCGGTCAGGGCGCATCCGCAGGGCGTTCTTCAGACAGTCACGGGGGGAAACCTCACCCTTGCCTTCCACGTTGGGCGGACGGCTTTCCATCCGGCCCACATGGGTCTGTTGCAGCTGAAGTTCCGCCGTGTCCTCGATGGTCAGGATCCGCTCCGCGTTGTCGATAAAGGAAGACAGCGCGTTGAGCGTTGTCGTCTTACCCGAACCGGTACCGCCCGAGACAATCACGTTGAGGCGCGTGGCTACGGCAGCTTGAAGATAAGCCGCCATCTCTTCGGTGAAGGCGCCGAAGTTGACCAGATCATCAATCCCCAGCTTGTCCTTCTTGAACTTACGAATGGAGACGAGGGAGCCATCCACCGCAATCGGCGGCACCATCGCGTTGAAACGCGAGCCGTCCAGCAGGCGCGCGTCCACGTAAGGGTTGCTTTCATCCACCCGGCGGCCCACCGCGCTCACGATCTTGTCGATGATCCGCAACAGGTGGCGTTCATCCTTGAACGTGATGTCGGTCAGTTCCAGCTTGCCCGCCCGTTCCACGAAGATCTGCTGCGGGCCGTTCACCAGAATATCGTTGACCGTCTCGTCCTTTAGCAGCGTCTCCAGGGGCCCGAGTCCCGTGACCTCGTCATAAAGCTCCGAATTGAGCTGCATGCGGTCTTCGCGGTTCAGAACGATGCTCTTTTCCTGCAGGATCTCGGAGGAAATCTCATTGATCTCCTGGCGCAGCTCCTGTTCGGAGGCATGCTCTAGTGCTGCAAGGTTCAGGTTGTCCAAGAGAGACCGGTGCAGTTCCAGCTTAATCTCGGACATGCGGGCCTTTTTCTTGGCCTCCTTGTCCATGGGCGCGGCCTGCGCCTTGACCTGCTTGGGCTGCTTGCGCGCAATCTTGGGGGCGGCGGCGGGCGCGGCCTCCTTGATCGGCGTCACGTTGTCGGCTGCGGGAGCAGGCGCGGCCGGTGCCTTGTCTTTCTTGTACTTGGAAAACATCTGCTGTCTCTCTTGTTGCCGGATCAGGCCGCCTGGGCCTCATCCCCCTTCAGATCGTGGATGGAAGCGGCGAGTTTCGCGATTTCGCGGCGCAGCGGGCTTTTGGGGGCGGAGACCGCCAGCGGCTGGCCATGGTCATTGGCCTGCGTCACGGGCTTGCCCCCGTCCGGCAGGCTCACATCGATGGAAATGCCCAAGCTCTCCGCCATCCGCTTGACGCGGCTTTTGGCCGAGAGATCGGTGAACTTGGGCCCGCGGTTCATCACATAGCGCAGCTTTTCCACCGGCAGCTCTTCGGATTGCAACGCGCGCTTGAAGCGCAGCGTGTTCTGCGCGCAACGCATGTCGAGCTCGAGCATGGCGAAATAGACATGCGCCTCCGTCAGCACGGTCTCGGACCATTGCACCAGGGTCGACGGCATGTCGATGATCACGTAATCGAACTGCGCGCGCGCCACGTCCAGCACGCGCATGATGTCCTCCGAGGTGATCAGATCGAGCGGCAGCATGTCCGAGGGTGCCGTCAGCACATTCAGCCGGTCCTCATAGGTCAACAGCGACTGGCCAAAGATCTCTTCGTCCATGTTCTCGGTGTCCGACAGCATCTCATAGACCACTTCGCGGCGGGGCAGGTCGAGGAAGGTCGCGACGGACCCAAATTGCAAATCCAGATCCAGGAGCGCGACAGAGGGCTGCGCGTCCTTGTTAACGGTCGCCAGCTCCCAGGCCAGGTTTACCGCCATGGTCGTGGAGCCCACGCCCCCCGCGAGCCCATGCACGACAATCAGCGCGCCGTCCTTGTCGGCACCCGCTTTCAGCCGCGGCTTGGCGTCGTCCTGGGGCTCATCCTGCTTGCGCACGCGGGCGATGGCCTGGGCCAGCTCGCCCTCGGGCAGGGGGTAGGGGACAAACTCATCCGCACCCTGCCGCAGCAGCGAATGCAATGCCGCGGGGGTCACGTCCTCTGCGATCAGGATCACCTTGACCCCGCGCGCCTTGGCCTTGGTGATGATCTCGCTCAACTGGGCGAGGTTGTTTTCGTCTTCCTCGTCGATGGCCAGGGCGATGAACTCCATGCCCTCGGCCTCGTCCTGGGTGAAAAACGGGATGGCATCGGCAAAGCCAAGATCGCCCCAGGCCTCTCCAAGTGCTGTTTCCATGTCTTCGATCAACAGATCGAAGTTCTGAACGTCCCGGCAGACCGTGCAGGCCAACAGGGGGGGCATTTCGGTTTGCGGCATCGTGCTGCTCATTGCCATCATCCTCTAAATACAAGGGCTTGGCAGAATAGGCGCAGCGCTTCTGAGGCTCTGACTTCCCGGTCTGCCGGCACCCATGCCCGAGGGTATCCCGGGCAAAGCTGTCCTTAGGGATGCATATGCGCAGTCAACTGGGGCGAGATTGGGGCCAAATCGGTCTGATTGTTGGGTAAGTTGAAACGATCATTCCCGTGTCGCGCGATTGGTGCGGAGGGCTTGAGGGTCTGAAGCGGAACCAGGAAAACCGCTCCCTTCTAAGCACCCGCCCAACAGGCACTGTTGGGCTGCGCCGTCCCGCCGTCTGGGGCGGCGCATCTGCGCCACCCCGCGGGACGGCGCATGAACTTCTGCGTTCCCGTCTCAAGTTTTGGATCAATCGTTTTAGATCACCCTTCAACGAAAAACCGCCGCGCTCTGGTACGCGGCGGTTTTCCCTTGGGCTGAGGTAAGTCTTAGTCGGTCTGGCCCAGGATGTTCTCTGACAGCTGCGTTTTCGCTACCCCGCTGGTGACATAATCGCGGTAGATGATCTGCGCATACTTGCCGTCCATCACCGTCGGATGCCGCTGCACGAAGCCCGACACCTCCGTCACGGTGCGCCGGTTCTTGCGCTCGCGCCCCTGGCTGACAATCAGCGGCTGGGTTTCGCCGAAGGAAACGACAGCCTCAAGCCGGCTGCGGCTGATGCCCTGCGCGGACAGGAAATGCACGACCGCATTCGCCCGCCGCTTGCCAAGCGCGCGGTTGTAGCGGTTTGAGCCCACCGCATCCGTGTGTCCATAGACCCGGAAGCGCACTTCGGGGAACTGTCTGATCCAGTTGGCTTGCTGACGCAGGATCGCCTGCGCCTGACCGTCAAGCTGAGCGGAGTTGAAGGCGAAATTCACGGTGGAATTCACCTCTCCGGCAAAGCGATTGGCCAGATCGAAGGTGTATTGCCGCTCGCCCGTCATCACCAACCGGTTGTTGAGCGTGGCGTTGCCGAAACTGCCCGTGTCGACCAGCGCGCCCGCCTCGCGGTAGAACTGGGTGTAGACCGGATCAGGACTGGCACAGCCCATGAGCGTCGCGGTCGCTGCGGCAAGGCCGATCAGCGTGGTTTTTCTGGGCGAAAAATCTCTCATCGCTTAGTCCAATACATAACCGTATGAACCGCTAAAGTCCTGCTGCGCCACTTCTCCGGCCGCGCCCTTGCGGGGCGTGCGGGTGCCTTCGGCGGTGCGCCCGTAAAGGAACAGGTCTTTTTCGGTTGGGGGTTTAATGCGGTCTGTTGGCAGCGCCAACGCCTCCCCCCGGGTGGGTGTCACGAGATGGGCCGTGACGATAATAACAAGCTCTGTCTGGCTGCGCTGGTAATTGGCGGAGCGGAACAGCGCGCCCAGCACCGGCACATCACCGATCCAGGGCAACTGCGCGGAATTGTCGACAAAATCGTCAGACAAGAGCCCCGCGATGGCAAAGCTTTCCCCATCGCGCAGCTCAACCGTGGAAGAGGTCTCGCGCCGGGTGAACGCCGCGATCTCGATCCCGCCGCCGAGGTTGAGGCTGTTGGTGGGGTCGATGGCCGACACGGCAGCTTTCAATTCAAGATTGATGATGTCTTTGTCCACCACGCGGGGGATGAAATTGAGCTCAACCCCGAAAGGTTTGAATTCAATGGAAATTCTGTCGCCCGTTTGGGCCACCGGTACGGGGTATTCCCCACCTGCGAGGAACTTTGCCTCTTGGCCCGACAGCGCGGTCAGGTTGGGCTCTGCCAGAAAGCGCACGACGCCTTTTTGCTCCAACGCCTCGAGTAGCAGACCGACCTGAACGTCGCCTGCGTTGAAACCAAAGAGGATCGCGCCCTGCGTGGCTTCCCGGTCCACCGTGATCGGCGGGTTGATGCTGTTGTCCCCATCCAGGAACGTGCCGCTCTCGCCCGAGATGCCGGTGCCGCCAATGGCACCATTGAGCGCCAGCGAGGAAGACAGGGATTTTGACACGTTCCGCTGCATTTCCGCGAAACGCACCTTCATCATCACCTGCTGGATGCCGCCCACGCTCATCAGGTTGCTGACCCGTTCGGGCGCATAGCGTTCGGCCAGATCAAGCGCGCGTTGCAGCCGCTGGGTGGAGGAGACGACGCCCGACAGCACGATGCCGTCGTTAGCGGTCCGCACCTCGATCTTTTCACCCGGAAGGATCTGGCGCAGCCGTTCCTTGAACTCTGACACATCCGCGGCCACACGCACATCCACGTTGGTGATGAGCTGCCCGCTGGCGTCCAGCAGGGTCAGCGTGGTCAGACCGGGCGATTTGCCCAGCACGTAGATGGTACGGTCTGAAAGTGAGGAGATGTCCGCGATCCCGGGATTCGCGATGCTCAGCTCCGCGAAAGGAATATCGCTTTCCACCACAACGGCCCGATTTATGGGCACGTTGAGCATCGTGTTCACGCCCTTTTTCACCACGCGCACCGTTTCGGCGGAAACCGCCGAGGGGATCGTCATGGCAACTGGTACGGCACTCATTGTCAGCCCCAGAAGGGCTGCCTTCAAGAATCTGTCGATTTTCATGTGACCTGCCTTTTTGATCACGCCTCGGAAATGGGTCTTTGCGCCCGCGCTTTCGAACTCTGCGTCAGTTTCGAATTTTTTGCAAGAATCAAGACGTTCTTGCTGCTTTCTTATGTGGATAAATGGCAACATGCCCAGAAACGGGAAAAGGCGCCGCGGGTCTGCGGCGCCTTCACATCCAATGATTCTGTGTCTGATCGGGTCAGTTTGTGCAGGGGATCGGCAGCTCCACCACTTCCGCGCCGCGGCGTGTGCGGATGGTGCAGACCTTTTCTTCCGCCACCTGCTCTGCCACCTGCTCCGCTTCGATGCCAAGGAGGGAGCGTTGATCCACTTCGATGGCCGAGGCAATCGTTTCATCGCCCGCACCCACAAGGCTCAGCGACAGGTTGCCGGTCTGCTGGGCTTGGGCAAGTGCTGCGACCTGCTGCGGCGTCGCGGAGACGGTGACGGTGCTCGCGATGATCGCCTCATCAAGCTCGCCGCCCGCGCTTTGGTCGATGGCAATCAGCTTGATCCCCGCCTCGATCAGCTTGGTCACTTCGCCCTGGTCGTTCGCGCGGTCAATCCCGACACGGCCCGTCCAGTACACATCCACCCGGTCGCCCGGACGCAGGAAGCCCGACACGCCAGAGGACACGTCCACCTTGATGGCATACGCACGCTTGCCCGGCTCCAGCCGCGAGGTGAGGCCGGTGTCTTCACCCGGCTCCGTCACCTTAACGGCCATGATCGCCTCGTCCTTTTCAATCGCGCGCAGAACCACGCGCAATTCATCCGTGTTGGTGGGAAAAAGCACGTCTTCGGCCATGAAGCTGCCCTCGGGGATCGCGTTTTCCGGCCACTGAACGACGCGCACGTCTTCACGCGTCAGGCGCTGACCGTATTTGAGCGCATTTGTGGCCACGAAAACCGGCTTGGTCGGCACAACCTGGGCCAGGGCCGCTTGGGCTTGCGCATTGGCCAGCTGGTACTGGCCGATCCGATCCTTGGCGAGATACACAGCCCCCCCGGCAAGCGCGATGCCCGCCAAAAGAACCAATCCAAATACCATACGCATGGGTCAAACCTCTTCTGACTCGATGCCGGGGAAGGCCCGGCTCCTGATTTTTATAATTTTGAGCTATCGCGCGATTGTGGCGTTTTTTTGCGCCTAGGCAGGCGATCACATGTCATGACGCATCAACGCTGACCGCCCAAAAAAGAAAACCGGCCCAACGGGCCGGCCATCGCTTTTCCCTGTTCTGGGGTAAGATCACCCGACGGTGATACTGCTCAGAAGGTTCATGACCGCAGTGCCAACGCTGCCGGTGGCCCCTTCAATCGATGTGATCGCAACAACTGCCAGGGCGCAAATCGCAGCGGTCAGGACCACCCAGTCAACGGTGATCGCCCCGTCTTCTGAACGCAGAAACTTCTCAATTTTGTGCAACATGATGTGCTCCGGAAGTTGAGGTGGGGGGAGGTGCGGCTGCCAACCGCGAAAGGAAAGACAGCCGCTCGCTTTAAGCCAGCGCAGGACTTACGGGTTCTGCGTCGCCAGGAAGGTGGAGGTTGCAGCCGTCAGGTTGGATGCGCCGGTCTCGATGGACGTGTAGGCGGCGACAGCCAGGCCACACACAGCAGCGGTCAGCACAACCCAGTCAACCGTAACTGCGCCGTCTTCGTCTTTGCGGAAGTTTTTGATAAAGTTCATCATGTCGATGTCCCTCCAGGTGGGTTTGGTTTCAAGGTACACCCCACCGCTGGTCTTTGCCCCGTTCTCTCATTTGAGGCTCAGCGATATGGCTTGTCCTCATATGCTCATGGGAGTGGGGCAGCATTTTGACGGTTTGTTAGGAAAACCGGATTTCGCGTAAAAGCGCCTGGAATTTCGGGTAAGACGCTGAAAAATAACAAATACTTTTCCGCCGTTTCGCGTTTCCGCAGGTGTGGTGTGACCCAAGTGAGGCAATTGTGGCAATTTGGCCCTAATTGAGCAGGCCCGGCGTTGCCTAATTCTCCTTGGGCTCGCCGGTCGGCGTTCTCTGTACCGCTGAATGCCCTTAGGCAAAGGAAAAGGCCGCGCTCTGAAGATCAGAACGCGGCCCTGAAGCTTAGACTGGCTCAGAACTTAGGGGTTCTGCGTCGCCAGGAAGGTGGAGGTCGCAGCCGTCAGGTTGGACGCGCCGGTCTCGATGGAGGTGTAGGCGGCGACAGCCAGGCCACACACAGCAGCGGTCAGCACAACCCAGTCAACCGTAACTGCGCCGTCTTCGTCTTTGCGGAAGTTTTTGATAAAGTTCATCATGTCATGTCCCTCCAAGGATCATTCTGTTTTCGATTTCTGCCCTATCGCCTTTGTGACCCCGTTCTCTCATTTGAGGCCGTCGACTTGGCATGGACGTCTTATACACAGCAGAGTGGGGCAGGATTTTGGCGGCAATTGTGGCTTTTGCGCTGAATCGTTAAGACTTCCCTAATTTTCTCTTAAGCATTTGTTTTGGAGCACTTAATTAATGGGGTGGAGGCGTGGATCCTGCGCGACCGGACCAATTTGCAGACAATTGTGGCGAAATCGCTCCGGTTTGCGCCCAATTCACTGGTTTGAAACCTCTCCTCATGCAAAACTATCCGGTGAAAAGCAGTGCAAAAAAACAAAAGCAGGCAGGCATGCACCGGATATTTCTCTCATCGCTTCTGGCGATGACGCTTTGCATTGGTGTGGGACACGCGGAAGGGCCCACGCCCTTTCCCGATTTCCAGGCCAAACGGGTGAAACCGCCCAAGAAGGGCACGGTGGGCCGGATCACCGTGCAGATCGATCCTGCGGCACAGGCGACCCCTGCCGCCGCTCCTGCGCCAGCCGCCGCGCCAGAGACGCCAGCGCCGAATGCCATCGGGCGCTATGCCTGGTTCTGGTCAAAGGTTTCCCCGGCGGCTGCCAACACCGGACCAGGGCGGCTTGATGCCGCGCTGACCACGCTGGCCGCTGCCACCAGCCCCGTCCCAAGTCCCAGGTTGCAGCACATGCAGGACATCGCCCGCGCCCGCGGCATCGACATCTTGCGATCCACCATCGACACGCAGGTCTCGCCCGCGCTGGTGCTCGCGGTGATTTCAGTGGAAAGCGCGGGTAAGGTTGACGCGGTCAGCAGTGCAGGCGCGCAGGGGCTGATGCAGCTCATGCCCGCGACTGCAGCCCGCTTCGGGGTGGAAGACAGCACAAATGCGGGCCAGAACATCCAGGGGGGCGTCAAATACCTCGATTGGCTGATGGGTGAATTCGACCGCGATCCGATCCTGGTGCTCGCCGGCTACAACGCGGGCGAGGGGGCCGTGCGCGAACACGGCGGCGTGCCGCCCTATGCGGAAACCCGAGACTATGTGCCCAAAGTCCTCGCTGCGTTTCAGGTGGCCCGGGGCCTCTGCCTCACCCCGCCAGAGCTCATCAGCGACGGCTGCGTTTTCGCCGCGATGAACTAAGGCGCTAGACGTTGAACGCATCCGCCCATTCGGGGTGCTTGCGCCGCATCGCATTAACGAAGGGACAGAGCGGCACAATCCGAAACTCCTGCGCCCGCGCATCCGCCACGAGCCGTTCGACCAGCTTCAGCCCCGCGCCGGTGCCCCGCAAGCTCTCCGGGACGCCGGTGTGATCTGCGATCACCTGGGCGCTGCCAAGCCTGGAAAAGGTCAGCTCCGCCGTGCCCGCTTCGGTTTCCAGCACATAGCGGCCCTTGCTGCCCTCTTCCTCCAGCCGGATGGCCCAGTCAGACAATTTTGGCCTGTGTCGCGGCGCGCAGCTCTTCCTCGGTCACGCCGTCGGCGCATTCCACGATGCGCAGGCCACCCTCCACCACGTCGAGCACGCCCAGATTGGTGATGATCCGGTCCACCACGCCCTTGCCAGTCAACGGCAGCGTGCATTCCTTCAGAACCTTGCTGTCGCCATGCTTGTTGGTGTGGTCCATCACCACAATCACCCGGCCCACGCCCGCGACCAGATCCATCGCGCCGCCCATGCCCTTGACCAGCTTGCCCGGAATCATCCAATTCGCCAGATCGCCGTTTTCCGCAACTTCCATCGCGCCCAGGATCGCGGCGGCGATCTTGCCGCCCCGGATCATGCCAAAACTCTGCGCGCTGTCAAAATAGGCGGTGCGGGACAGCTCCGTGATGGTCTGCTTGCCCGCGTTGATGAGGTCAGGGTCTTCCTCACCCTCATACGGAAAGGGCCCCATGCCCAGCATCCCGTTCTCGGATTGCAAGGTGATGTCCTTGTCGCCCACGTAGTTGGCCACCAGCGTGGGGATCCCGATGCCGAGGTTGACATACATTCCGTCGCTCAGCTCATCCGCGGCCCGTGCCGCCATTTGGTTCCGGTCCCAGGCCATCAGGCGCTCCTTTCCAATTCTGATCTTGTCTGTGCCCCTTGCGGGCTCAGCCGCAAATGGGTCTCTGCATAGGCGCAGAGCATGGCGAGGCCATAGTCTGCGTTCATGTGACGGTGGTCCGTGCGCCCCAGGGCGCCGTCCAGGGCAGCAGCGCGGGCGGCATATTCGGAGCGTGTCGCATAGGGCGCGGCATTGAGCGCCTCTGACTGCACCAAGAGATGGTGGCCCCGCGCCTCCAGCCCCGCGCGCACCGCATTCAGCCACTGGGTGTGAATGTCGCCTGCGTCCGCGCGCTGCCAAAACCGGCCCAAGAGGCGGGCCAGCTCATACCCCTCGCCCCGCTCGGTGATCGAAAAGGCGGGGTAGGGGGCCATCGCGAAGGAAAGGGGCCGCGCGTATGCCGCCAGCGGCGCGGTGGCCTGATCAATCGCCGCACCCACCTTGAGCGCCAGCACCTCTTCAAAGAGCGCGCGGGTGATCAGCCGCGGCGCCCCGGTGCGGGCGCCTTCGAGGATGTCGTGGTCTTCCATGAGGGAGAGCACCGCGTTGAAATCGAACCGGTGCCCCACCAGCAGAACATGGTCATGGGCGCTTGCGTCCACGATTGGCGCGCCGTTGGTCGCGGTGACAAAATCGCGGTCCTTCGCGGCCTTGAGCGGTGGGCTGAACACGCCCTGCGCGTCCATCTTGCCAGTGAGAAAGAGCGGGCCACGCACGCCGAAAAAGTAAAGCGCGATCTCTGGGTAGATGGACGCGAAACGGTCAGCCGCATTCTTGTACGCGCCCACGTGGCTGGAGCCGATGATCAAAAGGCGGATCACTTGCGAAACGCCTCCAACAGCTCTTCTTCGCAGACCACCGCGTCTTCCTGTGCCTTGTCGCGTTCGGCCAGACGCGCGCGGCGGGCGGCGCGGCGTTCGCGGCGCAGCTCTTTTTCCGTCTTCTCCGCCCCCGGTTTGCCCGCCTCCGGCAGATCGCCATGGGCCGTTAGAAAGGCGCGCATCACCTGGCGCACGGCCTTGGGCCGCACGGTGCGCATGTTGGGTTCAAAGAATTTGCCCGCCGATGGGTGGGAGGAGACGATCTCGAAACTAGGAAAATAGTCGATGTCGTCAAAATCTTCCGACAGCTCACCCGCGACGGTGCGCAGCACGGATTTGGAATAGATCGTGGCAGGCAGCACGTGATCGCCACTCGCCGTGGCGGTCAGCGGCACGGGGCTGACCGTGAGCAGGAACTTCACGTCAGGGTTTGCCGCCTGGAACATCTTGCGCACCGCCAGAAAATCGCGGCGGATCTCCGCGGCGCGGAAATTGACGAAGCTGTGCACCTGGCGGTCAACACGCCCAGCAATCGTGCCCGGGGCAGTGGGATAGACCGTGCCGCTTTCGCTGTGCACCCAGGCCTCCGTCAGCCCGAGGGTAAAGACGACCATGTTCGCCTGTGCCACGGCCTCTTGCACCGCCCGCAAGTGGCTTGCGCGCGCCTCGCGCACCAGGTCTGCGCTGGGCAAACCACCCGGCGTCATGTTGGGCCGCAGCGCGTCATAAAAGCTGCCGTCCCGTTCCCAGACTGCATCGGCGGGGACAAAGCTGCCAAAGGCTTCTTCCAGGAGCTGCCGGAATTGGCGCGTCGTGTAGATGTTGCCAAAGCGCGCGCAATAAAGCCCGTATCCGTGCCGATTAGCAATCTCCGCGGGCACGGATTTGGGCAGCGGTT
Source organism: Pseudomonadota bacterium (assembly GCA_039024775.1). GTDB lineage: Bacteria > Pseudomonadota > Alphaproteobacteria > Rhodobacterales > Rhodobacteraceae > Sulfitobacter. Next base: position 31,455 of record JBCCPS010000002.1, read on the forward strand.
CGGTGTCGATCACGTTGTAGCCCGCCTGCGAAAGCGTGCGGCCCACATGCTGGGCAAAGCAGGAGCCTGCGGTAAAGACAGCCATACCCTTGTAGATGTCGAACTTGGGCCGGTAGATGTCGGGCGGCGGGTAAGCACCGGCCTCTACCACGCCCGCCCGCCAGAAGGCGCGGGCCTCCAACCCCTGATAGGGGCTGATGGGGGGAGCGGCGTCGTCGCTCATCGGCCCTTCAGGCCTCTTCGCGGGCGCGGGTCGTGCGCTGTTCGATGCGCTTTTCGTGGGTGCCCTGGATCAACCGGTTCACATAGATCCCCGGCAGGTGGATCATGTCCGGGTTCAGGCTGCCGCGCGGTACAATCTCTTCGACCTCCGCGATGCAGACCTTGCCACACATCGCGGCGGGCGGGTTGAAGTTGCGTGCGGTCTTTCGGAACACCAGGTTGCCGGTGTCGTCCGCTTTCCAGGCCTTCACGATGCTCAGGTCGGCAAAAATGCCTTCTTCGAGGATGTACGTCTCGCCCCCGAAGTCCTTATGCTCCTTACCTTCGGCAATCACGGTGCCCACACCGGTCTTGGTATAAAAGCCCGGTATGCCGCATCCAGCGGACCGCATGCGTTCGGCCAGCGTGCCCTGCGGCGTGAACTCCAGCTCCAGCTCACCGCTCAGATACTGGCGCATGAACTCCGCATTCTCGCCCACGTAGGAGCTGATCATCTTTTTGACCTGCCGCGTCTGCAGCAGGATGCCGATGCCGAAATCATCCACGCCCGCGTTGTTGGAAGCAAAGGTGATGTTCTTGGTGCCCGCATCGCGGATCGCGCCCAAAAGCAGCTCCGGTATCCCGCAGAGCCCGAAGCCGCCCGCTGCGATCAGCATGCCGTCGGCCAGCACGCCGTCCAGTGCCTCAGCCGCTGACCCGTAAATCTTGTTCATGAAAGCTCTCCTGCCTGCTCGTCCGTCCTGCGAAGTTTACCTGACGTGACAGGGGAAGGAAGTCAATTCATGCGGCCCGTGCCCGCGGGAGGGGCCGCGCTTTCAGCTTACGCCGTCTTTGGAGGCATTGACCCCAGTTTGCTGCCCCTTGGGCGCCAGAACGATGCTTTGTGCCTTTGGATGAAAGGACCCAGCGAAAGGCGCTGTCGTAGGCAGTCGTCAGGCCGACTTCTTTTTGCGCGCTGGTGCTTTCTTTTTGGTCGTGGCTTTGGCTGATGGCTTTTTCTTGCCCGATTTGGCCGCGCGCTCGTCAATCAGATCGACCGCCTGCGCCATCGTGAGCTCGCCAGGCTCCACCGTGTCGGGGATCGTCGCGTTGATCTTTTCCCACTTCACATAAGGCCCGTACTTGCCGTCAAAAATGTTGACCGGCCCGCCCGCTTCGGGATGTTCGCCCAACTCCCTGATGGGCTTGGCCGCGCGGCCCCGGCCGCCCCGGCTCGCCACTTTTTCCGCCAAGAGCTGCACCGCGCGGTTCATGCCCACGGTCCAAACCTCGTCAATGCCCTCAAGATTGGCGTTTGTGCCACCCCGGTCCGAGGTGCTTTCGGCATGTTTGAGGTAGGGCCCGTAACGCCCGATATTGGCCCAGACCATCACGCCGTCCTCCGGGTGCGGACCCAGCGGGCGCGGCAGGCTTAAAAGCATCACCGCGCGGTCAAGTTCCAGCTTTTCGGGCTCCCAATCCTTGGGAATAGACTGACGCGGCGGCTTCTTGTTGTCTTCCGTCACCTCACCGCGCTGTACGTAAGGACCAAACCGGCCTTTGAAGACCCGTATCTCATCGCCCTCATCCACGCCGAGCAGTTTGCCATCCGGCGGGATCGCGTTCTTTTCGGCTTCCGGATCCGGCGGGCCGAAGGGGCGGGTATACCTGCACTCAGGATAGGCCGAACACCCGATGAAGGCCCCGCCAGAGCGCGCGGTGCGCATCGACAGGCGGCCCTTGCCGCAGTTGGGACACAGGCGCGGATCGCTGCCATCCTCGTTGGGCGGAAAGAGATGCGGCTCCAGCACCTCGTTGATCTTTTCCAAGACCTCCGTGATGCGCAGATCCGCCGTCTCCGCGATCGCGGCGGAGAAATCGCGCCAGAAGCGCGCGAGCACCTCCTTGTAATTGGCATCCGCCGCGGAAATCTGGTCCAGCTCGTCTTCAAGCTTGGCGGTGAAGTCATAGCCCACGTAGCGCCGGAAGTAGTTTTCCAGAAAGGCGATGACCAACCGGCCCTTATCCTCCGGAATCAGCCGGTTGCCCTCCTTGCGCACATATTCGCGGTCCTGAATGGTCGTCACGATGGAGGCGTAGGTAGAGGGCCGCCCGATGCCGAGCTCCTCCATCCGTTTGACCAAAGTGGCTTCTGTGTAACGGGGCGGGGGCTGGGTGAAATGCTGCTCCGGCGTGACGGCGCGCTTGTCCATCGCGTCACCTTGGGTGATCTGGGGCAGACGCTTATCGTCGTCATCCACCACATCGTCGCGGCCTTCTTCGTAGACCTTTAGGAACCCATCGAACATCACGACCTGGCCCGTCGCCCGCAGGCCCACCTGATCGTCCGCGCTGCCAATCTCCACCGTGGTGCGCTCCATCCGGGCGGAGGCCATCTGACAGGCCAGCGTGCGCTTCCAAATGAGATCGTAGAGCTTGCGCTGATCCGCTTCCAGGTTCTTGAGCGCGGAGGCATCCTTGGCCATGTCCGTGGGCCGGATGCACTCATGCGCCTCCTGCGCATTCTTGGCCTTGTTCTTGTAGACCCGCGGCTCTTTGGGCACGTAATCGGCGCCATAGCGGTCCTTGATCGCATCGCGCGCCATGGTCACGGCCTCAGGCGCCATGTCGATGCCGTCGGTTCGCATATACGTAATGTGCCCGGCCTCATAGAGCCGCTGCGCCGTGGACATCGTCTGCCGCGCGCCCATGCCGAACTTGCGGGAAGCCTCCTGCTGGAGCGTTGAGGTCATGAAAGGGGCGGAGGGGTTGCGCGTCGCGGGCTTGGCCTCCACGCTTGTGACCTTCAAATCGCGTGAGGTGATGGCCTGCACCGCCATCTCTGCCTGCGTCTCGTTCTCCAGATCGAACTTGTCGAGCTTCTTGCCCGCCAGCCGCACCAGCCGGGCCTCGAACTCCTGCCCGCGGGGCGTGGCCAAAAGCGCTTTGACCGACCAGTACTCGCGCGCGCGAAACGCCTCGATCTCCATCTCCCGCTCCACGATGAGACGCAGCGAGACAGATTGCACGCGGCCCGCGGATTTGGCCCCCGGCAGCTTGCGCCACAACACGGGCGAGAGGTTGAATCCCACCAGATAGTCGAGCGCGCGGCGCGCCAGATAGGCCTCCACCAGCGGCATATCGACCTGGCGCGGGTTGGCCATCGCCTCTGTTACAGCGGATTTTGTGATTGCATTAAAGACCACGCGCGAGACCGGCGTGTCCTTCTTGATCGATTTGCGGCTGGTCAGCGCCTCTTGCAAGTGCCAGCTGATCGCCTCGCCTTCGCGGTCGGGGTCCGTGGCGAGGATCAACGCATTGTCTTCCTTGAGCGCATCCGCGATGGCCTTGACGTGTTTTTTGGACGCGCTGGCCACTTCCCACTTCATCTCAAAAGACGCCTCCGGATCGACGGAGCCGTCTTTTGGCGGCAGGTCGCGGACGTGGCCGTAGGACGCCAGGACGGTATAATCGTCCCCCAGATACTTGTTGATCGTTTTGGCCTTGGCAGGGGATTCGACAACGACAACTGGCATTAAAATGGGTTTCCTTGCAGCGGCACTGGGCGCATCTTTGGAGGCAAATGTGGGATCGTCCGAGGGTTTGTCAATGTAGAGCCCGCGCACAAAGCGCGCCATGAGATAGTTCTGAGCGGCCCTGGACGGTGTGGGAGTGGTGCAGGATCAGTCCCGTCAGATTGGCTGGTTTGAGCACTGATTTGCGTTAAAGCTCGGCACGCTTGCGCGGCCAGAGACAGCGCATCAAGCAGCGCATCGCCGGGTTGCCTGGCTAGACAACCTTGGTGAGCAGGCCGCCCGGCCGCCGCGCGATCTGACCGTCGAGTTCCAGATCCACAAGCACCGGAGCGACCGCCGCGGCGGGGGCCTTCAGATCGCGAATGAGCTGGTCCTCTGCCAGGGGGGAGGGGCCAAGGCGCGATAGGATCTTCTGATGCAAGGCTGCCATTTCCCGCAAAGGGCGCGTGGGCTTTGGCGGTGCTGGCACGGCGGGCTGCAACGGCAGCTCCGGCGCTTCTTCTGAGGCCTGCGCGAGCGGGCGCAGCGCCTCTTGCACGTCGGCGGCTGAGCGCACCAGGACCGCGCCGTCTCGGATCAGCATATTGCAGCCCGCCGCGCGCGCATCAAAGGGATGGCCCGGCACCGCGAGCACCTCGCGCCCCTGATCCAGCGCATCGCGCGCGGTGATCAGACTGCCGGAGCGCGCCGCCGCTTCCACCACGATCGTCGCGGCAGAGAGGCCCGAGATGATCCTGTTGCGCGAGGGGAAATGCCGCGCCATGGGTTGCAGGCCCATCGGTTGCTCTGACAGGCGCAGCCCATGGGCGGCGATCTGTTCGGCCAATTCGGTGTTTTCGGCTGGATACATCACATCTACGCCGCCCGCCTGCACGGCGATGGTGCCCGCATCGAGCGCGCCGCGATGTGCGGCGGCATCTACCCCGCGCGCCAAGCCTGAGACAATCACATATCCCAGCGCGCCCAGCTCTTGCGCGAGCGCCTTTGCCATGCGGGTGCCAAGTGAGGATGCATTGCGCGCCCCCACGATGGAGATCATGGGCCGCGCCAACAGCGCCGGATCGCCGATCATCCACAAAAAGGGCGGCGCATCGGGGATGTCATTCAGCAAAGTAGGGTAGGGCGCGTCGCCCTGGATCAGCAGTTGCGCGCCTGCTGCGCGCGCGGCCTTCAATTCGGCCCAAATCACTGCTTCGGGGCAAATCTGGTAGCCTGAAACGCCCGCGGCGCGCGCCACCTCTGGCAGCGCGGCCAGCGCGTTCTGCGCAGTGCCGTGTTCGGTCAGCAGCCGTTTATACGTTGAAACGCCGACCCGGCGCGAGCGCAACAGACGAAGCCGGGCAAACTGTTCGTCTTCCGGGGTGGGTGGGAGTGGGGGGTGAGTGGAAGAAGGATTGTGGTCCTTGTCAGTCATCCCGAATGCTCCGTCCGTTGCAGAATCAGGTATAGGTTCGCTTGGTTAACAGGACATGAATCACCGGGCCCGTCGCGCATCATATGCAAAGCCCTTTGCGGCACCAGTATGGCGGACACGTGCGGTTGGTACTTTGGCGAAACCGCGCTTTGAACACATCCGCAGTGCTCGAAACAGCCAAGTGGCGCGAATCAATTGCGGACCTGCTAGCCTGAGGTCAGGAGGGCGCTGCCTTGTGAGACACACAACAGCTTTGACGCTTTTGGCCTGTCTGATCCTCTGGGCCTTACCGGCGCCCAGCCGAAGCGACAGCCAAGATCCAGCCGCGCGTGCGGCGCAAGCCGTCCGCATCGCGCCCTATCTTGAACGCGCGGAAGCGGGTGATGCCTCCGCCCAACTTGCCTTGGGTTTTTTGTACCGAAGCTCCCCCCGCATCGGTCGGGATGACGCAGCCGCCTTCAAATGGTTCCGCCTTGCGGCAGAGCAGGGCAACGCAGAGGCGCAAGCGCGGCTGGGCGATGCCTATTACTTCGGCGAAGGGGTCACGGCATCGGACGCACAGGCCTTTGCCTGGTACACGCGTGCCGCCGCGCAGGGCCATCAGCTTGCGATGGCAAATCTGGCCTGGATGCATGATCAGGGCTTGAGCACACCGCAAAACACGGACCGCGCGATTGCCTTATACCAAGCCGCGCACGGCCAGGCGCCCCTTTGGGCGCAGCTGAGGCTTTCCCTTCTGATCCTGGATGGCGATTTTACCGCGGCAGAGAAAAGCAGTGCGCTGGAACAGCTGACCTTTGCCTCCGATCTTGGGGACGCCCAGGCTCAGCATGATCTGGCGCAGCTCTATTATCGGGGCGATCACGTGGCACAAGACCACGCGAAAGCGCGCGCGCTCTATTTCAAGGCAGCCACGCAAGACCACAGGCGCAGCCAAAACAATTTGGGCTGGATGCATGAGATCGGCGCGGGCGGGCCAGTGGACTATCGCGCGGCGGAAAAATGGTACCGCAGGGCCGCAGAGCAGGGCCATGCGCTCGCGCAACACAATCTGGCGCAGATCTATGTGATCAAATCGCGGATGTGGATGCAGATTGCGCGGCAAAACGGCTACATCTTAGACCGCTCGATCCGGACAAGCCGGATTGGGCCGATGCGCTCAGCCGACAGCCGCGCCATCACAGAGATGGCGGAAAAGTGCATCGCGGCGGCCTATCTCGATTGCTAAAGCCACCGAGGCAAAACTTGAGACACCTTACTTCGATCAAAGCACCGCCCAACAGGCACTGCCCCGCTGCGACGTCCCGCCCCAGTCACGCCGAAGGCGTGCTTTCAGCACGACGGGCGGCGCATCTGCGCCACCCCGCGGGACGACTCATGAACTGGGGCCACTTATATCTCAAGTTTTGTGTCGGTGGCTTCAGGCTCAGCCCATGCTCACGCTTTGGCGCGTACTAGATAGCGCTCCATGCGGCCCTTGCCCTTGACGGTTACATCCTCGCCCCGCTCGACCTGAAATTCGTCCCTCAAAACGCTCACCAGTTCCCGCGTGACCTGCACGCAGCCCGGTGGCGCGGTTTCCTCCATGCGCGAGGCCACGTTGACCGTATCGCCCCAAACGTCAAAGAAGGTGCGCTTGTTGCCGACCACGCCCGCGACCGCCGGGCCCCTGTGCACGCCGATGCGCAAGCTCATGGCCGTTTGCGTCTCGCGAAACAGGCTTTCGGTGGCATCGATCATGCGCAACGCCAACGCCGCGATCTTCTTCGGGTGGTCCTGTACGGTCGTATCGAGCCCGCCCGCCACCATGTAGGCATCGCCCACCGTCTTGATCTTTTCCAACTGGTATTCAGCCACCAGGGCATCGAAGCGGTTGAAAAGCGTGGTCAGGGTTTCCACCACCTCCTCCGCCGGACGGCTGGAGGAATAGGCGGTGAACCCCACCAGATCCGCAAACAGGATCGTCACGTCGCCGTAGCTGTCGGCAATCGTCTCCGTCGGGTTGGATTTGAGCCTGTCGGCAATCGCGGCAGGCAGCATATTAGCCAGCAGCAACTCAGAGCGCGCATACTCGCGCGCGAGCGCGTCCTGCGCCTTGCGCAGCGCCGAAAGCGTTAGGAACGCACCCATGAAAACGGTCACCTCCGTCACTATGACAACCGTGACAAAGATCAGATCGTAAAGCCCGAACGCTGCGAAATCGGGCATCTCCCTGGCCACGGCGCCAAGGAATGTTTCGTGCCAGCCGACAGTCCAGGGCACCAGATATTCGATGGTGAGAAACAGGAGGGTATAGAGGGCCGATACAGCAACGGCCAACGCCCAACGCTTAACGCCAAGCACGTAGACCGCGATGGCGGGCATCACGAGAAGCGCGATATGCGTGGCATTGATGCGCCCGAATGACGCCTCCACCACCACGAACAGCGCGATCCAGGCGAAAAACAGCAGCGCCTTGGCCATGAAGCCCAGCCAGTGGGCCACAAGCACCGGCAAAAGCGCCAGCAGCAGCCAGATGTTGATCCAGGCGCTCTGGTTCCAACCCGGCCCGTCAGAGGCCAGCATGACGGCAATTAATGCGCTCATCGCCAGGGCGATGATCAGCGTGGCCACGTTGATCGCGCGGATGCGCACGACGTCATGAGAGGCAAAGCCCTGTTGGCCCGCGTTCCAAAAGGCTTCTATCCCGCGTCTGACGAATGCTTTGATCAAAAAAGGCTCACCCAGGCTTCAATGCGCGCAGGCTAGCAGGTCCGGGGCGCGCTCACCCAGCATTTTGTGTGGGGTGCGCGCGATAGCATCCATTCCGAAACCTGAGGCAGTTATGACAAGAGTTCATGCGTCGCCCCGCGGGGTGACGCAGATGCGCCGCCCGTCGTGCTGAAAGCACGCCTTTGGCGTGACGTGCTGAAAGCACGCCTTTGGCGTGACGTGCTGAAAGCACGCCTTTGGCGTGACGTGCTGAAAGCACGCCTTTGGCGTGACGTGCTGAAAGCACGCCTTTGGCGTGACGGGGGCGGGACGGCGCAGCGGGGCAGTGCCTGTCGGGCGGATGCTTTGAAGGGAGCAGGGCGTCCCAAGTTGTGGATTGGATGCTTTGGAACAGCGCACGCAGCCGCGATGCGCGTGACAAAGCGCCTGAAGTTCCTTCATGCGTGCGAAAGCGTCAGGCCGCTGCACCCCCCACCGTCAACCCGCCGATCATCAGGCTCGGCTGGCCCACGCCCACCGGCACCCACTGGCCCTGTTTGCCGCAATTGCCGATGCCCGGATCCAGCGCCATGTCGTTGCCGATGGCCCGGATCTGCTGCAGCGCGGTGGCACCATCGCCGATGAGCGTGGCCCCTTTGACGGGCGCGCCCACATTGCCGTTCTTCACGCGGTACGCCTCTGTGCAGGAAAAGACGAACTTTCCATTGGTGATGTCCACCTGACCGCCACCAAAGCCCACCGCATAGATCCCGTCCTTGAGATCGGCCACGATGTCCTCGGGCGCGGAATCCCCGCCCAGCATGTAGGTATTGGTCATGCGCGGCATTGGGATGTGGGCAAAGCTCTGGCGGCGTCCGTTGCCGGTGCTCTGACCGCCCATCAGCCGCGCATTCTGGCGGTCTTGCATGTAGCCCACCAGCACACCGTCCTCGATCAGGATGTTCTTGGCTGACGCGGTGCCTTCGTCATCCACGCTGATCGACCCGCGCCGATCCGGGATCGTGCCGTCGTCGAGCACCGTCACCCCCGGTGCCGCAATCCGCTTACCCATGAGCCCCGCGAAGGCGGAGGCTCCCTTTCGGTTGAAATCGCCCTCCAACCCGTGGCCTATGGCCTCGTGCAGCAGGATCCCCGGCCAACCTGGACCTAGCACCACGTCCATCACACCCGCCGGGGCCGGCTCCGCCTCCAGGTTCACATCCGCGATACGCACCGCTTCGCGCACCTTTGATTGCCAGTCGGCGGGATCGAGCAATCCGTCAAGGCCCACGCGCCCGCCGCCGCCCATGCTGCCGCTTTCACGCCGCCCGTCCTTTTCCAGGATCACCGAGACGTTCACCCGCGTCATCGGGCGGACATCGCGCACCGAATGGCCTTCGGGGCGCAGGATTTCCACCTCCTGCAGGCTGGCCGCAATGGTCGCGGAAACCTGCACCACGCGGGCATCGAGACCACGCGCATAGGCGTCGATCTCGCGCAGCGTTTCCACTTTAACCGGAAAGCTTGCGCCCGCGATGGGATCAAGATCGGTGTAGAGTTGCCGGTTGCTGCCGGTGGGCGCATCCGCCAGCACGCCGCCGCCCGCGCCCACGGCCAGGCGCGCGGTTTCCGCCGCGCGGCGCAGCGCGGGTTCGGAGATCTCGGTGGAATGGGCATAGCCCGCCACCTCGCCGCGCACCGCGCGCAGGCCGAACCCTTGGGCGGCGTCATATGTGGCCGATTTCAGCCGTCCGTCATCGAAACTGAGCGCCTCAGAGCGGCGACGTTCGAAGAAAAGTTCGCCGTCTTCGGCGCCCGCAACGGCCTCTCGCAGCACGCCAAGCGCCGTTGCGCGGTCGAGCGCGGCTTCAAAAGGGGAAAAAGCAGCGTCCGTCATGGGATATTCCTTTGATTTGCGGCAAAATCTGCCCGGTCGCGGCCCGATGCCGCAACGGTTAGGCTTTATCTTCACCTCAGAATATGTTTCTAAAGTGCCAGAAGACAACGCGCCATCGGCGCTCCGGCCCTTGCCGATCTGATCGGCACGCCAAGGGGGTCTGGATCGGGACAAACCGGGACACAACATGAAAAAACTTTATAGCTCCATCGCCCTTTTCTGCGGGTTTGCAGCCATGCCTGCCTGGGCCCAAGACGGCCTGCGCATCGACGGGCTTGAAACCATCGGCCGACCGGTGGACCGCGAAACAGGCTTTCAGCCCGCCGCGACCTCGCTGGCGCGCGAGCTGCAGCAGCTCGATTGGATGATTCTCGTCATCATCACGCTGATCACACTCTTCGTGACCGCACTGCTGGCCTGGGTCATCATCCGCTACAACGAAAAGCGCAATCCTGAGCCTGCCTCCTTCACCCACCACACGCCGATCGAGTTCGCCTGGACCGCGGGACCGATCCTGATCCTGATGCTGATCGGGGCTTACTCGCTGCCGGTGCTCTTTGACCAGCAGGAGATACCGGAGGCGGACATCACGATCAAAGCAACGGGCCATCAGTGGTACTGGACCCACGAATATGTGGATGAGGGCTTTGAGTTCGACAGCTACATGATCGGCGCGGCGGCAACGCTAACCAAAGCCGACACCGATGCGGGTGCTATCCCGGAAGTGCTTGGCCCGGCGGTGGAGAAAAAGCTGGTCGACGCAGGCTACACCCGTGAGGATTTCTTGCTGGCCACGGACACGGCCGTGGTGATCCCGGTGGGCAAGACCATCGTGGTGCAGGTCACCGCCTCTGACGTGATCCACGCCTGGACGATCCCCGCCTTCGGGGTAAAGCAGGACGCGGTGCCGGGACGCCTGGCGGAGCTTTGGTTCAAAGCCGATCAGGAAGGCATCTACTTCGGGCAGTGCTCAGAGCTTTGCGGCAAAAGCCATGCGTATATGCCGATCACAGTCAAGGTCGTCTCGGAAGAAGCCTATGCCAACTGGCTGGCCGCGGCCCGGGAGGAATATGCCGGGATCGCGCCTGAGACGCAGTTCGCCTCACGATAAGTCGGGGGCGGGCAAACTGCCCGCCTCACGCAGACATCCAAGGTACGGCGGGCGCTTAGCCTGCACACTCAGGAAAGACAGGACATGACAGACGTCAGCCAAAGACCAGCGCTTGAATACGAGCCGCAGCTTGGGGATTACTTTGCCCTGATGAAGCCGCGGGTTATGCAGCTGGTCATCTTCACCGCTCTCGTGGGCATGCTTGCGGCGCCCCAATCGGTGCACCCTGTGATCGGCTTTGCCTCCATCCTCTTTATCGCGGTGGGGGCCGGAGCCTCGGGCGCGCTAAACATGTGGTGGGACGCAGACATCGATGGCGTGATGCGCCGCACCGCGGGCCGCCCGATCCCGGCAGGCAAGGTGGATCCGGGGGAGGCGCTGGCGCTGGGCGTGGCCCTTTCTGGCCTGTCGGTCATGATGCTGGCACTTTCCGCCAATCTGTTGGCAGCGGGCCTCCTGGCTTTCACCGTATTATTCTACGTCGTGATCTACTCCATGTGGCTCAAGCGCAGCACGCCGCAGAACATCGTCATCGGCGGTGCCGCGGGGGCCTTCCCGCCGGTGATCGGCTGGGTCGTGGCCACGGGAAGCTTTTCGGTCGAGGCCTGGCTAATGTTCGCGCTCATCTTCATGTGGACACCGCCGCACTTCTGGGCGCTGGCACTCTTCATGCGCTCGGACTACGACGACGCGGAGGTGCCGATGCTGACGGTCACGCATGGCCGGCGCGCTACCCGCACACACATCCTGGTCTACACCGTCCTGCTCGCCGCACTTGCCGTCGGCACCGCCTTCACGGCCATCGGCGGCTGGGCGTACCTGGCTACCACATTGGTACTGAACGCGCTGTTCCTGGCGGGAGCCTGGCGCATCTGGCAGCGGGATGAGGCAGCAGCGGAAGCGGACAGCTACCTGGTGGAACGCAAGTTCTTCCGCCTGTCGCTGCTCTATCTCTTCTTGCACTTTGGCGCGATCCTGGTGGACGCGAGCCTGAGAAGCTGGGGGCTGTCATGAGCATACGCGCAGAACATGAAATCCACACTCGCCGCCGGGGCCGTAACCTGGGCGTGGGTCTGATGCTGGGCGGTTTTGTGGTGCTGGTCATGGCGCTCACCTTCGTTAAAATCACGCAGGTCGATTTTTCCGCCGCGCCGGTGAATGTCACGACACCTCAGGGAGGGGGCAACTGATGGCGATGAGTGGTCCGCAGAAAACGGTTGTGCAAACGGTTTCGGTCGTGCTCTTGATGGGCGGCCTCGCTTGGGCGTCCGTCCCGTTCTACGACTGGTTCTGCCGGGTCACGGGCTTTGGCGGCACGCCGTCACAGGTGGCTGACAGCGACGTTGAGGTGCTGGATGAAACCATCAAGGTGCGCTTTGACGGGACCGTGAATGGCGATCTCAGCTGGCGGTTCAAGCCGCTCCAGCGCGAGATGGAGATGCGCATCGGAGAGATGGGGCTGGCCTTCTATGAGGCGCACAATCCCACCTCACGCCCCATCGCGGGCTCGGCAAGCTACAACGTCACGCCCTACACCGCGGGCGCGTTTTTCGACAAGATCGACTGCTTCTGCTTTGAAGAACAGGTGCTTGCCCCGGGCGAGACGGTGCAGATGCCGGTAAGTTTCTACGTCGACCCCGAAATCGTCAGCGACCGGGATGGCAAGTATGTACATACCATCACGCTGTCTTATACATTTTACGAAATCGACCTGCCGGAGGGCTATGCTGCCCTCGAACAGGACGACACAGCAAGCCTGAATTGACGCCTTTTCAGGGACATATGGCGCGGGACACGCCAGAAGGGACATAGGGCAAGGGACCATGGCACACGCAAAAGACCACGATTATCACATTCTGAACCCCTCCGTCTGGCCGCTCTACAGCGCGATCGCGGCTTTCGTCATGCTTTTTGGCGCGGTTGGCTGGATGTCGGGCGGGTTCACGATCTTTTTCGGACTTATCCCAATCGCGGGGCCCTGGGTCTTCTTGATGGGTTTTACCGCCGTGCTCTGGACGATGTTCGGCTGGTGGCGCGAGGTGGTGATCGAAAGCCACGTGGGCGATCACACTGGCGTCGTGCGGCTGGGCCTGCGTTACGGCTTTATCCTCTTCATCATGTCAGAGGTCATGTTCTTCGTCGCGTGGTTCTGGACCTTCTTCAAACCGGCCTTCTACCCGATGAACGAATACGTGGGCTCCACCTACGTCCCGCCAGAGATCTACCAGGTGGACGCCTTCCACCTGCCGCTCATTAACACGCTCATCCTGCTCTTGTCGGGCTGTACCTGCACCTGGGCGCACCACGCGCTGGTGCATGACAACAACCGCAAGGACCTGATCACCGGCCTGGCGCTGACCATCTTCCTGGGCCTCGTGTTCACCTGCTTTCAGGCCTATGAGTACAGCTACCTGCTCTACAAAGGGTGGACCTTTGGCGAAGACGCCTTCTACTCCGCTTTCTTCATGGCCACAGGTTTTCACGGCGCGCATGTGATCATCGGCACGATCTTTTTGGCGGTCTGCCTTGTGCGCGCGATGCGGGGCGACTTCACGCCCGAAAAGCACATCGGGTTCGAGGCCGCCGCCTGGTACTGGCATTTCGTGGATGTGGTCTGGCTCTTCCTCTTTTTCGCCGTCTACATCTGGGGCGTGTCCGTCTTCGCGGGCTGAGGAAGCAATAGAGTTGGAAACGGCGCGCGGGGCCTCTCGCGCGCCTTTCTTTTGAGGGGCATATGCGCGGCACATTGTTCTTGCTCATTGTGGGATTGGGCGGCGCGGGCATCCTGATCGCGCTGGGGGTTTGGCAGGTCCAAAGGCTCGCCTGGAAAGAGGGCGTGATCGCGGACATCAACGCGCGCATCGTCTCCGCGCCCGCAGCGCTCCCCGCCAGCCCCGACAGGGAGGCAGACGCCTATCTGCCCGTGCGCGCCGCGGGCACGCTGGACACAGGCTTTTTGCGCGTGCTGGTGTCGCAAAAGACCGAAGGGGCGGGCTACCGGATCATTGCGCCTTTTGCCCTGACGGGCGGACGCCGGGTCATGGCGGACTTGGGGTTCTTGCCGGTTGATACCGCGGAATTTCAGCGTCCGAACGGACAGATCACGATCACCGGCAACCTTCAATGGCCCGATGAGACCGACGGTTTCACACCCGCTCCGGACCGGGAGGGCAACATCTGGTTCGCTCGCGACGTGGACCTGATGGCGGAGGCGCTCAGCACCGAGGCGTTGCTGCTCGTCGCGCGCGCCGTGGCGCCCCCCATCGGAGAGGTGACCCCCCTGCCGGTAGACACTTCGCGCATCCCCAACAACCACCTGCAATACGCGGTCACATGGTTCTCTCTGGCGGTGATTTGGCTCGCCATGTCTCTTTACTTTTACCGCCGCCGGGCAGAAACACGAGCCACGCGATCTGCCGACACGCAATAGGGCCACTTCCATGCGCTACGTCTCTACCCGGGGGGCTGCCCCGGTGCTCGATTTCGAGGAAACCATGCTCACGGGGCTCGCCCGCGACGGCGGGCTTTACGTGCCCGAGGTGATCCCAACGCTCACGCCCAGTGAGATCGCGGCGATGTCTGGAAAGCCCTATGAGGACGTGGCTTTCACCGTGATGCGCCCCTTCATCGGCGATACATTCACCGACGACGAATTCCGCGAGCTCATCGCCAAGGCCTACGCCGCAATCGGCCATGACGCCCGCGCGCCGCTGGTGCAACTGGCCCCGAACCACTTCCTGCTGGAGCTCTTTCACGGACCCACGCTGGCCTTCAAAGACTTCGCGATGCAATTGATCGGCCAGATGTTCCAGAAGGCCCTGGCCCGCAAACAGGCCCGCGTCACCATCGTGGGCGCCACCTCTGGCGATACCGGGTCTGCCGCCATCGAGGCCTTCAAGGGGCTGGGTAACGTGGATGTCTTCATCCTCTACCCCCATGGCCGCGTGTCCGAGGTCCAGCGCCGCCAGATGACGACGCCGCAAGAGGCCAATGTGCACGCGCTCGCCGTGGAAGGCGATTTTGACGACTGCCAGGCGCGGCTCAAGGACATGTTCAACGATTTCGACTTCCGCGACAGCGTTAAGCTCGCGGGCGTGAATTCGATCAACTGGGGGCGCGTGCTGGCGCAGATCGTCTACTACTTCACCTCCGCCGTGGCCCTGGGCGCGCCCGAGCGCCGCGTGAGCTTCACCGTGCCCACCGGCAACTTCGGGGACATCTTCGCAGGCTACATCGCCAAGCAGATGGGCCTGCCCATCGACCGGCTGGTGGTCGCGACCAACCAGAACGACATCCTGGACCGCGCGCTTAAGGGGCAGGGCTATCACAAAGGCCCCACGCATCCCTCCATCAGCCCCTCGATGGACATTCAAGTGAGCTCCAACTTCGAACGCGCGCTCTTTGACGCTTACGGTCGTGACGGCGCTGCGGTGACGCACCTGATGGCAGAACTGGCGCAGGGCGGCTTTGACGTGTCCCAAGGTGCGATGCAAGCGCTGCAAGAGCACTACCAGTCTGGCCGCGCGTCGGAGGAAGAAACCTCCGCCACCATCACGCAGGCCCTGGCGCAAACGGGAGAGCTGCTTTGCCCCCATTCCGCCATCGGCGTAAAAGTCGCCGAAGAGCAGCGCGATGAGGCCACCCCCATGATCACGCTCGCCACCGCCCATCCCGCGAAATTCCCCGACGCGGTGGAGGCGGCAACCGGCATCCGGCCCCCGCTGCCGCCGCGCATGGCAGACCTTTTTGAACGCGAGGAGCGGGTCACGCGTTTGCCCAATGATCTGACGGCCCTCAAGGCCCACATCAACGGAGCGCTTGGCCTATGACCCTCAACCAGCACCGCCTCGCCAACGGCATGCGCGTGGTGACCGAACACATGCCCAGCCTCGCCTCCGCCTCTATCGGCGTCTGGGTGGCGGCAGGCACACGGCACGAGACGCCTGCTCAGAATGGCATCGCGCATTTTCTCGAACACATGGCCTTCAAAGGCACCGCGCAGCGCTCCGCCCTGCAAATCGCGGAGGCGATTGAGGATGTGGGCGGCTACATCAACGCCTATACCTCGCGCGAGGTGACGGCCTACTACGTGCGGATGCTCGAAAATGACGTGGCTCTGGGTCTCGACGTGATCGCCGATATCCTGCGCAACCCGGTGCTCGATCCGGCCGAGATTGAGATTGAGCGCGGCGTGATCCTGCAGGAGATCGGCCAGGCGCTCGATACGCCCGACGATGTGATCTTTGACTGGTTGCAGGAACGCGCCTATCCCGACCAGCCCATGGGTCGCAGCATCCTGGGCCCGGCGGAGCGTGTCTCAAGCTTTACCCGTGACGACCTCGCGGGCTTCATCGCACAGAACTATGGGCCGGAGCAGATGATCCTGGCCGCCGCCGGTGCGGTGGATCACGACGCCATCGTGGCGCTGGCCGAAGAGCTTTTTGGCGACATGCCCGCGCAAAGCCAGTCGCCCATGCCGCCCGCCAGCTTTGCCGGGGGGGAGACGCGCCAGCTCAAACCGCTGGAACAGGCGCATTTCGCGCTGGGGTTTGAATCACCCGGTTACCGCGCGGATGACATCTATGTGGCGCAAATCTACGCCTCCGCGCTGGGCGGGGGCATGTCCTCGCGCCTTTTCCAGGAAATCCGCGAAAATCGCGGCCTGTGCTATTCCATCTTTGCCCAGGCCGGCGCCTATGCCGACACCGGCATGATGACGATTTACGCAGGCACCTCCGGCGCGCAGCTCACGGAGCTGTCCCAGATCACCATCGACGAGATGAAGCGCGCCGCCGACGACATGTCACCCGCCGAGGTGGCGCGCGCCCGCGCCCAGATGAAAGCGGGCCTGCTGATGGGGCTTGAAAGCCCGTCGAACCGCTGTGAACGCCTGGCGCGACTCATGCAGATCTGGGACCGCATTCCGCCGCTGGAAGAAACCATCGAGCGTATTGACGCGGTCACCACCGGTGACGTGCGCGATATGGCGGCCCACATGGCCGAAAAAGCGCCTGCGGCGCTGGCACTCTACGGCCCGGTAGAAGGCGCGCCGAGCTTAGAGGCTCTGCAGGAGCGCCGCGCCGCCTGATGCTGGGGATCAAACGGAAATTCCGGGTGGAGACGGAGCGCATGACCCTGCGCCCGCCGGTCCATTCGGATTTCCGCGCCTGGACCGCGCTGCGCGTCAAAAGCCGGTCGTTCCTGACCCAATGGGAGCCCGCCTGGGCCGAGGATCACCTCACGCGCAAGGCCTTCACCAACCGCGTCTACTGGGCGCAGCGGTCTGTGAGCAATGAAACCGCGCTGCCGCTCTTTCTGATCCGGCGCGAGGACGACATGCTTTTGGGCGCCATCACGCTCGACAACATCCGCCGGGGGCCCGCGCAATCGGGCACGCTGGGCTATTGGACGGGGGAGCCTTTCGCGCGGCAGGGCTACATGCGCGAGGCGATCGAGGCGGTGGTGCATCAGGCCTTCACGCGGCTCGATCTCAGCCGGATCGAGGCTGCCTGCCTGCCCGAAAACGCGGCCTCGCGCGGGCTCTTGGAAAAATCGGGCTTCAAATACGAAGGTGTGGCGCAAAGCTATCTGCAGATCGACGGGCGCTGGCGCACCCATGTGCTCTATGCAGCTCTCCGCCGGGACCGGCGCGGCAAGACAGTGGCGGGCTGACGCGCGGGGACTGACCCGCGCGCGCGCCGATTGACAATCCGTGTCTCAACCGCCCTGATCGGTCCATGACGTTCCTGAAAAACCACTGGCAACTTCTGGCGCTGACCGCGCTTGTCTTCGCGCTGTGGCAAACGCCCGTGGTGGTGCCGCTGAAAATCCTGGTGGTTTTCTTCCACGAATTCGCCCACGCCGCCGCGACCTGGGCTACCGGTGGCACGGTGGAGGAGCTGTCGGTTTCCGCGCGCCAAGGCGGCTTTGTCCGTTCGCGCGGCGGGAACGGGTTCATCATCCTGTCGGCGGGATATCTGGGCTCGCTGATCATCGGCGCCGCGCTCTTGCTCATTGCGCTCAAAACGGACGCCGACCGCCTGGTCCTCGGGCTCTGCGGGCTGACGATGCTGCTTGTCGCCGCGCTTTACGTGCGCGAGGGCTTTGGATTTGGCTTCACCGCCGGGACCGGGGCCGCGATGGTGGCGGCCGCCTGGTTTCTGTCGGTGCCGCTCTGCGATCTGAGCCTGCGGCTCATTGGTCTGACCAGCCTGATCTACGCGCCCTATGACATTTTCGATGACACCATCGCGCGCTCGGGCCTGCGCTCTGACGCCTTTATGCTGGCGGAGCGCTACTTTGGCACCACGGTATTCTGGGGTGGCCTTTGGCTGGTGCTGAGCCTTGTGGTGATCGTGCTGTGCCTGCGCTATGCGCTGGGGCAGTCGAGTAACCTGAGCTTTGCCAAGGGTTAACCGCCCACGAAATGCAGCGTCTTGAACTGCGCGCGCAGGGCGCGCACCTCTGCTGCCAAGGCCGAAGGGTCCTCCGCCTCAAGCGCCCGTGCGATCAACCTTCCAAGCTCGGGCGCATGTGCGGGCGTCACCCCCCAGCGCACCAATTCAGGTGTGCCGATCCGCAAACCGTTGAGATCGCCCGGCACCTCCGCCACCGGCAAGCCGATGCCGCAGCCGAGAAACCCCGCGCGCCGCAGCTTTTTCGAAGCCGCCTGGCCGCCGCCAAAGCGCGCCGCCTCCACCGCGAACTGGTGGGACCGGGTGAAGCCGCGCGGCTTGCCAAAAACCGGAATGCCCGCCGCGTCAAGTGCCTCAGCCAGCGCGCGGGCCGTCCGGATCATGGCATCCGCATAGGCCGCGCCATCGGCCTGCCAATCGAGCATGGTGAGCGCGAGCGCTGCCGTCTTGCCCGCGTCGAAATTCGCGGTCATCCCCGGAAAGGCGATGGCATCCAGCCGCTGGGCCAATGCGGCATCCCGCGTCACGATCAGCCCGCCCGCCGGGCCGCCGAGGCTCTTGTAGGTGCTCATCGTCATCAGATGCGCGCCCTCATCCAGCGGGTTTTTCCAGGCACCGCCCGCGATGATCCCGCACTGGTGGGCCGCGTCAAAGAGCACCTTCGCGTCGACCTCATCAGCGATCGCGCGCACCTGCCGCACGGGATGCTCAAAGAGGTTGAGCGACGCGCCTAGGGTGATCAGCTTGGGCCGCACCTCCTGCGCCAGCGCGCGCAGGCCCGCCACATCCAGCGAATAGCCATCCGCATCCACCGGCGCGGGCAGGGTGTTGAGCCCGTAAAGCCCCGCGCAGCCGGGCGCATGATGTGTCACATGCCCGCCCACGCTGGCTGGGGGCGCAATGATGGTATCGCCAGGCTGGCAGGTGGCCATGAACCCGTAAAGATTGGCCATCGCGCCCGAGGTCACGCGCACTTCGGCAAATGTGGCGTCAAAGACCTGTGCGCAAAGCTGGGCGGCGATGACCTCGATCTCTTCGATGGCCTCCAGCCCCATTTCGTATTTGTCGCCTGGATAGCCCAGCGACGGACGGGTGCCGAGGCCCGCAGCAAGCGCGGCTTCGGCACGCGGGGACATGACGTTGGTGGCGGGGTTGAGGTTGAAACACTCGGTCTCGTGGATCTCCCGGTTTTGCACGGTCAGCACTTCGATGCGCTGCGCGATCTCATCGCCTTTGCGCCCCGAAAGCCCGTCTGCGATACTCTGTACGCGCGCCTCACAGGCGTCCGGCACCCAACTTCTTTTTGCCAACATCCGCCGCGCTCCCTGACCATTTCGGGTCAGAGGACGCCGCTTCACATCAAATTGCAAACCCAATCGTTGCCTGCATGCCCACGACTGCTACTCTTGTTATCAGGAGGACCGACCATGCGCGCCCTACTTTTCATCCTGACACTTTTCGCTACGCCGCTTGCCGCGCAGCAGGAGGCGCGCACGCCCAGCCATTGCATTGCGCTGGCACAGGCCGCCCCCGGTCTTGACTACGTCGTTCCCGCAAGCCTGCCGGAGGTCGCCCGCGAAGAGGTGCTGATCCATTATGTGGCCCATGCCTCTTTCCTCATTCGCAGCCACGGCGGGCTCAACATGGTCACTGACTTTACCGGCTTCACCGGTTCGCTGCCGCTGATCCCGGATGTGGTCACGATGAACCACGCCCATTCCAGCCACTACACCGCCTTTCCCGACCCCGCGATCCCCCATGTGCTGCAGGGCTGGGGGGAGGAGCATGGCGCGGGCATCGACCATAAGCTCGACCTGGGCGAGGTGCTGGTGCGCAACGTCTCCACCGACATCCGGTCTGCCTTTTCCGGGGTGGAGACGGAGGGCAATTCGATCTTCATCTTCGAGATGGCGGGCCTGTGCATCGGGCATCTGGGGCATCTGCACCATGAACCGAGCCCGGAACAATACGCCGCCATTGGCCGGCTCGACGTGGTGATGGTGCCGGTGGACGGCGGGCTGACGCTCGATTTGCCGACGATGATGCGGGTGGTCAACCGGCTCAAATCCTCCATCGTGATCCCGATGCACTGGTTCTCCGACTTCGGGCTGCAGGAATTCCTGCGCGGCATGGCGGAGGAGTTTCAGGTGATCGACCTGGAGGGGCCCGCGATCACCGTCAGCCTCGACCGGCTGCCGTCGCGGCCCACGATCATGGTCCTGCGCCCGGCCTATCTGAACGCGCCCTGAGGGCTGGCCTTGCAATCCGCGCTGTCGCAGCCGATCAACAGACGATGACTTTGAACTCCGCTGATGAGACCTTTGCCGCGCGGCTGGAGGCCCTGCTATCCTCAGGCAGCCTGCGCCCAGTTGAGCCGCGCTATCTGGCAGAGCCGCGCAAGAAGTTTCACGGGCGCGCCGGTCTGCTTGCCCTGCCGCGCGACACGCAGGAGGTCGCGACCATCATCCGTGCCGCCGTTGAGGCGCGGGTGGGCGTGGTGCCCTACGGCGGCGGCACGGGGCTCGTTGGCGGGCAGGTGGCCACGGACGGCCCCGCGCCGCTGCTTTTGTCGCTGGAGCGGATGAACAGGATCCGTGCGGTTTATCCCCAAGAAAACGTGATCGTGGTGGATGCGGGCGTGATCCTCGCCGATGTGCAACGCGCCGCATCGGAGGCGGACTGCCTCTTCCCGCTGTCACTGGGGGCGGAGGGCACCGCGCGCATCGGCGGAAACCTCGCCACCAACGCGGGCGGCATCGCGGTGCTGCGCTATGGCAATGCGCGCGATTTGTGTCTGGGGGTGGAGGCGGTGCTGCCCACGGGCGAGGTTTTCAACGGGCTCAGCCGGCTGCGCAAGAACAACACCGGCTATGATCTGCGCCATTTGCTCATCGGCGCCGAAGGCACGTTGGGCGTGATCACCGCCGCCGCGCTCAAGCTCTTTCCCCGGCCCGAAGACAGCGCAAGTGCCTGCATCGAGGTGCCGGACCCGGCGGCGGCGCTGTCGCTGCTGTCGCTTGCCCGTGACCGGCTGGGCGAAATGGTCTCCGCCTTTGAGCTCATCGACGGCACGGGGCTGGGTTGGCTGGCCCAACACATGCCGGAGGTCCGCCAGCCCTTCAATCACGCGCCGCGCTGGTCGGTGCTGATGGAGGTCGGCGTGAGCGGCGGCCTGAGTGCTGCACAAGCGCTGGAGCGTGTTCTGGTCGCGGCGGTGGAAGCGGGGCTGGCCACCGACGGGCTGATCTCCCAGAATGCAGGCCAGGCGGCGGAGTTCTGGCGCGTGCGCGAGCGCATCCCGGAGGTGAACCGCCTCATTGGCCCGGTGTCCTCACATGACGTATCCCTGCCGCTCAGCGCGCTGCCCGATTTCATCGACCGGGGCCGCGCGGCCCTGGCAGAGGCGGGCGATTACCGTCTCAACAGTTTTGGCCATGTGGGCGACGGCAATCTGCACTACAACGTCTTTCCGGCGGAGGGAAAGACGCGGGAGGATTATCCAGGCCAGGGGCCGGTGGTGCAGAAGCTGGTACATGATATCGTGCACGACATGGGCGGCTCGGTCAGTGCCGAGCATGGGATCGGGCGGCTCAAGGTGGGCGATCTGGAACGCTACGGCGATCCGGGCAAGCTGATGGCGATGCGCGCGATCAAGGCGGCGCTGGACCCCGCGGGCATCATGAACCCCGGTGCGGTGCTGCGCGCGGAGGCCGGGGAGGGCTAAAGCGTGCGACCCAAAACCTGGGACATGAACCACAGAAAGTCATGCGCCGTCCCGCGGGGTGGCGCAGATGCGCCGCCCCAGGGGGGCGGGACGGCGCAGCAGGGCAGTGCCTGTTGGGCGGGAGCTTTGAATGGAGCGAGTTGTCTAAGATATTGGTTTGACTTCTTAAATCCACCTCACGCGCCCAAACCCTCGATCAGCTCACAGACCATCTGCCCGGTCGCAGGCGTGCCGATATCCCCGTGAGATTCCACAAAGGCACTTGCATCAATGTAGAGCACTCGGTCATTGCCCTGTACGGCCGCACACGCGGCCCGCAGCGGGTCACGTGGCACATCGCCGGGCAGCGCCAGGGTTTCGAACCGCGCGGCAAGCCGGGGCGCGTCTGCAATGGCATCCGCCCCTGCCTTGCCGCCCACGTGCCGGGCACCGGTGGCAAAGCGTGCCACCGGGTTCGCCTTGTCATGGCGCGACCAGGTCAGCACGACGTCACCGCCCGGTGCCGCGTGGTCTTGGTAGGGGCCACCCTCCGCAGGGAAAATCGCGCGCACGATGGGGATGAGCCTGTAATCCTCCAGAAACCTGTTGGCCGAAAAGGCCGCTTGCAGCCCGATCACCAGCGGCTTGGGGCCCGAACGCGCCACCGCGCCCCGCAAGATATCCGCGCTGTAATAGGCCCGCGTCAGGATGCGCGCGCCCATCGAATGGCCGATGTAGACGCTCTGCAAGCCCGTCGCGGCCTCGATACGCGGAAGCATCGCATTGGCGATATGCCCGCCGAGGCCAAAACCGATCTCATCCGCGTCATGCGCCTTGGTCGCATAAGACCCGATGTGCAGCGCCCGGTTCGCCAGATCGAGCGGCGAGGTCCCGCCCCAGACCGACGGCCATGTCAGCCCGATCACCAGCGGGTTGAACGCCGCCCCCGCCGCCCGTGCGGCGCGCTGGGTGTTCTGGATGACTGCGTTGTAGCGCGCGATGGCCTCCATCTGATCGTTGTTCCAGCCCATGCAGGCATAGGCGATGTGGGTGAAGGGCGTGCCCGCCGCCTCTGCCTCCGCCACATCCGCGATCACTTGCGCCTCCAACCGATCCAGCGCCGCCCAGCCCGCCTCATAGGACTGGCGCAGCGGCCCCGCGTCGTGGGTGCCAAAGGCGGTGGCGGTATAGGCGGAATGCACCTGGCTGATCTGCGTGCCGATCTGGCCCGCCATGGCACCATAGCGCAGGATGTGAGAGACGAACATGACCTTGGGGTCATCCATGGAGGCCTCAAAGCTGCGGCGCTGGTTTTTCAGATCAATGGCCGAAAGGCCCGCACGCGGCAGCGGGGGCTGCAGCCGCGCCTTGTCTTCCAACATGCCGGGAAAGCCCACGCGGGTGCGCGGGCTCTTTTCAATGCCGATGATGTAGCCATGGGCCAGCAGCGGCTGCTCAAAAGGGCGCTCCAACAGTCGGTGATAGCGGGCGATGGTGCCGGAGGTGGCCAGGCTCAGCTCCTCGGCGCGGCGGACAAATTTCTGCGTGGCGGACATGAAAGACTTCCCTCAAAAGTCTCATCATTGCCCGGATGCGCCGCAATTTCAATCTAGGGTAGCTACTCCCCCTCAAAAGCGCAGAGCGCATTCACCTCCATGCCCATCGCCTCCAGCTTGGCGCGGCCGCCCAGATCGGGCAGGTCGATGATGAACGCGGTCGAGATGATCTCACCCCCCAGCCGCTCGATGAGCTTGATGCCCGCCTCCGCCGTGCCGCCGGTAGCCAAAAGATCATCCACCACGAGGATCTTCTCCCCCGGCGCAATCGCATCGTCATGCAGCTCCACCACCGCCTCGCCGTATTCCAGCGTATAGGCCTCGCTGATCGTGGCGCCGGGCAGCTTGCCCTTCTTGCGGATCGGCACGAAGCCCACGGAAAGCTGATGCGCAATCGCCCCGCCCAGGATGAAGCCGCGTGCTTCCAGCCCCACCACCTTGTCGATCTCAAGCCCCGCATAGGGGTGCAGCATCTGGTCCACCGCCATGCGAAACCCGCGCGGATCGGCAAAAAGCGTGGTCACATCGCGGAACATGATCCCCTCTTTAGGGAAATCGACGATGGTGCGGATGTAGTCTTGAACCTGTTTCACGGTGTTGCCCTTTTGAGTGTGGCGGTCAGCGCGCCCATCGCGATCAGCGTCGTCCCGCCCGCCCGGGTGAGCCAGGTCAGCACGGCAGGCCGCCCGATCATTGTGCGCAGCCTATCAGCAAGCAGCGCGTAGGCCAGCGCATTGAGCGCCGCAAGCCCCACAAAGGTGCCGACGAGGATAGCGAACTGCGGCAAAAGCGGGCTCTGGGGCGTGATGAACTGCGGCACGAAAGCGATGAAGAACGCAATGCCCTTGGGGTTGAGCGCCGTGACGGCGGCAGCATGACGAAAGACGTGGCGCGCAGCCACATCCGGCGCGGGCACCGCTATCCCCTCGGAGGGGGCCGAGCGGATCAGCCTGATCCCGAGCCACACGAGATAAGCCGCGCCGATCCATTTGAGCAGTGTGAAAAGCGTGGCAGAGGCCAGAACCAGCGCGCCCAGTCCCGCAAGCGAGGCAGTCATGGCGATGAAATCCCCCAGCGCCACGCCCGCAGCAGAGGCCAGCGCGACGGAGCGGCCTTTGGAAAGCGCATAGCTCAGCACCAAAAGCACGGTGGGCCCGGGGATCAAGAGCAAGGCGGTGGAGGCCGCAACGAAGGCGAGCCAGAGGTCCAGGGTCATGGTCGTCGTTTCCATTGGTTTTGGCTGGATCAAGCCCGCGAAGGTTTTGCCGTGTCAAGGGGCGCCTTAAGGGCGGAAGGACATTGGTGGCATGGCGGCTCCGCGGACGAAGCGGTCGTTCGAAGGCAAGCGGAACGCAAGCCGCGCCATCGCCTGTCCGCGGGGAGGCGATCTTACTTGTCTTCCCGGGCACTTCATTTCAGCCACCATGGCGAAGCCGATCCATGGCGCACTAAGCTCAACCCAATCGCCTGCCCGGTGGGGCGGACAGGCGATAGCGCGGCGGCTTCGCCTTGCTTCCGCGCGGGGGCAAGGAACCAACTTCCGCTCGGGCCTCACAACCGCCACTGGTTCTACCCGACCCGTCCGCTTCGCTCACCCGCCCAACACCCGCCCGGCGACCGCGTCCAGCTTTGCCACCACCGCCGGGTCGCGCGCTTCGGGCCGGGTGATGATCGCGAACTCCAGCGCGCGGTCGCAGCCATGGGGGCAAGGCGCGCGCTCGGGGCCTAGGAGGGCAGGCAATCTGCCCACCATCGCGCGGCCCTTGTCGGCATTGCCCATCAGCGTCTCGATGATCTTGGTCACATCGACCTCCCCATGATCGGGATGCCAGCTGTCGTAATCGGTGATCATCGCTACGCTCGCATAACAAAGCTCCGCCTCCCGGGCGAGCTTGGCCTCTGGCATATTGGTCATCCCGATCACATCCGCGCCCCAGCTTTCCCGGTACGTCCGCGATTCCGCTAGCGTTGAGAATTGCGGGCCCTCCATCGCCAAATAGGTCCCGCCCCGGTGCACGGTGATGCCGGCGTCCCGCGCGGCCGTCTCACAGGCATCGCCAAGCCGCGGGCAGGTGGGATGCGCGACCGAGACATGCGCCACGCAGCCGGTGCCGAAAAAGCTCTTCTCGCGCGCAAACGTGCGGTCAATGAATTGATCCACAATGACAAAATCGCCCGGCGCCATCTCCTCCCGGAACGACCCGCAGGCGGAGACGCTGATCACATCCGTGCAGCCCAGACGTTTGAGGGCATCCACATTGGCGCGATAAGGCACCGTCGTGGGCGAATGCACATGCCCCCGCCCGTGGCGCGGCAGAAAGGCCATCGCGACCCCGTCGAGCGTGCCGGTGAGGATTTTGTCCGACGGCGCGCCCCAGGGCGTCTCCACCGTCACCCATTCGGCCCCTTCAAGCCCATCGATGTCATAGATGCCGGATCCGCCGATCACGGCGATCCTGGTCTGAGTTGCGATATCCGTCATGGGGGAGGGGTCCTTTCGCAGCGCTTGGCCTATCTTGGCGCTGCGCGTGACTGGGATAAAGCCCAAATGCGCTCACATCCGGGCCAGCTTGCGCGGCACCCGCCGTGCCCGCGCTCAAAGAATGTGCAATCGCGCCATGCATAGCCGGTATGCCGAGGAATACCGTGCTTTAACGCTGCCCGCGCTATATCGCCGCTATAAGCAAGCAACACGATCCGAGGCGAGCATGACCGATACCACCCCCCAAGACGCGCGCCAGAGCAACGCGTCCCGCTTTTCCCTGTCTGAGATGGCGGGTGGGGTCGATCTCACGCCTTCTCGGATGCGCATCGAACTCCTGGCAGGGCTCACCGTGGCCCTTGCGCTGGTGCCGGAGGCGGTGGCTTTCGCCTTTGTCGCGGGCGTGCACCCGCTGGTGGGGCTCTACGCGGCCTTCATGGTGGGGCTGATCACCGCGCTCATCGGTGGGCGCCCCGGCATGATCTCAGGCGCTACCGGCGCGCTCGCCGTGGTCATGGTGGCGCTGGTGGCGCAGCACGGCGTCGAATACCTCTTTGCCACCGTGATCCTGATGGGTCTCATCCAGATCTTCGCGGGCGTCATGCAGTGGGGCAAGTTTATCCGGCTGGTGCCGCACCCGGTCATGCTGGGCTTCGTCAACGGGCTGGCCATCGTGATCTTTCTGGCCCAGCTCACCCAGTTCAAAGTGCCGGGCACGCTGGAGAACACCGGCCACGGCATGGGCGGGGGCGAATGGCTCACCGGGATGCCACTCTACCTGATGCTGGGGCTGGTGGCGCTGACGATGGCCATCATCTGGGCCACACCCAAGGTGACAAAGGCCATTCCCGCGCCGCTCGCCGGGATAGGCATCGTGGCGATCATCGTGATAGCACTCGGCCTCGACGTGCCGCGCGTGGGCGATCTGGCCTCCATCGAGGGCTCCTTTCCCGCCTTCCATATCCCCTTCGGCGACGGCGTGGGGCTCTACGGCACGGCCCTGGCGCCCTTCAACATGGAAACCTTCTGGATCATCCTGCCCTACGCGCTGATCCTCGCAGCCATCGGCCTGATCGAGAGCTTGCTGACGCTCAACCTGGTGAGCGACATGACAAACACCCGCGGCGGGTCCAGCAAGGAATGCGTGGCCCAGGGCGTGGCCAACACCGCCACCGGGTTTTTCGGCGGCATGGGCGGCTGCGCGATGATCGGGCAATCCATGATCAACGTGAAATCAGGCGGGCGCACGCGTGTGGCGGGCACCGCCGCCGCGCTCTTCCTGTTGCTCTTCATCCTCGTTGGCGCGCCGCTCATCGAACAAATCCCGTTGGCAGCGCTCGTGGGCGTGATGTTCATGGTGGTGATCGGCACCTTCGCCTGGAACTCGCTCACCATCCTGCGCAAAGTGCCCGCGATGGACGCCTTCGTGATCCTGCTGGTGACCGTCGTGACGGTGCTCGAAGACCTCGCCGTGGCCGTGGTGGTTGGCGTCATCGTCTCCGCACTGGCCTATGCGTGGAACAACGCCAAGCGCATCCACGCCACCACGCGGGAAAGCACCACAGAGGCAGGTGCCAAGGTCTACGAGATCCACGGGCCGCTCTTCTTCGGCTCCTCCGACGGCTTTGCGGAGCTCTTCACGGTGGAGGCCGACCCACAGGACGTGATCATTGACTTCGCCGACAGCCGCGTGGTGGACCAATCCGCGCTGCAAGCGATTGAGGCCATCGCCGCCAAATACGAGGCCGCAGGCAAGCGCGTGAAGCTCCGCCATCTGAGCCGCGACTGCCACGCGCTGCTGACCAAGGCGGGCCATCTAATGGTCGACAGCGAGGATGACCCCAAATACGCGCTGGCCGTCGACTACCCCGTGCGCACGGGCATCATCGGCAGTCACTAAGCCGCGCTCGTCACGGACTTGATCCGGGAGCTTTGGGCTGAGCCAGGAGGCCCCGGGTCCAGCCCGGGGCGGGTTTTCTATGTGCGTCTCAACCGCTAAGCCTCCCCCATGCTCACCTTCACAGCCGCCATGTTCTTCCTGCTGATCACCCCCGGTCCGGGGGTGCTCTCCCTCGCGGGCGTCGGCTCGGGCTTCGGCGCGCCCGCAGGACGTCGCTACCTCTGGGGTCTTTTTGCAGGCAACAACCTGGTGCTGCTGGCCGTTACCACCGGCCTCGCGGCGCTCGTGCTGGCGGACCCGCGCATCCGCACGGTGCTCTTTGCTGCCTCCACCGCCTATCTGCTCTATCTCGCCGCGCGCATCGCGCTCGCCGGCGCGCGGGTGGCCTTCACCCTACGCGCGGCACCCCCCGGCATCCGCGGCGGCGTGCTGCTGCAGGTCATCAACCCCAAGGCCTACGCCGTGAACACCGCCGTCGTCTCCGGTTTCAACTTCCTGCCCGAAAGGCCGCTGTGGGAGGTCACGCTCAAGGCGCTCATCCTCAATGCGCTGTGGCTGCCCATCCACTTTGCCTGGCTCTATGCGGGCCTCTCTTTGCGCCGCATGGCCCTTTCGGAGCAGACCCAGCGGCGCATCAACTTGGCGATGGCCGCAGCCATGCTGATCGTTGTGGCCCTCGCCGTCTGGGCGCAGCTCTAAAGCATCCGACCGAAAACTTGAGACACCCCGCTCCCTTCAAAGCGCCCGCCCAACAGGCACTGCCCCGCTGCGCCGTCCCGACCCCGTCACGCCAAAGGCGTGCTTTCAGCACGACGGGCGGCGCATCTGCGCCACTCCGCGGGACGACGCGTGAACTATTGTTATGCAAGTGTCAGGTTTGGGGGCGGTCGCTTAAGCGCCGGAACTAAGGTATCCCGAACCCGCTCAATCGTCCGGGCGCATCAACTCGAAGACCTCCCGCACCGCCGTATAATCACGATACCCCATCCGGCTCAGCGGCACATAGACGGTCGCGTCAAACTTGCCCCCCACGATGCAATCGTCGCGCAGGTGGATGCCGACCACCTCGCCCAGCACTAGGAAGTTGGCCTTCCCCTCGATCTTCACGATCTGCGTCATCCGGCACTCCATCGAGGCAGGCGCGTCGCCCACACGCGGGCAGTCAATCTCCCGGCAGTCCGCCTTGGCCACGCCCGCATGGGCAAATTCATCCTCCCCCCGCGCCAGCGTGGCGGAGGAGGCGTTCATCGCATCCCGCTGATCGAAGGCACAGATATTGACGCAAAACACGCCCGTCTCCCGGATGTTGGCCACATTATCCTTGGTGTCGCCCACGTCTTCCTTGACGCCGGTTGAGGCGAACATCACCTGTGGCGGCACATAAGCCACGCCGTTGAAAAACGAATAGGGCGACAGGTTGTCCTGACCTGCTGCAGAGCGCGTGGAAATCCAGCCGATGGGCCGGGGCGTGATCAGCGCGTTGAAGGGGTTATGCGGCAGGCCGTGGCCGTCTGCGGGGCGGTAGAACATTCGGTTTCCTTGACGTTTGCACCGGTGACGATCCCCATGATAGGGCGGAGACCACCCGGAAACCACCCAGCCCGAGCCGCGCCTTGTACACCCTCACACCCGAAACCCACGCCGACCGCTGGGAGGTCGAGGCGCTCTATGACACCTGCTTTGCGCCAGGCCGCGGTGCGCTTAGCTCCTACCGGCTGCGTGACGGCGTGGCGCCGGTGGCTGGGCTGAGCCATGTGGCGCGCGATGCGGGTGCGATTCTGGGCGGTGCCATCCGTTACTGGCCCGTACGCGTGGGCGGCGCGCC
Source organism: Pseudomonadota bacterium (assembly GCA_039024775.1). Classification (GTDB taxonomy): domain Bacteria; phylum Pseudomonadota; class Alphaproteobacteria; order Rhodobacterales; family Rhodobacteraceae; genus Sulfitobacter. The sequence continues at coordinate 61,186 of JBCCPS010000002.1, forward strand.
CGCGCTGTTGCTGGGGCCCGTCGCGGTCCACCCCACGCGCCAGGGCGAGGGGCTGGGCCGGGTCTTGATCGAAGAAAGCCTCGGCAAAGCGGAGACCATGGGCTGGGATCGCGTCTTGCTGGTGGGCGACGCGCCCTATTATGGGCGCTTTGGCTTTCAAAGGCTGCGCGCCGTGGACATGCCGCCGCCCACGAACCCCGACCGGGTGCTGGGCCGGGCGCTCACCCCGGGAGCATGGGACGGTGTCGCGGGCCCTGTCACCCGTTGGGTCGATTGAAACCCGGCGCCTGAGCCCCCATGTCTTATCCAGAACGGGGGCGTTATGCACATTGAGACCACCTTGCCCAAACCCATCGACGTAGAAGCGGAGCTTGACGCGCTGGCGGCGCGGTACAAGCGGGCAGGGGGGCTTGGCATCTCATTGCTCAATCTGGTGGGTGGCAGCGCCGATAGCCTGCTCAAAACGCTGCCCGAGGCCGTGCGCGGCAATCTTGAGGGGGCCACTATCGCCGCGCTCAATCAGGCGATGAAAGCCGCGCACACCAGCCGCGGCGTGGTGCCGGATCAGAAAAGCTGGCTCAACCAGACTGTTTCTGCCGCCATGGGCGCGGCAGGCGGCGTGGGCGGTTTGCCCACCGCGATGGCAGAGCTGCCCGTGACCACCACGCTGCTCTTGCGCGTGATCCAGCAGGCGGCAGCGGAGAACGGTTTTGACCCCGCGGCCGAGAATGTTCAGTTCGATTGCGTGTACGTCTTTGCAGCGGCCGGCCCGCTTTCGGGCGATGACGGCGCGGATTTGGCGTTTCTCGCCGCGCGGATGACGCTGACGGGCAAAGCGATGCAGAGCCTCATTGCGCGGGTTGCGCCCAAACTTGCTGTGGTTTTGGGCCAGAAGCTCGCGGCGCAGGCGGTGCCTGTGCTGGGTGCGGTGGCGGGGGCCGCGACGAACTACGCCTACACCAGCTACTATGAAGAGGTGGCGCATGTGCATTTTGGTTTGCGCAAGCTTGCCATTGATGCGGACAGGCCCCATGCCGAATTGCTCGAAGGGCTGCAAAAGCGCATGGCTAAACCTGTGTTGAAACTCTAAGCCGTCGGTTCAAGAGGCAAGCACGGAGTCAAGGCCACTTTTAGGTGGCCGCCGTGCAGCGCCAGCCCCTCCCACGGGCTGGCGCTTTGGAAAAACGTTGGCGCCTCAGTCTGATCGAAGATGACCATGGCTGCCATAAAGTTAACTGAAGACCACTCAGAAGCGCCACCCCAGGGGCTGGCCCTGCACAGCGCGCGCTGCTTTACTTGATCTCCCCCAAAAACCGCTCAATCTCCGCCTCCATCGCGGGTGTATTGTCAAACGGGATGTGATGGCCCGTGTCCATCTCCACCACCCGCGCCTCTGGCGCCTGCCGCGCCACCAGCGCGCGGTACTTCGCCCCCGTCAGCAGCGACCGCGCCCCGCACAGCACCAGCGTGGGCATGCTCAGCCGCGCCAGATCGCGCTCCCCGTTGTAGCTGCCCGCCACGCAAAGCGCATCCGCCATGCCAGAGGGATCCGCCCGCTCGATGTGATACCGAAACCGCGCGCGCCCTTCCTCATTTTCGATCCGGCTGCCCACCGTTTTGCCGATCGCCTTGAGCCCCGGCACCCGCGTCACCACCGGCGCCACAAAGGGCGTGTACCAGGAAATGACCTTCAATGGCGCGCGGATGGGCGTGTCCACCAGCACCAGTGCGCGCAACCGGCCCGGGTGCGCGGCGGCAAAGGCCATCGCCACCATCCCGCCCAGTGAATAGCCGATCAGCACTGCGCCCTGCGGTATCTCCTCCGCGATCTCCGCGGCAAAAGCCTCCGCGGTGGCGCGGGGCGCGCGCGCCCGCCCGCCATGGCCCGGCAGGTTAAGCGCCCGCCCGTCCACCGCACCCCAGCTTTCCGCATTGAGCCCCGCGCCGTGCAAATAGACCTTCATCCCAGCCTCCCGCGTCCCACCGCCCGCGCTTTGACAAGCGCAAAGCAAGCCGTGCCGGGGACCAGCCCCAAGGCGGCGACGCCCCGCGCGCTTATCGCGGCCAACAGCCTGTCTTCGCCCGCGCGCAAGCGCACAAAGCCGCTCTCAAGCACCGCCTCCACCTCAACTGGCATCACCGTGCCCAGGTGGACACCCTCAGGCCGCACCCGCGCCAGCGTCACATCCTGCGCGCGCACCCGCAGCTTGATCGCAGAGCCCACCGGGCCAAGCGCGCCGTCCAATTCGATCTGCCCGGCCGAAAGCGCCACCTGCGTCGCATCCTCCGCGCAGCCCTTGATCTCACCGCACAAAACCACGCCCGCCTCCTCCTGTCCTAACAGAGGCACTGACACAGGATCGGCCAAGACTTGCGCCATTGGCCCCGCCGCGGTCAACGCGCCCGCGTCCATCAGCACCAGATCATCGGCCAGGCGAACGACCTCTTCCACTGCGTGGCTGACATAGAGGATCGGAAGGCCCGGGCCCGCATCGCGCAACCGCTCAAGATAGGGCAGGATCTCCTCTTTGCGCGGGCCATCGAGCCCCGCGAGGGGTTCATCCATCAACAGCATCCGCGGCTGGCTCAGGAGCGCGCGGCCCAAGGCCACACGCTGCTTCTCACCACCAGACAGCCGCTGCGGCGCGCGGCTAAGCAGCGGTTCTAAACCCAAAAGCGCCACGACCTCGTCAAAGGCCACCTGCGCCCCATCGGCATAACGCGCGCCGAAGGTCAGGTTGTCCTGCACACTCAGGTGCGGAAAGAGCCGCGCGTCCTGAAACACCATCCCGAAGCGGCGCGCGTGGGCAGGCAGCGCGATGTTCCGGGCGGTATCGCAAAGCACCTGCCCCTCCCGCGTGATCCGCGCGTATTCGGGCCGCATGAGCCCTGCGATGGCGTTCATCACGGTGGTTTTACCCGCGCCCGAAGGGCCAAAGAGCGCGGTCACGCCGGGACCGGCCTCAAAAGCGATATCCAGCGAGAAGCCGTGAAAGGCGTGCCGTATCTCAACGCTGATGCTCATGCCGCCGCGATCCGACGTGCTACGCGCCGAGCCAGCAGCTCTGAGAGCGCCACGGCCCCCAGCGCCACCCCGCAGGCCATCAGCACCATGGTGGCTGCGCGGCCTTCGCCACCAGGGATTTGCAGCGCCTCCCAAATCGCGCTTGGCAGGGTCTGGGTCTGGCCGGGGATGTTGGCCACAAAGGTGATCGTGGCGCCAAACTCGCCCATCGCCTTGGCAAAACCCATAACTGCGCCTGCCAGGATACCCGGGTAAATGAGCGGCAAGGTCACGCGCGCAAAGACCGCGCGGCGCGGCGCGCCCAGCGTGGCCGCGGCCTCTTCCAGGCGCGGGTCCACCGCCTCGATGGCAAGCCGCATCGCGCGGACCATCAGCGGAAAGCCCATGATGATTGCCGCCAGCACCGCACCCGACCAGTGAAAGGCCAGCCGCAGGCCCACAGCCTCAAGTGCTGCGCCCAAGGGCGCGGTCCGCCCGAAGGTACTGAGCAGCAGATACCCCGTCACCACCGGCGGCAGCACCAGCGGCAGATGCACAGCGGCATTCAGCAAACCCTTGCCCCAGAATGCCCTCCTTGCCAGCAACCAGGCCACCCAAAGCGCCAGCGGCACCGCCAGCGCCGTGGCCCAGACTGCCACCCAAAGCGACAGGCGCAACGCGTCCCAGGCGGCGGCGTCCACGCTCATGGGGTCGCGCTTTCAAAGCCGAAGTCTTTGAAAACCGCGGCTGCTGCATCGCTCTTTAGATAGGTCAGGAACGCGGCGCCGGCAGGGGTAAGTGCCGCTGCCGGATAGCGGATCGGATCATGGGTCGCTTTGGGCACTTCAAATATCACTTCCACATCCGCGCTGGCCTGCGCATCCGTGGCATAGACCACGCCAAAAGGCACTTGCCCCCGCGCGACCAGCGTGAGGGCCGCACGCACGCTGTCGGTTTCCGCCAATTGGGCCGACACTTGCGGCCAAAGGTCCGCAGCATCAAGCCATTGCCGGGCATAAACGCCCGCTGGCACGCCCACGCGCTGTCCCATGGCAAGTCGGTCAGAGCCGAGCGCGGTGGGCAGATCTGCGGCTTGTTCAAGCGGCGGCGTGCCGGAGGCCGCGATGACGACCAGCCTGTTGCCCGCCAGCGTCACGGGCCTATCCGCGCCCAGGATGCCCTGCGCCACCAGCCAGTCCATCCAGTCGGTGCTGGCCAGGATTACCACATCCGCAGGCACGCCCGCTGCTACCTGCCGGGCTGCGGCACCCGAACCCGAAAAGGAAAACGTAACCTGCGCCGGATAGCCTTTGCCAAGCGCTTGCAGCACATCGCCCATGCTGGTGGCGCTTAGAACCAGCACAGGGTCCTGAGACCGCACGGGGCCCGCCGCCAGCAGAAAGGACATCAACACAAAGGACCAAAGCCTTGTCATCAGGCGACTATCTGACAAGCCGCAGAGCGCCGCAATGGGCCGTGAACTGGTAATTGGAACAGCGTTTCCCTATATTGCCGAAAATCGCAAAAAAGCGAGCAGCGAAAAGCAGATGATCAAACAACTTCCTATCTCCCTGCACGGCGGGCAAAAGGGCGAGGTGCGCACGCAGTTCGCCGCGCTTTGCTGGCGTGTGAAAAAGGGGAAGGTGCAGGTGCTTTTGATCACCTCGCGCGGCACCAAGCGTTGGATCGTGCCCAAGGGCTGGCCGATGGATGGCAAAACGCCCGCCGAAAGCGCGGCGCGAGAGGCCTGGGAAGAGGCGGGCGTGAACGGAAAGCCCAACTCCGCGCCCTTGGGGGTCTACTCTTACGCGAAAGTCGCGGCTGATGAAGACGATCTGCCCTGCCTTGCCATGCTCTACACAGTTGAAGTCAAATCCCTGGCCAAACACTACCCCGAACGCAGCCAGCGCCGCCGACGCTGGATGTCGCGCAAGGAGGCCGCGCGCCGGGTGGCGGAGCCGGAACTGGCGCGCATGATCCGCGATTTCGACCCCCGGCCAAAGCCGCCCGCGCCTTGACGCGCGCCCCCGCGCGACCCATCTTTTGAAGTCAGCCAAGAGACCGGGACGCTCATACCGCAATGATCAGTTTCACGCTCAAATGCAAAAACGGACACCAGTTCGACAGCTGGTTCGCCTCCAGCGCGGCCTTTGACGCCCTGGAAAAGGCGGGCCATCTCAGTTGTGCTCTCTGCGGGTCTGCGGAGGTCTCCAAATCCCTGATGGCCCCCCGTGTGTCGGCGCGCGACGCGGATGAGACAACTGTGCCGGTCCTGTCAGAGCCGCAGTCGGAGGCAGAAAAGGCAATCGAAGAGATGCGGCGCAAGGTCGAGGAGAATGCCGATTACGTGGGCCGTGATTTTGTCGATCAGGCCCGTGCGATGCACGAAGGCACCGCGCAAAAGCGCGGCATCTGGGGCGAAGCGCGGCTCGATCAGGCGCGCGAATTGGCGCAAAAGGGCGTGCCGGTGATGCCGCTGCCCTTCGGGCCGAAACAGAAACTGACCTGAGGACCGCATGACCATTTTGATCACCGGAGCCAGCCGCGGGATCGGCGCGGGACTGGCGCAAGCCTATGCCGCGCGCGGCGCTGATGTCATTGGCACGGGCCGGTCGGCTGCGGCACCCCTGCAGCTAGACGTGGCGCGCCGCGACAGCGTGGCGGAGATGGCCACAGCCCTGGAAGGCCGGGCCATCGACCTGCTGATCTGCAACGCAGGCGTCTATCTGGACAAGGCCCATGATCTGGACACCGGGTTTGGTGCGGACCTTTGGGCGCAGACCTTCGCGGCCAATGTGACGGGCGTGTTTTTGTGCATCCAGGCGCTTTTGCCGAACCTGCGCGCGGGCCGCTCTTCGAAGATTGCCATCATCTCATCGCAGATGGGATCGAGCACGCGCGCGCCCGGCGGCAGCTATATCTACCGCGCCTCCAAGGCCGCCGTGCTGAACCTGGGGCGCAATCTGGCCAGCGATCTGAAGCCTGAGGGCATCGCGGTGGGCATCTATCATCCCGGTTGGGTGCGCACCGACATGGGCGGCGGCGGCGCGGATATCTCTGTTGAGGCCTCCGTCGGCGGGCTGATGGCGCGGTTTGACGCGCTGAGCGTCGACACGACGGGGTGTTTTGAAACCTGGGACGGGCGCGCGCACGCGTTTTGAAGGTTTTCGCACGGGGCGCGCGATTGCTGCTAAGGTCGGCTGACCCCGCCTGCAACCGGACCCGCATATGCGCGAATACACCATCGGCACCATCCTCGATATCTCCGCCGCGTTGCACGACCGGATCGTGTCCACGCTCAAAGCCGGGCGCGCGCCGGTGCGTTTTGCCAAGGGGGCGGTGCTCTACCAACAGGGCGATCCGGCGGACAGCATCCTCTTTCTGATCAGCGGGCAGGTCCAGTCGGTGTTGGCCAATGCGGAAGGCCAGACATCGCTCTTGCGCCTGCATCTGCCGCACAGCCTGCTGGGCCTCACCGCCCTTGCGACCACGCCCCTGCGCGATGCCCAGGCGATTGCGACGGTGGACTGCACCGCCATCGTGATCCCGGTCGCGGCGTTCCGGGGCCTTTTGCGAAAGGACCCCGCCCTGTCCTCTTACGTGATCCGCATGCTCGTGGACCGGATGAGCGATTTTCACCACCGGGTTGGCGATTTCCACACCCGGCCCGTGGAGGAACGGCTCGCCGCGACGCTTCTGTCGCTGTCGCGTCCCGATCCAAGCGATAGCGCAGGCCCAGATCGCCGACCCATCGCGCTGACCCATCAGGAGCTTGCGACCGTTCTGGGCGCCCGCCGCCCGACCATCACCGCCGCCCTACAGGATTTTGTCGCCGCGGGTCTCATCGAAAAGTCTGGACGCTCCATCCTGGTGGTCGATGCGCCGGGGCTCGCAGGCAAGTTGCAAGACCGGGGCCGCGCTTAGGCGACGCGGCGCATCAAGTGTCAGCGCGCTGACAGACCTGTCTCTCGCGGCTGGGTAGGCTCCCCGCACGAATAAACACCAGGAGAGGAATGCGATCATGACACAGGCTGCAGAACAAACCGACACCGCGCAGGCAAAACCGGATTGGACGACGCGCCCCATCAAAGGCGCCTTCGGTCTCGAAATCATCGGCCTAAACCTCGCGACAGCCACGGCCACGCAGGCCGGCGCGGTTGAGCAACTCTTCAACCGACACGGCGCGCTGCTCTTTCGGGGCCAGGACCTCGCGCCGCAGGACCTTGTCGCCTTCAGCAGGCACTTCGGCGCGCTGGACGAGGCGCCGGTGAACGAAGAGGGCAAGACAGCCATCGACGGCCTGCCCGAGCTGTACGTGGTCTCCAACATCAAAGGCAGCGACGGCAAGGCCTTGGGCAGCCTCGGCGCGGGAGAGGCGGTCTGGCACACGGATATGTCCTATCTTGAGACGCCGCCCAAGGCCTCCATGCTCTACGCGCTGGAGATCCCCGCGGAAGGCGGCAACACCTGGCTTGCGGATATGTACGCCGCTCTGGCCGACATGCCCGCGGATCTGCGCGCGCGCATCGAAGGGCGGCGGATCAAGCATGACGGCACGTTCAACTCCGCCGGGCTGCTGCGGCAGGGGCTGACCGAATGCCATGATCCGCGCGCATCCGTGGGCACCTACCATCCGATCATCTGCACCCATGAGGACACCGGCAAGGAGGTGCTCTACCTTGGGCGGCGACGCAACGCCTACGTCGAAGGGCTGGACCTTGAAGCGTCAGAGACGCTGCTGGATGACCTTTGGGCGCACGCCGCACAGCCCGCCTTTGCCTATGAACATTCCTGGCGCGTGGGAGATGTGCTGATGTGGGACAACCGCGCGACGCTGCACCGGCGCGATCCCTTCGACCCGGAGGCGCGCCGCTACATGCTGCGCACCCAGATCAAAAGCACCGCTGCCCCCCGGATGAGCGCGCCTGCCGGCTAGCTGCGGAGAATCCCACGGCGCTCCTTCCTCACCGCCTCCGACCCAAAACCTGAAAAACCCCGCTTCCTTCAAAGCACCCGCCCAACAGGCACTGTTGGGCTGCGCCGTCCCGCCCCCATGAGGCGGCGCATCTGCGCCACCCTGCGGGACGGCGCATGAACTTAAGTTGTGCGTGTCTCAGGTTTTTGATTGGCGGCAGCAGGCCCCTTGTCCTGCACCCATCTCCCGCGTAAACGACGCGGGATAAAAAAGGGCGAGGGCACATGCCTGTTCTGGTGATGAAATTCGGCGGCACCTCCGTGGCCACGCTGGACCGCATCCGCCGCGCGGCCAAGCGCGTGGGCGTGGAGGTGGCCAAGGGCTATGACGTGATCGTCATCGTCTCCGCCATGGCGGGCAAGACCAATGAGCTGGTCGGCTGGGTGAACGACACCTCGCCCCTTTATGACGCGCGCGAATACGACGCGGTCGTCAGTTCGGGAGAGAATGTCACCGCCGGTCTGATGGCGCTGACCCTGCAGGAGATGGAGGTGCCCGCGCGGTCCTGGCAGGGCTGGCAAGTGCCGGTCAAGACGACCTCCGCCCATTCCAGCGCCCGGATCGAAGAAATCCCGCCCGAAAACATCACCGCCAAGTTCGCCGAAGGCATGCGCGTGGCCGTCGTCGCGGGCTTTCAGGGCGTGAGCCCCGAGGGGCGCATCACCACGCTGGGGCGCGGCGGGTCGGACACCACCGCCGTGGCTTTTGCCGCCGCCTTTGGCGCGGAGCGTTGCGATATCTACACGGATGTGGACGGCGTCTACACCACCGACCCCCGGGTCAGCCCCAAGGCGCGCAAGCTCGACAAGATCGCATTCGAGGAAATGCTGGAGCTGGCTTCGCTCGGGGCCAAGGTTCTGCAAACGCGCTCGGTTGAGCTGGCGATGCGCTATAAGGTCAAGCTGCGGGTGCTCTCCAGCTTTGAGGAAATGGACGACGCGGCGGGCACGCTGGTGTGCGATGAGGAGGAAATCATGGAAAGCAATGTGGTGGCGGGCGTGGCCTTCTCACGCGAAGAGGCCAAAATGACGCTGGTATCGGTGGCGGACCGCCCCGGCATCGCGGCCTCCATCTTTGGCGCGCTGTCGGATGGCGGCGTGAACGTGGACATGATCGTGCAAAACATCTCCGAGGAGGGCCGCACCGACATGACCTTCTCCTGCCCCACCGATCAGGTCGCGCGCGCTGAAAAGGCGATGGCGCAGGCCAAGGAGGCGGGCGTCATCAACTTCCACGATCTGATCGCGGATACGGATGTGGCCAAGGTCTCCGTCGTGGGCATCGGCATGCGCAGCCACACCGGGGTTGCCGCGCGCATGTTCAAGGTGCTCTCTGACGAGGGCATCAACATCCAGGTGATCACCACCTCGGAGATCAAGATCTCCGTTCTGATCAACCGGCGCTATATGGAACTGGCCGTGCAGGCGCTGCATGATGCGTTTGAGCTGGAAAAGGCTGCCTAAAGTCGCCGACCAAAGACCTGAGACACTCCGCTACGTTCAAAGCACCCGCCCAACAGGTACTGTTGGGCTGCGCCCACCCGCCTGTTACGCCGGAGGCGTGCTTGCAGCACGACGGGTGGCGCAATTGCGCCACCCCGCGGGACGGCGCATGAAATGGTGTTGTGTGTCTCAGGTCTTTGGTCGGTGGCTTTAGGCCTGCCGCATCGCCAGATAGAGGGGCAGGCTGAGCCCCGATGTCACAGCAGCTGCAAGTGCCCAGCGGCGCGCGGCCATGCCGCGGCGCACCGCATCCATGTACGTCCAGTACGTGGCCAGCAGCGTCACCGCGAGCAGGAACAAAAATGCCATCGCTCTCCCCTTTCGGCCTTACATAAGACCCAGTGGGCCGCCCGGGAAGACCCGTATAACGGGAAAATCCATAGGCCCCTGCAAGATACCCGTTTCCCCCGTCGCAGCCATGTGATCTACACTGCCTTTGACATTCCACGGGGGTCGCCAGGATGGCGCAGGGATTTGAAACAGAAAGCCGCAAGCTCTTGGGGCGGCTGCGCGATGCCATGGCCAATGACGAGGCCGGGCAGGCGCGTCTGGACCGCATCACCTCGCTCATCGCGGGATCGATGCGCTGCGAGGTCTGTTCCATTTACCTCTTCCGCGACGACGAAACGCTGGAGCTTTGCGCGACCGAGGGCCTCAACCCCGAAGCGGTGCACCAGACGCGCATGAAACTGGGCGAAGGGCTGGTGGGCCGGGTCGCGCGCACGGGGCAGGTGGTGAACACACCCGATGCCCCCTCTGCCCGCGGTTTCCGCTACATGCCTGAAACGGGGGAGGAAATCTTTTCCTCCTTCCTCGGCATCCCGATCCAGCGGGTGGGCGAAAAGCTGGGCGTGCTGGTCGTGCAATCCAAGGCCGCGCGGGAGTTTTCCGCCGATGAGGTCTACGCGCTCGAAGTCGTCGCCATGGTCATCGCCGAAATGACCGAACTTGGCGCCTTCATCGGCGAGGGTGCCGCGATGAAGGCGCGGCACTCCGAACCCGTCCTGCTGCGCGGCACAGTGGGCCAGGAAGGCACGGCAGAGGGCCGCGTCTGGCTGCACGAGCCGCGCGTGGTGGTCACCAACCCCGTAGCGGACGATCCGGTGGTGGAAGAAAAACGCCTCATCGACGCGGTGGATGAACTGCGCCTCTCGGTCGATCAAATGCTCACCATGGCGCAGGGCGACAAGGACCAGCGCGAGGTGATCGAGGCCTACCGCATGTTCGCCAACTCCAAGGGTTGGCTTAGGCGCATGTGCGAGGACATCAAAAGCGGCCTCTCCGCCGAGGCCGCGGTGGAAAAGGAGCAATCGCTGGCCCGCGCGCGCATCAGCCAGTCTACCGACAGCTACTTGCGCGAACGCCTGTCCGACCTTGATGACCTGTCCAACCGCCTTTTGCGGATCCTCACGGGGCAGGGGCGGGACACGGGCGCGGAACTGCCCGACAAACCGATCCTCGTGGCGCGCAACATCGGCCCGGCGGAGTTGCTTGACTACGACCGCAAGCTCAAAGGCATCGTGCTTGAGGGCGGCTCCGTCGGCTCTCACGCTGCCATTGTCGCGCGCGCGCTCGCGATCCCGCTCATCGTGAATGCCCGCCGGATCACGCAAGAAGCGCTCAACGGCGATCTGATCATGGTGGACGGCGAACAGGGCGTGGTGCACCTGCGGCCCGAAGACAGCGTGGCCACCGCCTTTCGCGACAAGATGGCGATGCAGGCCGCAATGCAGGAACGCTATGCCTCAATTCGGGATGAACCGGCGCAGGCGCGCTGCGGCTCCATCGTGGCGCTGCATATGAACGCGGGGCTTATGGCTGATCTGCCGTCGCTCAAGAATTCGGGCGCCGAAGGGGTCGGGCTCTTTCGCACGGAATTGCAGTTCCTGATCCGCAACCACATGCCCAAACGCTCCGACCTTTCCGCGCTCTACCAGCGCGTGCTGAAGGCGGCGGATGGCAAGCGCGTGGTGTTTCGCACGCTCGACATCGGGTCGGACAAGGTGCTGCCCTACATGCGCCCCACCGATGAGCCCAACCCCGCGCTGGGCTGGCGCGCGATCCGAGTGGGGCTCGACAAGCCGGGCGTGCTGCGCATGCAGCTTCAGGCGTTGATGCGCGCGGCTGCCGGGGGGCCGCTCACCGTGATGTTTCCCTTCGTCGCGCAGCTGGAAGAATTTCGCGCGGCCCGCAAGGAAGTTGACAAGGCGCTGGAGCGCGAACGCATTCTGGGGCACCCGCTGCCCTCCAAGCTGGAGGTGGGCGCGATGCTGGAAACCCCCAGCCTCGCCTTCGCGCCACGCGTGTTTTTTGAAGAGGTCGATTTCGTGTCTGTCGGGGGCAATGATCTCAAGCAATTCTTCTTCGCCGCGGACCGTGAAAACGAACGGGTCAGGCGGCGCTATGACACGCTCAACGTCAGCTTTCTCACATTTCTGGAACGGATCTGCGAACGCTGCGAGGAAACCGGCACGCCGCTCAGCTTTTGCGGGGAAGACGCAGGCCGACCAGTGGAGGCGGTGTGCTTTGCGGCGATGGGCTTCCGTACGTTGTCCATGCGGCCCGCCTCCATCGGCCCAGTTAAGAGCCTCCTGCGGCGGTGTAACCTTGATGACCTGCGCGCGGTGATTTTCGAGGCCCGCGACCGGGGTGAAATGTCCGTACGCGAAGCGGTGCGTGCCTATGTGCGAGAGCAGCATCAGGTGTGAGGCTGTTAGGTTTGCGTTAACCCATCGGTTTAAGGGGCCCCGCCGGTTTTGCACCGACGCTTTACCGACGTGATACTGACGTGATACCGATACTTGTTTTGGCCGTTCTCAGATGTTGAGCTTCAGGCTGCGCCCGGGCGCAAATGCGGTGCGCACCCGCGTAATCTGGCCCGCCTCGGCAAATGTCTCCCGCGTCAGAATCATCAGCGGCATGTCGGGCGGGCAGGCCAGGTAAGTCCGCTCAAAACTCCCCGCTGCCTCCGCGCTGTACTCCAGCGTGCCCCGCTCGAAAGGCGCGTTTTGGACGAGCCATTCGTTGGCGCTCACCTCAGTAAAATCCGCCTCCGCCGCTTGGGGGACAACGTCAAGGTGGATCACCCGATCCTCCAGCGCATAGGGCCGCCCATCCGCCAGATGCAGCGCGTGAAGCCAAAGCTCAGGGCCCCGCTGATCTTCGTGCAAGAGCTTGTAATCATATGTTTTTCCGGCGTCTTCAACTTCTTGCCGCACAATCGGAACGGACATTTGCGCCCGGCGTTGGGGCGACAGCGCGACACGTGTGCCCGCGCGTCTACGCCGTTCAAGCCAGCCGTCTTCGGCCAGTGCGCGCAGGGCGCGGTTCACGGTGGCGCGCGCCACGCCCAACTCTTTGGCCAAGGCCTCCTCTTTGGGTATTTGCGCCCCAGGCGGCCATTCGCGCGCTTGAATGCGCCGCAGCGCTTCTGCCTGGATGTCTTGCCAACCCTGGCTCACATGACGTCCTTGAGCCGCAGCAGTGTCGCCCGATAAACTCCTGTTATTGCTTCTCTTTCAATGTGTCTGCCGTGCTTCACCACGTGTCGGCCCGCAGACCAGACATGCGCGACTGCGGGGGATGAATTGGCAAAAATCCAACTGTCCAGCACCGTGTCTTCCCGGCGCGCGACAAAGTCGGTGTGGTCGCCTCTCAAAGCCAGCAAGTCCGCCCAAGCGCCCTTGGCAATTGTGCCGCTTTCGCGTCCTGCTGCCTGCGCGCCCCCGGCGCAGATGTGGTCAAACAGCGTCCGCCCGGTGGATTTGTCGGCTTGGGCGAAAATCGCGCGCTCTTTGTCTCTCAATCGCTGGGAGTACTCCAGGGTACGCAGCTCCTGCGTCAATGATATCAATATGTTACTGTCTGATCCTAACCCGATCACGCCGCCTGCATCGATCCAGTCGCGCCCGTTGAAAATACCGTCGCCGAGACTGCTTTCGGTAATCGGGCAGAGACCGGCGACAACGCCGGATTGCGCGAGGCCCCGTGTTTCCGCGCGGGTCATCTGGGTGCAATGGACGAAACACCAATTCGCGCCAAGATCAAGGTGATCAAGCACCCATGTCACGGGCCGCGCACCATAGGCGGCCTTTACTTCGTCCACTTCCGCCTCCTGCTCTGCCAGGTGCATGTGGATAGGTCCGCGATACTGTTGCAAATGCATGAGTTCAGAACGTGTTACCGCCCGCAGCGAATGTGGAGCGATGCCGATCCGTGCATCTTCAGAAAGTCCTTCCACAGCCCTCTGCGCGCCATCCATGAGCGTCATGTAGCCGTCCATGTCATTGCCAAATCGGACCTGCCCGGGTCCTAATGCGCGTCCGTCAACCCCGCCTTGGCTGTAGAGCACTGGAAGGAGGGTCAGGCCGATCCCCGTCTGCGCCGCAGCCGCTACAATCCGTTCCGACATTTCAGCGCGATTGGCGTAGGCCGCGCCGCCCGGTTGGTGGTGGAGATAGTGAAACTCCACGCTCGCGCCAAACCCTGCCTCCAGCATCTCCATCTGAACCTGCGCGGCGATGGCCTGCACGTCATCGGGCGTCAGCTGGTCGAGAAACCGAAACATCAGCTGCCGCCACGTCCAGAAACTATCGCTCGCCTGCTCACCCCGACGCTCCGTCAACCCAGCCATTGCGCGCTGGAAGGCGTGGCTGTGCAAATTCACGGGCGCAGGAAGCAGCACGTCAACCGCCATCCCGTTCTCCGAAAGCGCTCCCACCTCCGCGATCCGCCCCTCGGAAATGGTGATGCCAACATCTGTTGCCCAGCCATTGGGCAGCAGCGCGGATTTTGCGTTGATGACGGTCATGAGATCCCTTGACGCGGCCGCTTATTTGAAAATATGTCTATACATATTCAGCAGTCCGGCTCCAGGTCAACCCGTGTCTTACGTCCTTTCAAACGCCACCGTGGCCACTCTTATGCAGGCCGATTATGGGTTGATTGAGCATGGGCATATCGTCATCGAAAACGGCCATATCTGCCATGTGGGGTCTGATCTTCCACAGGCGTTCTCGTGCTTTCCGCGCGAGGACATGGAAGGGCGATTGGTCACGCCCGCGTTGATCGATTGTCATACCCATCTGGTGCACGGCGGCAATCGGGCCTGGGAATTTGAACAACGGCTCCAGGGCCAAAGCTATGCCGATATTGCGCGCGCGGGCGGGGGTATCTTGTCAACCGTTGCGGCGACCCGCGGGGCCAGTGCAGAGACGCTCCTTGCTTCTGCCTTGCCCCGGCTTGATGCCCTGATTGCGGAAGGCGTGGCGGTGGTCGAGATCAAGTCAGGCTATGGGCTCGACGTGGAGACCGAGCTTAAGATGTTGCGTGTCGCGCGCCAGCTTACCGCGCTGCGTCAGGTGCGGATCAAGACGTCCTTCCTGGGGGCTCATGCGGTACCGAAGGCCTATCTGGATGACGAAGAAGGTTATCTGAAAGACATTTGCATCCCTGCATTGAGAGCCGCGCATGAGGAAAGGCTTGTCGATGCCGTTGATGCATTCTGTGAAGGAATCGCTTTTTCATCAAATGGGATAGAGACGCTATTTAAGGCATCAGGTGAACTTGCGCTCCCGGTAAAACTCCATGCAGAGCAGCTTTCGCACACGGGTGGCGCGGCCCTTGCCGCCAGGTTCGGGGCGCTGTCGGCGGATCATGTGGAGTACACCACCGAAGCGGATGCAAAAGCGCTTGCTCAGATGGGAACGGTGGCCGTGCTTTTGCCCGGCGCGTTCTACACTTTGGGTGAAACGCAGCGCCCACCGGTGGATGCCTTCAGACGCGCGGGTACTGCGATGGCCTTGGCCACTGATTGCAATCCTGGGTCCTCTCCGCTGACGTCCATCTTGCTGGCGATGAACATGGGGTGCACGCTTTTTGGCCTGACGCCCGAGGAAGCGTTGCGGGGTGTGACGGTGCATGCAGCGCGTGCGCTTGGTCTGAAAGATTGCGGTGCGATTGCACCTGGTTTGCGCGCGGATCTCTGCGTTTGGGATGTGGCGCATCCGGCGGAGCTGTCTTACCGGATCGCCTTTAACCCGCTCTACCGCCGGATTTTCGGAGGGGAGCAATGATCCTCACGCCAGGTAATGTGCCGTTGAGCGCATTCGAAGAGATTTGGCGTGATGGTACCTCCGCGCGGCTTGATCCGGCCACGAAAGACCCCATTGCGCAATCGGCTGCGCAGGTCGCAGATGCCGCGGCAGGGGCGGCGGCGGTTTACGGGGTGAACACAGGGTTTGGAAAGCTTGCCAGCCGCAAAATCGCGCCAGATGATACCGCGGCGTTGCAGCGCAATCTGATCCTGTCGCATTGCTGCGGCGTGGGAGAGCCGCTGCCCGCGCCGCTGACGCGGCTGATGATGGTGCTCAAACTGGTTTCTCTCGGGCGCGGCGCCTCTGGCGTGCGTGGCGCGGTCTGCGCGCTGCTTGAGGACATGCTCAAAGCTGGCGTGACGCCGGTGATCCCGACCCAGGGCTCGGTCGGCGCGTCAGGCGATCTTGCGCCGCTTGCACATATGGCGGCGGTGATGATCGGCGCGGGCAAGGCAGTCTTTGAGGGCACAGAAATGCCGGGCGGCGCGGCATTGAGCAAAGCGGGACTGCTGCCGATTGTGCTGGGCCCGAAAGAGGGTCTTGCGCTGATCAACGGCACGCAGTTTTCCACCGCCTGCGCGTTGGGCGGGCTCTTTGAGGCGCAAAATGCCCTGCGCAACAGCGTGGTGATCGCGGCGCTTTCGACCGATGCCATCATGGGCTCAACCGCGCCGCTTCTGCCGGAGATCCATGCGCTACGGGGACATGCGGGGCAGATCGCCGTGGCGGGCGAGATGCGGGCGCTGATGGCAGGATCCGTGATCCGTGACAGCCACCGCGATGGTGATACGCGGGTGCAGGACCCCTATTGCATCCGCTGTCAGCCGCAAGTGGTGGGTGCCGCGCGCGACGTGATCGCGCAGGCCGCCAGCACGCTGGAGATCGAGGCAAATGCGGTCACGGACAACCCGTTGGTTCTGACGGAAACCGGGCAGATCGTCTCCGGCGGAAATTTTCACGCCGAGCCCGTGGGCTTTGCCGCGGATATGATCGCGCTGGCGCTGGCGGAGATCGGGGCGATCAGCCAGCGGCGGGTCGCGCTGATGGTCGATCCCACGTTGAGCCACGATCTGCCGCCGTTCCTGACGCCGGATCCGGGGCTCAATTCCGGCTTCATGATCGCGGAGGTCACAACGGCCGCTTTGATGAGCGAAAACAAGCATCTGGCCAATCCTTGCGTCACGGACAGCACGCCCACCTCCGCCAATCAGGAAGACCATGTGAGCATGGCGGCCCATGGCGCCTACCGGCTGGCGCGGATGAACCGGAACCTCGACGTGATCCAGGGGGTGGAGGCGATGTGCGCGGTGCAGGGCATCGAGGCGCGTGCGCCGCTGGTGACGAGTGCGCCTTTGCGCCGGGTGGTGGCGCGGTTGCGCGCGGATATTCCGGCACTTGGAGAGGATCGCTATCTTGCGCCTGATCTGGAAAAGGCGGCAGTGCTGGTGCACGAAGGTGCTTTGGTGGAGGCAGCAAAATGATCGAAGTTAGCCGGGGCGGGAGCCCCATTGTCCTGGGCCTGCCGCATACCGGCACCGACGTGCCAGGAGACGTATGGGAGAGTTTGAACGAGAAGGGTCGCGCGCTGGTGGACACCGATTGGCATATCCATACGCTTTATGCCGATCTGGGGCTCGATCTGACGCGGGTGCGGATGCCGGTGCACCGCTACGTGATCGATGTGAACCGCAGCCCCGAAGATGAGAGCCTCTATCCCGGTCAAAACACCACCGGGCTCTGCCCGTTAACGGATTTTGACGGTGCGCCGATTTACAAGGACGGGATGGCGCCGGATGAGGCAGAGATTGCACGCCGGGTGGCGACGTATCACGCGCCCTATCATGCAGCGCTCTCGGCAGAATTGAAGCGGGTTCGCGACAAATACGGGGTTGCGCTCCTGTACGATTGCCACTCGATTCGGTCGGTTATCCCCTATCTGTTCGAAGGTACGCTGCCGGATTTCAATATTGGGACCCATTCGTCCCGCAGTTGCGCGCTTGCTGTGGAAAAGTCGGTCTATACCCGGTGCCGTGCAAGCGGGCGCAGCACGGCGGTCAATGAACGCTTCAAAGGCGGCTGGTCCACGCGGCACTACGGTCAGCCTTCTGAAAACATTCACGCAATCCAGATGGAGCTGGCGCAGAGCACCTATATGGACGAAGCGCCCCCCTGGGCCTACCGCCCCGACAAGGCAGAGCCACTGCGCGGTCTGCTTTATCGCATTCTCAATGACTTGACCGAACTTGTGCATGAAAGGCTGCTGTCATGACGGGCTCCCGCCACAACATCCGCGACGTGTTTCCCGCCACCGGTTCCGAGATTTCCGCGAAATCCTGGCTGACGGAAGCGCCGCTGCGGATGCTGATGAACAACCTCCACCCCGATGTCGCTGAAAACCCTCATGAATTGGTGGTTTACGGGGGCATCGGGCGAGCTGCGCGCACCTGGGAGGATTTCGACCGCATTGTCGCCTCTCTGAAGGGGCTGGAGGGGGATGAGACGCTTTTGGTGCAGTCAGGGCGGCCTGTGGGCGTCTTCAAGACTCATGAAAACGCGCCCAGGGTTTTGATTGCAAACAGTAATTTGGTTCCGAATTGGGCGACCTGGGACCACTTCAACGATCTCGATAAGCGCGGGCTGGCGATGTATGGCCAGATGACCGCGGGATCGTGGATTTACATTGGAACGCAAGGCATTGTGCAGGGAACCTATGAGACCTTTGCAGAGGCCGGGCGGCAGCACTACGGCGGCGATCTGACGGGCCGGTGGATCCTGACGGGCGGTCTGGGCGGCATGGGCGGCGCGCAGCCGCTGGCGGCTGTGATGGCCGGGGCCTGCTGTCTGGCGGTGGAATGCGACCCCGACCGGATCGAGGCGCGGTTGCGCACGCGGTATCTGGATGAACGGGCTGAGACGCTGGACGAGGCGTTGGAGCGGATCGCGCGCTGGACGAAAGCAGGCGAAGCCAAATCCGTGGGGCTGTTGGGCAATGCGGCGGATGTCTTTCCAGAACTCGTCAAGCGGGGCGTGAAGCCGGATATCGTCACCGATCAGACCTCCGCCCATGACCCGCTCAATGGCTACCTGCCGCAGGGCTGGAGCGTCGCGGAATGGCGCGCCCGGCGGGAGAGCGATCCCAAGGTCGTGGAGAAGGCCGCGCGTGCCTCCATGAAGGTGCATGTGGCCGCGATGGTGGATTTCTGGAATGCGGGCGTGCCGACGCTGGATTACGGCAACAACATCCGGCAAGTGGCGCTGGAGGAGGGGCTGGAAAACGCCTTTGCCTTCCCCGGTTTTGTGCCCGCTTATATCCGTCCGCTCTTTTGCCGCGGCATCGGGCCCTTTCGATGGTGCGCGCTGTCGGGGGACCCGGAGGACATCTACCGCACCGATGAGAAGGTCAAAGAGCTGATCCCAGACGATCCGCAGCTGCACAAGTGGCTCGACATGGCGCGCGAGCGGATCGCGTTTCAGGGCCTGCCCGCGCGCATCTGCTGGGTGGGTCTTGGGCAGCGGGACAGGCTGGGGCTGGCATTCAACGAAATGGTCCGCAAAGGCGAGCTGAAAGCGCCGGTTGTCATTGGCCGGGATCATCTGGACAGCGGGTCGGTTGCCTCTCCGAACCGGGAGACTGAGGCGATGAAAGACGGCTCTGACGCGGTCAGCGACTGGCCGCTTTTGAACGCGCTTTTGAACACCGCGAGCGGAGCGACCTGGGTGTCGCTGCATCACGGCGGCGGCGTGGGCATGGGCTTTTCCCAGCATTCGGGCATGGTGATCTGCTGTGACGGCTCGGCTGAAGCCGATGCGCGCATTGCGCGGGTGCTGTGGAATGATCCGGCCACGGGCGTGATGCGGCACGCGGATGCGGGCTATGATCTGGCCCTTGATTGCGCGCGCGAGAAGGGCTTGAATTTGCCGGGCATTCTGGGCTGACGGGAGGCGCGCGTCCCAAGGGACGACGCCCCACCCGCCATCCCGCGGGGCGCTCAAACGCGAGGGGGGTATCATGACGCAGCCACCGGTCTATTTCGACTATCTTAACCGGTTTGACATCGAGGACCTGGCACTCACCGACGCTGAAATTCTTGCCGCGATCGAAGACAGCCTTGCCATGCAGGGCCGGGGCGAGACGGAGATTGAGCCGCGCACCCACATCCGCCCGCGCGCGGGGGTGGAAGGGCATTTCAACGTGTTGCGCGGCTGGATCGGGGGCGAGATCGACGCGGCGGGCACCAAGGTGGTGGGCGATTTCGTCGACAACTACAAAGAGGGGCGGCCCAGTGAATACGGCCTGCTGACGCTTTTTGATCCGCGCCACGGCGCGCCCAAGGCGTTGGTGGATGCCACCGGCATTACGGAGATGCGCACCGGTGCCATCACCGCGTTGGGCGCCAAGCACCTGGCGCCTGAAAACCCCAAGGTTCTGGCCCATGTGGGCGCGCGGGGGACGGCCTATTGGAACGTGCGGCTGCTCTGCAGCCTATTTGATTTTGACGAGGTGCGCGTGCATTCGCGCAGGCCGGAGAGCCGGGAGGCTTTTGCCGCAAAGCTTGAAGCCGATCTGGGGCGCAAGATCACCGTCACGGCAGACTGGCAGTCCTGCTTGGAAGGCGCTGACATCGCCGTGGAAGCCAGCCGCTTGCCTGAGCCCGAGCCGCTCTTCAAAACCGAATGGGTGAAAAAGGGCGCGCTTGTAATCCCCTATGGCACCATGTCGGCGGTGGAGATCACGCTGACCGATATCATGGACAAGGTGGTGATGGACGACTGGGGCCAGGCGCATGGGCTTTTTGGCGCGCTGCGCGCCCATGTGGACAGCGGACGGCTCACGGCAGAAAGCCTGCATGCGGAGTTGGGAGAGATCGTTGCGGGTGTCAAACCGGGCCGGGAAAGCCCGGTAGAGACGATCCTGTTCTGGCACCGGGGTCTGTCGCTGTCTGACATTGCCCTGGGCCACGCGATGCTGATCAAGGCGCGCAGGCTAGGGCTTGGTCAGCGGCTGCGGTTCGCCTGATGCGGCTTGGGGCGCGGATCACCCTGGAGGGCTTTGAGGCCGCGCTGGGGTCGCGCGCGCTTGAAGTGGGCGATGAGACCGTGGCCAAGCTGCAGGCTGCGCGACAGGTCGTGGCGGCTGCCGCGGCGGGAGAGGCGCCTGTCTATGGGCTCAACACCGGGCTTGGGGCCAATCTGGGCCACCGATTGCGCGCGGATGAGATCGCGGCGTTTCAGCACCAACTGATTGCGGGCCGCGCAGTCGCGGTGGGCGCGTTGCTGCCGCCGGAGGTGGGACGGGCGATGTTGTTGGCGAGGCTCATTGGTGCAGCCCAGGGCGTGTCGGGCCTCTCCGTGCCGCTGTTTGAACACCTTTGTGCGGTTTGGCGCGCGGGGCTGTCGCCGGGCGTGCCCGCCCATGGCTCCATCGGGGCCTCTGATCTGACTCAGAACGCCTGCTGGGCGCTGGCAGTTTTGGGCGAGGGGCAGATGCACGACGGGGTCGCGTGGCGGCAAGCGGATTCCGCAATGGCGCAGGCCGGGCTGACACCGCCCGCGCTCGAGCCCAAGGACGCGATGGCGATGATCAACCACAGTGCGCTCGGCGTGGCGCGGGCGGGGTTGGCGCTTGCGCGTGCGCGCATGGGGCTTTTGATGGCGCGGGAAGCAGCCGCGCTGTCTTGCCGTGGATTTGGCGCAAACAGGGACATTTTTGCGACTGAGATCAATGCTTTGAGGTCTTCACCGGGTCAGGCTGACATGGCGGCCTGGTTTTACGACGCGCTGGGGGGCGTGCCGCCGCGCCGCGTCCAGGATCCGCTGAGCTTTCGTACCCTTGCCCCGGTTTTGGGCGCCGCGCAGGCCGCGATCGACCACGCCATCGCGGTCTGGGAGGCGGAGCTGAACGGGTCGAGCGACAGCCCGGCGGTACTGCACCGTGACGCGATGCGCTCCACCCCCAATTTTCATGCGCCCGCGCTGGCGCTGGCGTTGGAGCAGGTGAGCCTCGCGCTCGCCATGGCCGCGCAGGGCGCGGTGATGCGCATTCAGCGGCTGATGGACCCCGCGCTGACGGATTTGCCGCGCTATCTAAGCCCTCGGGGCGGGGCAAGCGCGGGGCTCGTGCCCTTGCAGAAAACCGCTGCCGCGCTGCTGGCGGACATCCGCCGTCACGCGATGCCGGTGGTTTTTGATGCCCACCCCGTGTCCGAAGGGGTGGAGGATATGGCGCCCATGACAGCGCAGGCGGCAGCAAAGCTGTGCGAACAGATGGAGAGCTTTCATCTGCTTACGGGGGTAGAGGCGCTGGTGGCGGCACAAGCGGTGGACCTGCGCGGCGCGCAACCTTGCGCCTTGCATCAGGTGCTTCGGGCGGAAATCCAGGTCTTGGATGCGGACCGCGCGCTGGGTGCTGATGCGGATCGCGCGGTGGCGGCGCTGCGCCGCTTTGTGGAGGATCAGTCATGACGGACGAACGCTTTGAAGACATGCTGACCGGCGGTCACCCCAATTCGCTGGGCCGGACGGTTGAAGTGGTGGATCGCGTCCTTGCCACGCCCGCGCGCATGACGGAGCTTTTTGAGTGTTACCGCAGCCGGGACGAGGTGGTACGGCTGCGCGTCTCCAATGCGCTGCGCCGGGTGCAGGCGGCGCGCCCTGACCTGATCGTGCCGCTCATTGACCGGCTGCTGGACGAAATCTCGGCCCTTGATCAACCTTCCGCGCAGTGGACCCTGCCTAAGCTTTTCGAGGGCGCGGCAGAGGCGATGACGCCGGCGCAGAGCGCCGCCGCGCTGGCGGTGGTGAAACGCAATCTGGCCATGCATGGGGACTGGATTGTGCTCAATAATTCAATGGATTACCTCACGCCGCTTGCGCAGGGGGACGAGAATTTGAAGGCCTGGCTCATCCCGCATCTTATCCGTCTCGCGGAAGACAGCCGCAAGTCGGTTGCCGCCCGTGCAACGAAAGAGCTGCGTCGGTTGGACGCGGCCTGACGCGTCAGACCTTCACGGTCCCATCCGCGAGCCAACCGTCAATCACGGCGAGCGCCGCCTCGCTGAAGGCGGCGTCATTGATGTGGCAGTCCAGCATCTGCAAGGCGACCGGCGGTTTAAAGGCGGACCGCACCTCATCCACCATCGCCTCCAGGCCCTCGGGATCATGGGCGGGCCCGTCGGGCTTGTCCCACTCCTCCACGCCCTTCACGGGCATCAGAAAGTGCACCGGTCCTTGTGCGCGCGCCAGCCGGGCGGCAATGTCGCGGATCAGCGCGCGGCGTTCGTCCGCGCTGAGCCCGGAGGATTTGATCAGGCGGTTATGGGCGTGAAAGGGTCGGTCGGCGTAGGCCTGCGGTATCTCCTGCCAGCCTGCAAAGTCGATCAAATCCGCACAGCCGGGGGAGACGATCTGCGGCACGCCGCGCGCGCCTGCGTTTGTCAGCCGGTCCGCGCCCGAGTTGATCACGGAGCCCACCATCAGGTTGCCCAACTCAGGCAGCGCGAAATCCATCACGGCAGCAAAGTACCCTTGCCGCGCCAGCGCTTCAAAGGCCATCCCGCCCATGCCGGTGGCGTGAAACACCGCGACTTCAAAGCCGCGTTCGTGCAGTGGATCACGCAGCAATTTCATGTACTTGAGGCAAGACGAGCCAAGGCTTGTCATGCCGAAGACGGGGCGATCCGCGCGCGGCGGCTCCACCGCCTGCGCGGCACCCAGCACCGCGCCCGCCGCTTGGCTGAGCGAGGATTTGCAGACCGAGTTCAGACCATAAAGCCCGCCTGCCCAGAGGATCATCTGCACGTCCGGGCTCAACCGGTCAGCGGGGATGATCGGCGAAAAGGACACGGTGGAGACCACGTATTTGGGCACGCCCATGGGCAGCGCCTGCGCGCAATCGAGCGCCAGATCCGTGCCCATTGTGCCGCCCAGGGCGATCATGCCGTGGATGCGCCCCTCTGCGTGGAGTTGCGTGCACAGCGTCGCCGCGCCCGTGGCCATGATCTGCATTGCGTGGTTTTCATCGCCCGCGTCTACCGCGTCCTGGATGGTCTTGCCCGCCGCGGCGGCCACATCGTGTTTGGAGATATCGGTGGGCTGCGACGGGTCGCCCAGCACGCTGACATCCATCGACAGGACCGCACCGCCCTGCGCGTGGATCCGTTCGCAGACATACATGAGCTCTTCGTCCTTGGTGTCGTAGGTGCCGATGACGAGGATGGTCTTGGTCACTTGCTGTCTCCCTGTCTTTCAAGTGGGGGTGGCGGAGGCTTTACCCCGCGATCCTTTGCTCCAGCTCCGCCACCGCCTGCTGTAACTGCGGCAGCAGCGCGTCTTGCCGCGCCTGTGTGAGCTCTGCCGCTGGAACCGCGATGGCCGCGGCACCTGTGGGGCGCCCGGGCCGCTGGAGAAACGGCATGCCGATGCTGGAGACATCGTCTTCGAAGGTGTTGCGCGTCACTGTGTAGCCTTGGGCGCGGAACCTATCGAGGTCGCCAAGCACGGCCTGCCGGTCGGTGAGCGTCTTTTCGGTATACGCGCGCAGCGGCCCTGACAGCAGGCTGTTGCGGGTGGCCGGATCACAAAACGCCAGATACGCAAGGCCCGATGCGGTAGCGTGGTAGGGCAAAAGCTCGGAGGGGATGATGTTGATCACCCGCGCGCGGTTGGGCAGGCAATGGGCGATAGTGGTCATCCCGCCCGCGACGGGCAGGCTCAGATGTACAGTCTCATTGGTTTGCGCCGCCAGCCAATCCGCCGCCTGCTGGGCGGCTTGTGTCACCGGAACGGTTGCTTCGCGCACCCGCGCGAGCCTGAGAAAGCCGTGGCCCAGCCGGTACTTCTTGGTCTCCGCGGATTGTTCGATAAAGCCGTGTTTGGCCAGCGCCACCAGCAGCCGTCGGGTCGCAGCCTTGTCGAGCCCCGCCATCCGCGCCAGCGCGCTCAGCCCGATCTCCTTATGCTCGACCGAGAATTGGTCCAGCAGGTGCAACGCCTTGTCGACGGTCTTCATGGGTGGGTCTCCGCTGTTGCGCGCCCCAATGGTGCACTATTTGAACCGGTAAAGTCTATAGCGAACCGGCTAGCGCAAAGCCCTGCGTGTTTTCAAAGGCGCGCTTTGCACCGCTTCGCGCTGCACCAGCGTCAGATGCCCGATGGCGGCGCGAAAGGCCTCATGCGCGGGCTCTTTGTCCAGAAAATCCATGATCCGCAACAAGTTGATAGGGTGTTTGACGATCAACTCCTTGATCTTTTCAACGGCACCGGCGTGATCGAAATGGTCGATGAATTGGCAGGCGACCTGTGTGGGGGTAAGCGCGAAGTAGTCCTGACGGCGGCGCGGGGTGTCGCGCGTGGCGTCAAAGGGCGAAGCGCCCAGCGCGCGGAACTTGGGCAGGATCACGCGGACGTCCGCATGCGGGTTTTCCATCACCGACCCCGACACCTGGCGAAAGCCCATGGGTGCCAACCGTTCGGCCACGCGCCTGCGCATGGGGCCCGACACCATGTCCATATCCGCCCGGTCATAGCGCAGATCATCAAAAATGGAGATCAGCCGCAGACGCGGCTCCGCCAGCGCCAGATAGGGGTCGCGGTCAAGCCTGGTGAAATCGGGCGGCGCGTCCGAGGCGGATTGCGCGGCTGGCGGCTGCGGGCGGGCGCGATTGAAGAAGTTGAACAAGGCTCTCAGCTTTCATTGGCGTGGCTTGGATCATGGCTTGGCTTAAGCCAAAGACATAAGCCGCATTCTGCCGCAGGCCAGCAGTCGCTTGGGCAACACGTCCACCACGCCGCAGCCGCTTGTCCAATTCCCGCCTGGCGGTTATTGAGACCGGACCGGTTTGACCCCTCACAACAGTCAGCGACCCGCGCACCGATGGCACGCCCCAAATCAGAGCCCACCTTGGGCAACCGCCTGGAATTCGGCGCGATCCGGTCGATTTTCTGGGTCCTGCACCTGCTGCCCTTTCCGCAACGCAGCGCCTTTGCAGCCTGGGTGATTGCGCGAGTGATCTCGCCGCTGGTGGGTTACCGCAGGCGCATCCGCAGCAACCTTGATCTGATCTTTCCCGATCTGGGCACCGCGCGACGCGACGCGCTGACCGTGGAGGTCGCGCGCAGCGTGGGCCGCACCCTGTGCGAGCTTTTCTCACCCCGGGACCTGTTGCGCATGGCCGCGCAGACAGAGCTCGGCGGCGCGGGGCTGGCCGCGCTGGAGAAGGCGCGCAAAGAGGGCCGGCCCGCCATCGTGATCTCCGGGCATTTTGGCAATTACGACATCGCGCGCGCCTGCCTCATCGCGCGGGGATTCCATGTGGGCGGGCTCTACCGGCGCATGAACAACCCACTATTTCACGACTTCTACCTCGGCAATATCTCTTCCATCGGCACGCCGCTGTTTGAACGGGGCCGCCCGGGGCTGGGGCAGATGATCAAGCACTTGAAAGACGGCGGTACGCTGGCCGCGCTCATAGACGTGCGCGCCAATGCGGGCGTGCCGCTGCCGTTCATCGGGCAGAATGCGCTGACCGCGACCTCCATGGCGGAGCTTGCACTGCGCTATGACGCGCTGCTGGTGCCGCTTTACGCCGTGCGGCAGCCGGACGGGCAGAGCTTTGTCGCCGAGCTTGAGGCCCCGATCCCTCACAGCGATCCCGAAACGATGACCGTCGCTCTTAACGCTTCGCTTGAGGCCCGCATCCGCAAGAACCCAGAGCAGTGGTTCTGGATCCACAACCGGTGGAAGGGCGGCAGCCCCGGTGGCTAGGATCGCGTTTTATTCCAACAACATGGTGGAGCGCGGCACGCCTGTTGCGCTTTATGATTATGCGGTGCAGAGCGAGGCGCTTTTGGGGCATGAAAGCGTGGTGCTTTATGACCGCGGTTTCCCGGGCAACAACCCCCAGGTAATCCAGAAATTCGCCGCGCGGTTCGATCTGATCCCCTGCGACGGGTTTACGGATGTGGACGCGCATCTGAAGGCGCAGGCTTGCGATCTGCTCTATGTCATCAAGTCGGGCAAGCGGGACGATCTGATTGCGCGCGATGTGCCGACGATGGCGCATGCGGTCTTTGCCACCACCACCCGGCAGGTGCACGGCGCGGCCTATGCTTATGTCTCTGAATGGCTGTCCCAGCACTGCAGCGCGGGCCGGGTGCCCTGGGTGCCCCATATGGTGCAGATCGGGCAGACGGACGCGGACATGCGCGCGGAGCTCGGGATCCCCACGGATGCGCTGGTGTTCGGCTGCTACGGCGGGGCAGAGAGTTTTGATATCCCGTTCGTTAAGACCCAAGTGATCCCACAGGTGCTGGAGACGCGTCAGGACGTCTGGTTCATTTTCATGAACATCACTGCTTTCGCCGATCATACGCGCCTGCGCTTTCTGCCCGGCACGGCGGACCTGGAGGCCAAAACCGCCTTCATCAACACCTGCGACGCGATGCTGCACGCGCGTGCGCGGGGGGAGACGTTTGGGCTCGCGGTGGGCGAGTTTTCGTTGCGGCGCAAACCGGTGCTGACCTTTGGCGGGTCCAAGGAGACGGCGCATCTGGGCATGCTGGGGGCGGCGGCACAGGTCTACCACACACCGCAAGCGCTTTATGATCTCATCGACGGCTTTGATCGCGCGGCCCCCTCGTCGCGGGAGGCTTACCTCAGCCAATTCGCGCCCGCGCCTGTGATGCAGCGGTTTGCCGATCATCTGATTACGCCCGCGCGCAAAGGCGGGCTCAACGGGGCCCGCGACCGGCTGGGCTGGCGGCGGTGGGACCCGCTGCTGATGGCCCGGCCCAAGCTGCGCAAGCTGATGCGCGGGATTGGCGGTTAGGCGCTGTCGGGCTGTCACATTGGGCTTGGAGCCCTTATAGACGGCGCGAGGACAACAGATGGACGACACGCCCCATGACCCAGCGCAGCCTTCCCGTGGCCCGACGCCCCGACGTGCAAGGTCCTTTTGAGACCGCGATGGCGCTGGGCGCGCGCCTGCCGGGGACGCTGGGCTATATCGCGCGGCGCAAGCTGAAGCGGCGGCAATGCGCGCGGATGCAGGATACCTTCTCGCAGGTGCTGGCGGAGACCGGGCCGGGCGATCTGTGCATCGATCTGGGCGCCAATGTGGGCGACATCACCCGCCGCATGGCGCAGACCGGCGCGGATGTGATGGCGTTCGAGCCCGATCCCGGCGCGCTGGAGGTGCTGCAAAGCGCGGTTGCAGACATACCCAACGTGACCGTGATCCCCAAGGCGGCAGGCGCCAAGGAGGCGAGCCTGATGCTCTACCGCACCGCCAAATGGTCGCCCGACGACCCGGCGGGCCATACGCAGGGGTCCTCTTTGGTGCATGCAGGTGGTGACGCGAAGAACGCGGTGCGGGTGGAGGTCGTGGACATCCTCGCGCAGCTCGAAGCGCTGGACCGCGACATCCGGATCATCAAGATGGATATTGAAGGGGCCGAGTGGGACATTCTCAACAGGTTGGTGGATCACCCGCTCTTGGCGCGCATCGACAGCCTCTTTGTCGAAACCCATGAGCGGCAGGATCCGGCGCGCTATGTGCCGTTGTTCGACGCGTTGCAGGACTGGGCGGAGCGCACGCCGCGCCCCTACGTCAATCTTTATTGGGTGTAAGGTCAGCCGCGCGCCAGGCCGCCCAGGCGCCTTTGAGATAGCCGAGGTTCTTTGCCCGGCGGCGTTTTGACAGCAGCGTATCGGGGCCCAAGGCGCGCCCAAGCCCCGCAAACAGCGTGTTGAGGCGCGGCCTTGGGTGGCCGTATTTTTCCAGCGTGTAGGCGCGGGAGCGGGCGGAGTGATAGGCCTTGAACGCCGCCACTTGGGGCGAGCGGGGGGAGCCGTGGCCGCTCAGATGCACCACCTTGGCGGCGTGGCAGTAGATCAGCGGGCCGCGCGCGCGCAGGCGTAGTGAAAGATCGTCATCCTCGTGATACATGAAGATTGCAGGGTCAAACCCGCCGATGGCCTCGAAATCCGCGCGGCGGCAAAAGATGGCGGAGCCTGAGAGCACGGGCACTTCCATATCAGACGCGGGCACCGGGCCTTTCAGCCGCTCTGCGGGTCTGATCTTTGACCCCCGGCGAAAGCTCTGCTGCCCCTTGCTGTTGAGGATACGCGGGTTGAAACCGCTGGCCTGCGGATGCCGCTCTGCCGCCGCGATCAGTTCTTCCAACGCGCCCTCCTGAAGGGCGGCATCGGGGTTCAGGAACAAAAGATATTGCGTTTGCGCCTGCGCCGCGCCAAAGTTGCAGGCCCGCCCGAAGCCGGTGTTTTCGGCGTTCAGGATCAGCCTGACCCCGCGTTCGCGCGCGAGGGCCTGCAAGCTGTCGGTTTCGGTCGATGCGTTATCCACCCAGATCACCGGCACGCCCTGGGGCACGCTGTCCAGCATTGTGGGCAGCACCGCCATGGAGTTGTGGCAGACGGTGATGATGGTGATGTCCGCAGGGTCCGGCACGCGCGGCCCCTCAGCCGTCGATCAGCTGGCGGTAGATCGCCGTGATCGCATCGGCCTCATGGGAAATCAGGTGCTGTGCCAGCACCTTGGCGCGCGATGCCGCTGCCATGGTCGCGCGCAGGGCGGGGTCTGCGATGAGCGTGTCAGTGGCTTGGGTGAGGGCCGCGATGTCTTCTGGCTCAACCAGAAAACCGGTCTCTTCCGGTACCACCAGGTCTTCGAAAGCGCCCACGCGGGTGGCCACGACCGGCACGCCGCAGGACATGGCCTCAAGCGGCGTCAGGCCAAAGCCTTCCCACCGTTGGGGCGCGACGTAGATGTCGCTCGCCTGGAACCAGGGCGCGATGGTGAAGCCTTTGTCTTCAGGCAGTATGCGCAGGCGGTCTTGCAACCCTGCGTGCGCGATGCGTGCCTTGAGATCCGCGACAAAGCCCTCCTGCTCGCGGGTCACGCCGCCCATGATGATGGCTTGGGCCTGAGGGTGCTTTGGCAGGAGCGTGATCATCGCATCCACAAAAAGGTCGGTGCCCTTCTGCGCCCTGATCCGGCCGAAACAGCCCACGATCAGCGCGTCGGGATCGAGCCCCAGCTTGGCGCGCAGGGCGGCGCGGTCGGGGTGGGGGGCAAAGGCCTCGGCATCGATGCCGTGCAATACGACCGTGGCGGGCACGCCGAGGTAGGATTTGGCCTTGCCGGAGGCCGCAATCACCGCATCCATCTGCCGGATCAACCAGCGCGAATACTTCCCCCGGCTGCGTTGCGCGGCAGAGGTGAAGACCAGCTTGAGCCGCTTGCGCAGCACATGTTTGAGCACCAGCCCTGCCAGCATCTCAATATTGCGCCGCGCGTGCCAGACCCGCGCGCCAGAGGGGCCCTTGCGCGACATGAACGGCAGTTTTGACAGCGCGAACTGCGGAATATCCTTTGGCAGCACCGGGCCCGTTGTGGCGATGGCGATACTCTTGGCTTGCACCGGGACGAGCCGGAAAACGGTGGAGGAGACGCCGGAGTAGCGCCGCTTGAGATTGGGCGCGATGACGTCGATATCGCTGGGATCAACCTGCATGTTCGGTCCTGTCGTCGTGCCTTGCCCCTGGTTGCGGCGCGTATAGCGGATGCGATGTCCGCGCTCAATCGGGCTGTGGCTCGGCCTTTTGATATCCTTCAAGCAAGGCCGCCCAGTCCTCCCGCTGCCAATGAAACGCTGCAAGAGAAGCGGAAGATTTGACCAGCGAGCGCTGCAACCGGTCCAGATTGGCCTGGCGCCAGGCGCCGGGGGGGCGCTTGCGGCATTTGTCAAAGTCGATCAGCCAGACGGTGTCCCCCGCGCCCACTAGAATGTTGCGGCAATTCAGATCGCTGTGATCCACGCCAAAGTCATGCATCGCCTGCACCTCCGCACCGATGCTGCGCCAAAGCGCGGGCGAGACCGGCGCGCGGGTCAGCACGTCTTGCAAAGGTTCCGCGCCTGCGATGCGCCGGGTGATGATGTCCGCGCGGTAGAAGGGGCCGAGGGGCTGATACCGCGCGGCAACAGGCATTGGCACAGGCAGGCCCGCGCGGTGCATCTCTGCCAACAGTTCAAATTCGCGGAAAGCGCGGCTGCGCCTCGCGCCCAGCCGCAGATAGAGATCGCGGTTTAGACGGCCCATCAACCCGCCGCGATGAAAGTGCCGCAGCACCATTTCATGACCTGCGTAGCTAAAGAAATGCGCGGCATACCGCCCTGCGCTGCTGCCTTTTAAAAGCCCGGCGGTGCTCAGCCATTCAGGGTCGAACACGCGCGCATCAAAGGGGTCTGCGCGCCCTGCGTCATAGCGGATGAAAGCGCCCTTCATGCGCAGGTCTTTTGGGGTCACGAGGGCGGGCTCCATGCGGCTTGTTAGGGGCTGGCGCGCGCCGATGCCAGAGCGGCGGCGGCTTTTGCTGGCAAGCTCTAGCGATAAGTGCAATTTTCAGACCATGCGTTGACTGGGCCACGCGCCCCTGCAGACCAAAGGCAACCGCCCGCGCCATGGCATCCAAGAACAACCCGATTTCGCTGCGCTTTTGGAAGCTGATCAGCTGGATTTTCGCCGTGCCATTGATCCTGCTGTCGTGGTGGATGCACCGGCGCATGGGGGCGGAGCCTGCGCGCTTTGAGGAGCGCGTGGGCCGCGGAAGCACGACCGATGACGGGCCGCGCGTTATCTGGTTTCACGCAGCCTCCCTTGGCGAGGTGAAACAGATCGCGCCGATGGCAGAGAAGCTCTCCAAGGATGCGCAAACGCGCATCCTTGTCACTACCACCACGACGACCGGGGCGGCCTGGGTCGCGCAGCACATGCCTTTTGCCCTGCACCGTTTTGCGCCCATCGACACGCCTGGGGCCGTCTCGCGGTTCTTGCAGGGCTGGCGGCCTCGGGCGGCGATTTTTGTGGAGGGGGACTTCTGGCCGCGGATGGTGCTGGCGCTGAAGGCGCGGGATGCGCCTTGCATCCTGCTCAACGCGCGCGATTCGCGCACGCGCAGGCGGCTTGATGCGCTCTATGCCGCGCTGTTGCGCGATTTCGCGCTTGTCACCTGCCGGTCCGAGCGGGTGGCAAAAGAGATGCGCGGCTTGGGCGTGCCGCCCGACCGCGTGCATCTGTTGCCCGATTTGCGGGTCACGCTGCCGCGCCTTGCGGTGCCTCAGGCGGACCTCGCCGCCCTTTACACCGATATTGGCACGCGCGCGATCTGGCTCGCGGCGTCAACACATGCGGGCGATGAAGCGGCGGTCATCGACGCCCATCGGCAGGTGCTTGCAAAGTGGTCGGAGACGCTTTTGATCGTGGCCCCCCGCCATCCGGACCGCGCCGCCGTGCTTGAAGAACGCGCGCAGGCCGGTGGACTTGCTACTGCTCGGCGCAGCAAAGGCCAGGGCATTGATCAGCCAACGCAGGTCTACATCGCTGACACGCTGAGCGAGATGGGGCTGTGGTTTTCCCTGTCGCCCATCGCATTCATAGGCGGCTCTTTTGGTCCCGAGGGCGGACACACGCCTTATGAACCCGCGCAGTTTGGCGCGGCCATCCTTCATGGTCCCGGGGTCAGGAATTTTGCGGATGCCTATGCCGTTTTGGCGGTCGCGGGAGCGGCGCAGGAGGTGGCGGACGCGCCCGGCCTCGCGGCGGCGGTTCTGGAACTGATGCAGGAGGACAGCGCGTCGAAAAGAGGGGCTGCAGGCCGGGCTTTCATGGACCGCGCGCAGGCGGGTTCTTCGGATCATACGGCGCTGGTGCGCGATGTGCTGGCCGGGGCGGGCATATTGACAAGACCCGGGCGAGGCTAGAGGGGCTGGCGACATGCGCATCTTCGATTGTTTCCCCCTGTTCAATGAGATCGACCTGCTTGAACTGCGGCTCAATGAGCTTTGGGACGTGGTCGATTTCTTTGTGATCGTGGAGGCCAAGGCGACCTTCACCGGCAATCCCAAACCGCTGTGTTTGCGCGCCAACGAGGATCGGCTGGCAAAATACATGCACAAGTTCCGCTATGTGGTGGTAGAGGCCTTTCCAGACGGCATGTCCAACTGGGGCAAGGAGGAATACCAGCGCAACGCGCTCCGCCGAGAGCTGCGCGATCTGGCACCCGACGACGTGGTGCTCTTTTCTGACCTCGATGAGATCCCGCGCGCCAGCGTGGTGGCGGGCATCGCCAAGGGGGGCATCGCGCGGGGCGAGGTCTATTGCCTCTCGCTCGATTGGTATTCGTTCTACCTCAACATCAAGGTGGCGGAGAAATGGGAGCGGCAGGGTCCGCGCATGATCCGCGGCGCCGATCTGGGGGAGATGTATCCGCTGCGCTATGTGCTTGCGCCGCGCAGGGGCTGGGCCAAGAACGCGATGCGGCAGCTGAAATCAAGCTGGCGCATGGGGCGGTGGCTCAACCGCATTCTGGTGCCGGATGCGGGCTGGCATTTTACCTGGATGGGCGGGCGCGAGGCGGTGGCGCTCAAGGGCAGTTCCATCCCAAATCACTCCAGCATGCCGGAGGGGGAGAAGACGCCGCAATGGGCGGACGCGCGCATCGCGGCGCTGATGGAGGACCCCGCGCGGTATACGCGGGTGCCGATTGACGAACACTTCCCTGCCTTTGTGCGCGATAACCCGACGCTTTTTGCGCCCTACATCCTCAAAGACTAACCCAGCCAGGGCACGATGAGTGGCACGATGAGGCTCGTCAGAAGCGCGTTGAGCGCCATCGCGATGCCTGCATAGGCCCCCGCAACCTTGTTGACCTGAAACGCCCGCGCAGTGCCGATGCCGTGGGCCGCCAATCCCACTGCCAATCCCCGCGCGCGCCAGTCGGTGATCCGCAGCGCGTTCATCATGGGCGTCACGAGGATCGCCCCGATGATGCCCGTCAGGATGACCAGCACCGCCGTCAGGCTGGGGATCCCGCCCACCGCTTCGGCCACGCCCAGGGCCACCGGCGCGGTTGTCGATTTGGGCGCAAGCGACAGGATCACGTCTTCGGGCAGCGCCAGCGCCTGCGCCAGCAAGATAGCGGAGACCACCGCCACCACCGAACCCACAAGCAGCGACAGCAGGATAGGCAGCGCGGAGCGGCGGATCATCTCGCGGTTGTCCCAGAGCGGGAGGGCCAGCGCGACCGTTGCCGGGCCCAGCAGAAAATGCATGAACTGCGCGCCCTCAAAGTAGGTCGCATAGGGCGTGCCGCTGACCCAAAGAACGGGTGCGATCAGCAGCACCGCAAAGAGCACCGGATTGGCCCAGGGCGCCTGGCCCAACCTGCGCCCGGCCTGTTCCGCCGCGATGTAGGCCAAAAGGGTCGCCGTCAGCCATAAAAGCGGCGTGGCGGACAGATAGCTCCAAAGCTCTGCCACATCGCTCATTCGGGCGGGCTCTCAAAGGCGCGGCTGGCCAGCCGAAACGTGGCGACCGCGGCCAGCATCGCCAGCACGGTCGAAAGCACAAGCACCGCCAAAAGCGCCAGCCCGTCGCCCGCCAGCACTTGCAGATTACCGATCACGCCGACACCCGCGGGCACGAAAAAGAGCGCCAGATTGGCCAGGATCACCGTGACCGTGCCGCGCATCAGCCCCAGCAGCGCAGGCCGCGCCCAAAACGCGGCGAGCAGCAGGATAAGGCCCAGAACAGGACCCGGCACCGGCAGGCCAAGCCCGCGCGCGGCGACCTCGCCCGCCAGTTGGCAGCCCAGCAAAAGCCCGAATGTCGGCAGCATCCCGTTCATGCAGCGAAGGCTGGCCCGCACGCGCTGGAACGGCAAGGCGAAAATGCCCGCGCGCGCGGTGCCCTCGCGTTGACGAAGCCTGCCCGCGCGGGCATGTCTAGGCAGGGCTGCAAGGGGCAGGGCGCGAAATGGCGGACATTTGGGCGGGGATCGAGGCGGCCTTTTGGCTGATCCTGCGTCTGGATCCCGATCTGGTGGACATCACCCTGCGCTCGCTGCAAGTCAGCCTGACTGCGCTCCTGATCGCCTCCGCCATCGCGCTCCCGCTCGGGACCTGGCTGGCGATCCAGCGGTTTCGGTTTCGCCGCGCCACCATCGCCACGCTGAATGCGCTCATGGGCCTGCCGCCGGTGGTGGTCGGGCTGATCGTCTACATGCTGCTCAGCCGGTCGGGGCCTTTTGGCGTGCTGGGGCTGCTCTTTACGCCCACCGCGATGATCATCGCGCAGGTGATCATCATCACGCCGCTCATCGCCTCCATCACCCATCAGGCCATGCGCGAGCTGTGGGCGGAGTACCACGACCTGCTGATTTCCCTGGGCACCACGAAGCGCCAGCGGATCGCTGCGCTGCTGCTGGACGGGCGGCGGACGCTGCTGACGGCAGCGCTGGCGGGATTTGGGCGTGCGATCGGAGAGGTTGGCGCAATTATGATCGTGGGCGGCAACATCGACAACGCCACGCGCGTCCTGACGACCGCCATCGCGCTGGAGACCGGCAAGGGCGATTTCGCGCTGGCCCTGGGGCTTGGCTTTGTGCTCATCGCGCTCGCTTTGGCGGTAAATTTCGCCATCCATGGCCTGTCGCGAACGGAGCGGGAGGGGCGGTGGTGACGCAAACCCTTGCGCTGGAAAACGCGCTGGTGCGGCGGCGCGAGAAGGTGATCCTTGGGCCTTTGAGCCTGCGGTTTGCGACACGCGGCTTCACGATTGTGCTGGGCCCTAATGGGGCGGGCAAGACCACGCTGCTCAAACTGTTGCACGGGATCGAACGGCTGACCGAAGGTACCCGACAGGAGCCCGACGGGGTCGATCAGGGGTATGTATTCCAAACGCCCGTGATGTTGCGTCGGTCGGTGCGCGAGAACCTCGCTTATCCATTGAAGCTGCAGAAGCGTGCGCGTGATGAGATCGCGAAAGCGGTCGAAGAGTGGGCATCGCGGATCGGCTTGCATGACGCATTGGAGCGTCCGGCGCCGCGTCTGTCGGGTGGTGAACGGCAGAAACTGGCGCTGGCCCGCGCGCTCATTCGCGCGCCGGGGGTGCTGTTCCTCGATGAACCCTGCGCTAACCTCGACGGTCGCGCCACGCGCGAGATTGAGACACTGTTGCGTCAGGCGCAGCAAAGCGGGACGCGCATCATCATGGCGACGCACGACTTGGGCCAAGCCAGGCGCTTGGCGACCGAGGTCGTCTTTCTGGTCCGCGGCCGCGTTGAGGCGCAGGCGGAGGCCGAACGCTTCTTTGCCGATCCGCCTTCCGAGGCGGCGCGCGCGTTTCTAAAGGGGGAGATCGTGGAATGATCCGGGTTTTGCTGTTGCTCGGCCTGTTTTGGCCCGTTTGGGCCCAAGCGGAGGTGTTGCGCATGGCCGTGACCACCAGTTTTCACAACTCAGGCCTCTCTGATGTGCTCTTACCCGCCATCGCGGCGGACACCGGGATCGAGGTGCAGCTGCTGGTTGTGGGCACCGGGCAGGCGCTGCGGTTGGGGCAAGCGGGGGACGTGGATGCGATCCTGGTGCATTCGCGCGCGGCGGAGGAGGCTTTCGTGGCGCAGGGCCACGGTCTGTCGCGGGTCGAAGTGATGTACAACGATTTTGTGCTGATCGGGCCGCGGGACGATCCGGCGGACGCTGCTGGAGCGCAGAGCGCGGCAGAGGCGCTGGGGCAGGTCGCAACCGCGCAAACCCGATTTGTCAGCCGGGGAGATGACAGCGGCACGCATCGCAAGGAGCGCGCGCTTTGGCAGGCGGCGGGCCGCGTGCCTGATGAACTGGGCGCCTGGTATCTGGCCGTGGGCGCAGGCATGGGGGCGGCGCTCAATACTGCGTCGGGGCTCGACGCCTATATCCTGGCGGATCGCGCCAGCTGGCTCAACTTTGGCAACAAGGGCGGGCTTGCGTTGCTTTTTGAGGGCGACCCTGCGCTGTTCAACCAATACGCCTTCATCGCGGTGAACCCCGAACGGCACGACCATGTAAAGGCACAAGCCGCGCAGCAGCTGGCCGCCTGGCTTGTGTCGGCGCGCGCGGAAACGCTGATCAATGGCTACCGCGTGGGGGGCGAGCAGCTCTTTGTCTTCAACGGCAAGCGGTAGGGGGGCGTTTAATCCGCCTGTGGCAGTGCTTTCAGCGAGGCCCGCAGGATGACCTGAGTGGCCAGCGGCGCGTCCGGCTGCATGTCCTCACCTTCGACCATCGCCACCAACGTGCGCGCCGCGCGTTGCCCCATCGCCCTGTGAGGCACCGCCACCGTGGTCAAGGGCGGCGAAAGCACGGGAGCGATATCCATGTCATCGAACCCGGTGATGGAGACGTCCTCGGGCACGGCTAGGCTCATTTTCCGCGCCTGGTGAATGGCTCCGGCTGCTTGCACGTCATTGCCACAGAGCACCACTGTCGGGCGCGGGCTTTGCCCCATCAGACCCTCAAAGGCTGTGCTCGCGCTGTCGATATCGTAGGGCGCATGCACCAGGGCAAGCGCATTTGCATCAAGCCCTGCAGCAGCCATCGCATCCCGCACGCCCGCCACGCGTTGGCGCGCGCGGTCGTTGGTGGCGGTAGGTGCACTGATCATGCCGAGCCTTCGGTGGCCTTTGCCCAGCACCACCTCGGCCAACCCGCGCATCGCCGCGCGATTGTCAAAGCCTGCCGTGGGGCAGGGCGCGTCCGCGCCATGGGTCCAGGCCAGCAGCGTGGGCACCTGCTGGCGCGCCAGGTAGTCATAGACCGACCCGTCGCGGTCCTGCCCGATCAGCAACAGCCCGTCCGCACCCCGCGCCACCAGGGCCTTGATCTCTTGCTCTTCCAGCGCCGGATCATAAGCAGAGCTGGCCACCAGAAGCGTATAGCCTTTGGCGTGCAGCGTTTCCTGAAAGGCCTGAATGCCGCGCGCAAAAATCGCGTTCTCCATCGTGGGGATGATCGCACCAATCGTCTGGGTCCGCTTGGCCGCCATCACCCGCGCGCCAAAATTGGGCGTGTAGTTCAGATCGCTGACTGCCTTCATCACGCGCGCGCGGGTCTTTTCCACCACCCGGTCGGGCATGTTCAGACAGCGCGAAACGGTCGCGGTGGAGACGCCCGCCGCGCGCGCCACGTCTTCGAGAGTTGGGGCTGTCGTCATGATCGGACCACCTTTGCGCATGGACAATGTAAGCGCTTGCATACCCAATATGTAAACGCTTACATAACGTCAACGGGCGATTCTGCCCACAAGATGAAGGATGGCTGCCGATGGCGCGCGAGTACCTCAAAAAAGCGACACTGACCTCGAAATCTGATGCAACGGAGGTCAATCAGACCGTCCAGACCATCCTGGCGGAGATTGAGGCGGGCGGCGACGCCAAGGCGATGGAATACGCGGCCAAGTTCGACAAGTATGAAGGCAATGTCTTGATGACGCCCGAAGACATAGAGGCGGCCATCGCGCTGGTGCCAGAAAAGCTCAAGGCAGACATTCGTTTCGCCCATGACAACGTCAAACGCTTTGCCACGATGCAAAAGGGCACCGTGCAGGACGTGGAGATGGAGATCGTGCCGGGCCTCATTGCGGGGCAAAAGGCGATCCCGGTGGATGCGGCGGGCTGCTACATTCCCGGCGGGCGCTACAGCCACATTGCCAGCGCCATCATGACCGTGACAACGGCAAAGGTCGCGGGCTGCGGGCACATCACGGCCTGTTCGCCCCCGCGCCCCGGCGTGGGCATCGCGCCCGCCATTGTCTATGCCGCGCATATCTGCGGGGCGGATCAGATCCTTGCCATGGGCGGGGTGCAGGGCGTGGCTGCCATGACCTACGGGCTTTTCGGCCTGCCTAAAGCCAACATCCTGGTGGGCCCCGGCAACCAGTTTGTGGCCGAGGCCAAGCGAATCCTCTTTGGCCGGGTTGGCATCGACATGATCGCAGGTCCAACCGACAGCCTGGTCCTGGCGGACGGAGACGCGGATGCGCACATCGTGGCAACGGATCTCGTCAGCCAAGCAGAGCACGGCTACAACTCGCCCGTTTGGCTGGTGACGGATGACCGTGCGCTGGCGGAAAAGGTCATGGACCTCGTTCCGGGGCTCATTGATGACCTGCCGGAGCTTAACCGCGAGAACGCGACGGCCGCCTGGCGTGACTACGCGGAGGTGATCCTCTGTGCCGACCGCGAGGAGATGGCTGCAACTTCCGACGCCTATGCGCCCGAGCACCTGACGGTGCAGGCCGCGGATCTGGACTGGTGGTTGAACCGGCTGACCTGCTACGGATCGCTGTTTTTGGGCGAGGAGACGACGGTGTCTTACGGCGACAAGGCCACGGGCACCAATCACGTGCTGCCCACCTCAGGTGCGGCGAGCTACACGGGCGGCCTGAGCGTGCACAAGTACATGAAGATTGTCACCTGGCAGCGCGCGACTGCCGAGGGCGCCAAGGACGTGGCGATTGCCACCGCGCGGATCAGCCGCCTTGAAGGCATGGAGGGCCACGCGCGCGCGGCTGACGTGCGGCTGGCCAAGTATTTCCCGGGTGAGAACTTCGATCTGACAGCAGACGCGGATGCCTGACCCCCGCGCCCTTTTCGACCTGACAGGCCGGGTGGCCTGCGTGACCGGGGCCTCTTCGGGCCTTGGGCAGCGCGCCGCTGACGTGCTTTGCGCCGCGGGCGCTGAGGTCGTGGGCGTGGCCCGGCGCGCGGAGGCGCTGGAGGCGTGGCAGGCGCAAGGGGGCGCTGAGAGGGCTGTGGTCGCGGCAGATGTCGCGGACCGCGCGCAGGTGGAGGAGCTCGCGCGCGCCGTTTCAGCGCCGTTCGGCGCGCCTGATATCGTGGTACATGCGGCGGGGCTGAACCTGCGCGAGCCGACAGATCGGGTTACGGCAGAGGGCTGGGACAAGACGCTGGCGGTGAACCTGACCGCGCCGTTTTTTCTGAGCCAAGCTCTGGTGCCCGCGATGCGGGAAAAGGGCTGGGGCCGCATCGTGAACTTCGCCTCATTGCAGAGCTTTCGCGCTTTTGAGAATGGCATCGCCTACGGCACCTCCAAGGGCGGTGTGGCACAGCTCACGCGGGCCATGGCGCAGGCCTGGTCGCGGCACGGGATCACCGCCAATGCCATTGGGCCGGGGTTCTTTCCCACCGAACTGACCGGGCCGGTCTTTGCCGATGTAGCCTTGGCCGAAAAGAACGCTGCGCAGACCTGCATCGGGCGCAATGGCGCGCTGGAAGACATGGACGGCCCGCTGCTTTTTCTGTGCTCTGAGGCGACTGGCTATGTCACCGGCCAGGTGCTGATGGTCGACGGGGGGTTTACCGCGACATGAAGGCGCTGGTCTACGAAGGGGTGGAGACGCTCGGGTTTCGCGATATGGCGGATCCGGTGGCGAATGAAGGCGAGCACCTGATCAAGGTGGAGGCCGTGGGCATCTGCGGATCGGATATGCACGCCTATCTGGGCCACGATGACCGCCGACCCGCGCCGTTGATCCTGGGTCATGAGGCGGCGGGCACGGTGGTCGAGGGGCCATGGGTCGGACGGCGCGTGACGATCAACCCTTTGGTTTCAAATCCGAATTCCAGCTACTCTAAAGCTGGGCGAGAAAACCTGTGCCCGGAACGCCAGATCATCTCCATGCCGCCGCGCCAAGGTGCCTTTGCCCAATACGTCGCCATGCCGGGGCACAATCTGGTGGAGGTGCCAGACAACTTTCCATTGGCCAAAGCTGCTCTGGCCGAACCCTTGGCCGTGAGCTGGCATGCAGCCGCGCTGGGCCTCAAGGCCTTGCACCCCTCCATGGAACGCCGTGCGCTGGTCATTGGCGGCGGGGCCATTGGGCTGGCTGCAGCGCTTGCGTTGAAAGCGATGGGCGTGGACGAGGTCATCCTGTCAGAGCCCAATGAGGCACGCCGCAACTTTTTGGAGCACACCTGCGGCCAGAAAGCTGTGGCGCGGCCCGAGGGTCGCTGTCCACTGGTCATCGACGCAGTGGGTTTTGGCGTCACGCGGGCCGCGGCAAGTGCCCATGTCAGCCCTGGCGGTGTGATCGCCCATGTAGGGCTGGGTGACAGCAAAGAAGGCTTCGACATCCGCTTTGCCACGCTGCAGGAGGTGACCTTAATTGGCACCTATACCTACACCGCGCAGGACTTCCGCGACACCGCGCAGGCGATGTTTGACGGACGCCTCGGCCCGCTCGACTGGACCGAAGCGCGGCCGCTGAGCGCAGGCGCGCAAGCCTTTGCCGATCTGCACGCAGGCCGAGTTGCTGTGCCCAAGATCGTGCTCGACCCCTGGAACACTTGAACCATCCCCGAAAAGGAAAGGCCCACCCATGAACATCGACAAAAAGATCGTGGACGATCTTGTCGCCAACGACGTCTCATTCGTCACCACCGTGCCCTGCAAGCAGTTGGCCGGGGTGATCGATGAGGTCGACACGCGCAACGATATCTTCCACATCCCGTCCAATAAAGAAGACGAGGGCATGGGGCTCTGTGCCGGGGCCTGGATGGGCGGCAAGCGGCCCGCGATCATCATGCAGAACACCGCAATTGGCGTGACGATCAACACGCTGGCCACGCTGATCCAATACTACCGGATGCCGCTGCCCATGATCATCTCTTACCGGGGCGAGCTGCGCGAGCCCGTGGCCTGTCAGGTGGAGATGGCCATCCACACCAAGGCGCTGCTCGCTCAAATGAATATCCCCACGTACCACTTCCACTGGGAAAAGGATGTGCAGGAATTCGACAACATCCTGAAATACACCTTCATGTGCAACAAACCCGTGGCGATCCTGACCGACGCCAACTTCTGGGGAGGCTATGGCGACCAATGATCCGTTCTGAAGTACTCAAAAACATCGCGCCGATCCTGCGGGACCACCTGGTGGTCTGCAACATCGGCATTCCGAGCCAAGAGCTGCATGCCATCGACGATCAGCCCACCAACTTCTACATGTTGGGGACGATGGGCCTGGCGTCCTCCATCGGTTTGGGGCTTGCACTTTCCCAACCGAAAACGGTCATTTCCATTGATGGAGACGGGTCCGTTCTTACCAATCTGGGAACCCTGCCCACAATTGCCAACAACGTTGCGGATAACTTCATCCTGATGATCATCGACAACGGATCTTACGGCTCCACCGGGGATCAGCCGACCTATTCGGGCAAGAAAACCAAGCTGGAGCGCGTGGCAGAGGCCTGCGGGTGCGAGAACGTGGTGGTCTGCCGGGCAGAGGATACGGGGCCTGTGCTGGAAGAGGCGATTGCGTCAAAGCAAATGACCGTTATGGTCGTCAAATGCGAAAGCGGGAACGCAAAGATGCCGGTCATCACGATGGACCCCGTGGTCATCCGCGACCGCTTCATGAAAGCCGTCGCGTCCTGAGATGGCTGCCGCCGCGCATATTCACTCAGCCGAAGATGCGCGGCGGCTGGCCCGGCGCCGCCTGCCCTGGATGGTGTTTGACTACATCGACGGGTCGGCGGGGGGCGAGACCGGTGCCGCGCGCAACCGCGCCGCGCTGGAAGCAGCCACGCTGCGCCCGCGGATCCTGCGGGATGTGTCCCAGCGGTCGCTGACCAAGTCTGTGTTTGGTTTGAACGCCGCGCGCCCCTTCGGCATCGCGCCTATGGGCATGTGCAACCTGTCAGGACCCGGGGCGGACCTGATGCTGGCCCGCCTTGCCGCCAGGCACCGCGTGCCGCACGGCGTCTCCACCGTTGCCTCTACGCCTATGGAAAAGATCATCGAGGTGGCAGAGGGCCATGCCTGGTTTCAGCTTTATTTCAGCGGTGACGGGGCGGGGACGTTCAAGCTGGTGGAGCGGGCCAAAGCGGCGGGCTACCAAACGCTGGTCATGACGGTGGATGTGCCAGAGGTCGGGCGCCGCCCGCGTGAGCTGCGTCACGGGTTCAAGATGCCCTTCAAGATCGGGCCGCGCCAGTTCATCGATTTCGCCTTGCATCCACGCTGGTCGCTGAGCTCGCTCGCCGCGGGCAAGCCTCAGATGGCCAATTTCGAGATGGAAGGCTTCGCGTTTGACCGCACCGAAAGCCGTGCGCGGGCCACGTGGGACACGCTCAAACAGATCAGAGACGTCTGGCCCGGTCAGCTTGTCGTCAAGGGCGTGCTGGACGTCGAAGACGCGGTTTTGCTGAAAGAGGCAGGGGTGGATGCGATCCAGGTCTCCTCTCACGGCGCGCGCCAGCTCGAAAGCGCGCCGGCACCCTTTGAGATGCTGCCCCTGATCCGAAAGGCCGTTGGTCCCGCGTTTCCGCTCTTTTACGACAGCGGGCTGCGGTCTGGCGAGGATGCGCTCAAAGCGCTGCACGCAGGTGCTGATTTCACGTTTTTCGGCCGCGTACTGCAGTTTGCCATCGCTGCCGCGGGCGAAGAGGGCCTGAACCGCCTCTGGGCGGTTCTGTCCGGTGAGCTGTCGATTGCCATGGCGCAAACCGGTCTGACGGATCTCGACCACCTGGGCCAGTAAAGCCTGCGCCAAACGGCCGGAACCTGCATCGGTCACTCCCCGTGAACCGATGCAGGCCACCCCGCGCGCCGGAAAAAGCGGGGATTACCCGGTGCCGGGGGGCGGCACCGGGATTCTTAAAGGCCTGCTCAGGCCTCTTCGGGGGCGAGCTTGCCGACTGTCACATCGAGCGTGCGCTCAGCCCCGCGCCGCAGCAGTGTCAC
Source organism: Pseudomonadota bacterium (assembly GCA_039024775.1). Taxonomy (GTDB): domain Bacteria; phylum Pseudomonadota; class Alphaproteobacteria; order Rhodobacterales; family Rhodobacteraceae; genus Sulfitobacter. Next base: position 104,362 of record JBCCPS010000002.1, read on the forward strand.
TTCGGCGGAAGTTTTGGGCACCATGGTGGCCACCGCGCGCGTGAGATCGCGCAATTCGTTGATCTCAGTGCCGTTGAAAGACAGGATGATATCGCCCCGGCGCAGGCCTGCCTCATCCGCAGGACTGCCCTGTGAGACCGCTTCGATCACGGCACCGCGCGGCGCGTCATAGCCCAGCACGCTGGCCACTTCCTCGCCCATGGGCCGGATCTGCACGCCCAGCCAGCCGCGCGCGATCTCCCCGTCATCGGCCAGATCCGCCACCACCGTCTGCACCAGATCGGAGGGCACGGCAAAGCCGATGCCAACCGAGCCGCCGCCCGGCGAGATGATGGCGGTGTTCACGCCAATGACTTCGCCCGCGGTGTTAAAGAGCGGCCCGCCGGAGTTGCCGCGGTTGATCGCAGCATCGGTCTGGATGAAGTCGTCAAAGGGCCCGGCGTTGATGTTGCGCGAAAGCGCGGAGACGATGCCGGTCGTGACCGTGCCACCCAAACCAAAGGGGTTACCCACGGCCATCACCTGATCGCCCACGCGCAGGTTCTCGGACGTGCCGAAGTCGACCGTCGGCAGCGCCGCATCCGCCTCGATCTTCAAAAGCGCGATGTCGGTCATCGGATCACTGCCCAGAACCTCCGCGTCATATTTCTGGCCATCCGCCAGCTTGACCGTGACCGCTGACGCACCGTCCACCACATGGGCGTTGGTCACCACAAGCCCTTCGGTCGAGATGATAAAGCCCGATCCGAGCCCGGCACGCGGACGCGGGGCCTGATCGCCGCGGCGTTCTTCAAACCGGCGGCGCAGCTCTTCTGGCAGGCCGCGGGGCAGCTGCATCTGGGCGGTGCGCGACACGCCTTCCACCTCGATGAAGACCACGGCGGGGGAAACCTCCTCCACCAGATCGGCGTAGCCACCCGGCGGGATCGCGTAGGCGGGCGGCGGGGCCAGCGTGACGGCGGCAGTCGACAAAAGGGCGGCCGTCAGCGCGACGGAGCCTGTGGTTTTCAGGAATTTGGGGGTCATGGTGTTCTCCTTGTTGCCTGATCTGATCCGCAAGATCGGCGCACTGCCATACAGCGCCCTGTGGCGCGCTATACAATTTTGTGAGAATGGCTGCGGGGCGGGCGGGGAGCCTCTATTTTGGCGGTGCTATGAAATTGCTCGTGATCGAAGACGACGCCACCACCGGGGGCTACATCGCGCAGGGCCTGCGCGAGGAGGGCCATGTGGTGGACCTGGCGGCAGACGGGCGCGCGGGGCTGATCGAGGCCACATCGGGCAGCTATGATGTGCTGATCGTGGACCGCATGCTGCCTCAGGTGGACGGGCTCACCCTGGTCAAGACGCTGCGCGGGGCGGGCAACCGCACGCCGGTGCTGTTTCTGACCGCGATGGGGGACGTGGAGGACCGGATCGGCGGGCTTAACGCGGGCGCGGATGATTATTTGACCAAGCCTTTCGCCTTTGGCGAGCTCTCCGCGCGCGTGGCGGCGCTGGCGCGCAGGCCGCAATCGCTGGAGGCGGAGACGGTGCTGACGGTCGCTGATCTGGAGATGAACCTGATCACCCGGAAAGTCACCAGAGCCGGCGTGGAGCTTGATCTTTTGCCGCGCGAATTCGCGCTGCTGGAGCATCTTTTGCGCCGCAAGGGCCGGGTGCAGACCCGTACGATGCTGCTCGAAAGCGTCTGGGACCTCAGCTTTGATCCGCAGACCAACGTGGTGGAAACCCACGTCAGCCGCTTGCGCGCCAAGGTGGACAAGCCGTTCGAGCGCGAGCTGATCCAGACGGTGCGCGGCGCGGGCTACAGGATCACCGCGTGAAGGCGCGCTTTACCAAGCTGTGGCGGTCCATGCCGCTGCGCCTCGCGCTGCTTCTGGTGTTGCTGTTTTCTGTGGTGAGCCTTTTGAGCCTTGCCGCCAGCTACCAGGTAACCAAAGCCTCCTTTGAACAGGCCATCCGGGAAGACCTGCGCCAGGATCTGGCCGGCTTTCGCGCGGCCCCGAGTGCTGCGGCAGTGGCCGCATTGGTGCGCGCCGAAAGCCAGGAAGCCGATCCGGGGCGGCTGATCATCACCTATCTGTCGCCCAGGGGCCGGGTTTATGGCAACGGGCGCATCGCGCGGGGCGACAAGGGGTTTCACGTCGTCTCGCTCGATCCCGAACGGGCCGAATTCGACG
>JBCCPS010000003.1:0-84772 GCA_039024775.1 Pseudomonadota bacterium
AACGGGCCCGCGCGCATGGGGGAGGTGATCCGCCTGGTGGATGCGGTGCGCAGCATCGACGCGGAGGTCGAAGTGTGTTCGCCAGTCTTTGTCGATCCTGAGGGAGGGCGCTTGCGTGGTTGAGTTGAAGGCAACCTCCCCCGCCGCGGGCCTGCTTCCGCTTCGGATGGGCGGGGTAGAAGTCGCAGAATGTGATCTGGGGCATTTGACTTCTATCGCGACTTTTGACGCTGCGGAGACAGGCAAGGTCCTTGAAAAGGCCCACGGGCTGGCGTTGCCGGGACCGTTGCGGTCAACGGAGACGGGGGGCGCACGCTGCCTCTGGTTTGGGCACCGGGAGGTACTGCTCATCGGGCCCGCGCCCGATCCCGCACTCGCGGAGCACGCCGCCGTGGTGGATCAATCCGACGGCTGGACCTGCGTGACGGTCAAGGGCGCGGGGGCGGCGGATGTGCTGGCGCGTTTGGTGCCGGTGGATGTCCGCGAACGCGCGTTTCCCACCGGGCATACGATGCGCAGTCTGGTGTTTCATATGAACGCCTCGATCACGCGGCTCAGCGCGGATCAGTTTCTGGTGCTGGTGTTCCGGTCGATGGCAGGCACGTTGGTGCATGACCTCAAACAGGCTATGGAAGCTATCGCCGCGCGCAGGTAGACTGGGTGGGACGGGGATGTGACCCATGGGAGGTTTCTGGAGTGCGTGGCATGATGAAGACGATGATGAGTGCAATTGTGGTCTGCACAGGGCTTGCAGTGGCAGCGCCCGCCTTGGCGCAAAGCGAAAAGGCGCGGGTCTGCGCGACAAATGGGCTGGTGGCCGGCGCGGTGCAGCAGGCGCGGCTTGACGGAGTGGCTAAGCGCAAGGTGCGTGAGACTGTCGCAGCGGCCAATCCTGATCTGTCCGAAAACGTGCTGGCTATCGTGCCGCAATTTGCCGATGCGATCTATGGCATGAAAAAGCGCGACCTGCGCCAGATCAACATGCGCACCGTGATTGAAGAGCAATGCGTGGCCAATTGGGAGCAGATCAAAGCCACCCGCAATTCGATCACGAATTGAGCGGCTGCGCCGCATTTGACTATATTTGCTGATGAGGGGGTTTTACCCCCTCAAGCTCCCCCAGGATATTTTCAGCCAGAAAAAGAGGACATTTGGGCCGGAAGATGGATCGGGTGGGGTGCGCCTTGGAGGGGGCGAGACTATGTATAGAGGATGAGCCTGCCGCCCGGATTTCTAGATGAATTGCGCACCCGCACCTCGCTGACCCAGGTGGTGGGGCGCAAAGTCATGTGGGACCCGCGTAAATCCAACCAGGGCAAGGGGGATATGTGGGCGCCGTGCCCGTTTCATCATGAGAAAACGGCGAGCTTTCACGTCGATGACCGCAAGGGGTTTTACTACTGCTTTGGCTGTCATGCCAAAGGCGACGCGATTTCCTTTGTGAAAGAGACCGAGAACGTAGGCTTCATGGAGGCGGTCGAAATCCTTGCGCGGGAGGCGGGCATGGAAGTGCCCAAGCGCGATCCCCGCGCGCAGGAAAAGGCGGATCGGCGCACCCAACTGGCGGAGGTGATGGAGCTTGCCGTGCGCTGGTTCCGCTTGCAGTTGCGCACTGGGGCAGCGGCCGCGGCACGCGCTTATCTGCTTGAGCAGCGGGGGTTGGGGCCTGAGGCGCAGGAGCGCTGGGAGATCGGCTTTGCGCCCGACAGTTGGCAGGGGCTGTGGGATGCGCTCAAGGGCAAGGGCGTGCCGGACGATCTGATCCTCGGCGCGGGGCTCGCCAAACCCTCCAGCAAGGGCGGCAAGCCTTATGACACATTTCGGGGGCGCATCATGTTCCCGATCCGGGATGCGCAGGGCCGGGCCATTGCTTTTGGCGGCCGCGCGATGGACCCGAATGACAATGCCAAATACCTCAACTCCCCCGAGACGGAGCTTTTTGACAAGGGCCGCAGTCTTTACAACGTGCGCGCGGCACGGGTCGCGGCGGGCAAGGGCAAGCCGCTGATCGTGGCCGAAGGCTACATGGACGTCATCGCGCTGTCGGAGGCGGGGTTTGAGGCGGCGGTGGCACCGCTGGGCACCGCCATAACGGAAAGTCAGTTGCACATGCTTTGGCGGATCGCGCCTGAGCCGATCATCACGCTGGACGGCGACACCGCAGGCCAGCGCGCCGCGATGCGCACGGTGGATACCGCACTGCCGCTGCTTGAGGCCGGGCAAAGCCTCCGGTTCGCGACGATGCCGGAGGGGCTCGACCCCGATGATCTGCTGAAGGCGCAGGGCGCGGGGGCGCTGCAAAAGCTGCTGGATGCCGCGATGCCGATGGTGCGGCTTTTGTGGCAGCGCGAGGTGGAGGGCAGGGTTTTCGACAGTCCGGAGCGCAAGGCGGCGCTGGACAAGGCGTTGCGCGACAAGATCGGGCTCATTCGCGATCCGTCGATCCGCAGCCACTATGGTCAGGAAATCAAGGACCTGCGCTGGGCGCTCTTTCGGCCCCAGCAGAGCGGCGGCGCGCCCCACCGTGCAAAGGGCAGGGCCGCTTGGGGAACTGCGCCGCAGGCACCGATGCCCAGCACGAAAGCTTCCGTGTTGGTGACGGATCAGGATGGGCAGACGGGGGCGCATCTGCGCGAAGCAGTGATCCTCGCGGCGTGTCTGAGCTGTCCCGAGATCGTGGAGGACTTTGAAAGCGGGCTGGAGCAGATGGCCTGCGCGGATTCCTTTCATCGACAGTTGCGCAGTCTCCTGTTGCGTTTTGCGGGGCAGGGGCCCGCGGTGCTGGAAGATCATATTTTACAGACACTTGGCCCGGATGCCCTTGAAAGTATGACGGAGCAGCGCCACGTCGCCATTGTGCCCTGCATCAGAAATCCCGGGAACCGGGAGCTGACTGCGATGACGGTGGCAGAGGAACTGGCAAAGCTCGAAGCGGTGCGCGGCCTTGATGCCGAAATCGCGGAGGCGGCAGAGGATTTGAGCGGTCCGGCGGATGAGGGTCTGACCTGGCGCTTGAGCGAGGCGGCGCGCACCGCGCAGGAAGCGCAGCGGGCGGCACAAGAAGACACGGCGGAATACGACACAGCCGACAATGGCGCGCTGATCAAAAGGGACGAACGCAGCGCACTGGACGCGCTGCTGAGCAACATTAAATACGAGAAAACTAAGGGACACCGCTGAGCCCGGCGCAGTCTTGCTGCGTGGCATTTTTGGCAAGGCTTTTAGGAAAAGTAAGGGTATCGCCTTTAAGAATCACCGGAGTCGCCGCATGATTCGGGCATCCGAATCGCCAAAGTGATTCGCGCGACCTTTGGAGGACACCGCATGGCAGCGAAAGACACCAACGAAGACGCAAAGCAGGAAGGTGACGGTCACTCGCTCGACATGAGCCAGGCGGCGGTCAAAAAGATGATCGGGGAGGCCCGCGAAAAGGGCTATATCACCTACGATCAGCTGAACACGGTGCTCCCGCCCGACCAGGTGAGCTCCGAGCAGATCGAAGATGTGATGTCGATGCTGTCCGAGATGGGCATCAACATCATCGAGGATGAAGAGGCCGAGGAAGAGGAGCAGAAGGGCTCCACCGAACTGGCCACGACCGACAGCAACAAGGAAGTTGCGCTGTCCTCGGGCACTACGGAAAAGCTGGACCGGACCGATGATCCGGTGCGCATGTACCTGCGCGAAATGGGGTCGGTGGAACTCTTGTCGCGCGAAGGCGAGATTGCCATCGCCAAGCGGATTGAAGCCGGGCGAAACACGATGATCGCGGGGCTTTGCGAAAGCCCGCTGACCTTCCAGGCGATCACCATCTGGCGCGATGTATTGTTGAGCGAGGAGATCCTGCTGCGCGACGTGATCGATCTGGAGGCCACTTTTGGCAATCAGATGGGCGAGGAGGAGGAGACCACCTCCGTCGTTGCAAACAGCGGTGAGGAGGCCAAAAAGCCGGACGAGGAAAAGCAGGAGCTCGATGCGGACGGCAACCCCATCAGCAATGATGATGACGACGATGACGACGACGATCAGGCCAACATGTCGCTGGCCGCGATGGAGGCCGCGCTCAAGCCGCAGGTGCTTGAAGCGCTTGACCTCATTGCAGACGACTACGCCAAATTGTCGGAGATGCAGGACAGCCGCATCTCGGCCACGCTGAACGAAGATGGGTCATTCACCAAAAAACAGGAAACCACCTATCAGAAGCTGCGCAGTGAGATCGTGGCGCTGGTCAACGACCTGCATCTGCACAATAACCGGATCGAGGCGCTGATCGACCAGCTTTACGGCATCAACCGGCGCATCATGCAGATCGACAGCTCCATGGTGAAGCTGGCCGATCAGGCACGCATCAACAGGCGCGAATTTGTGGAAGCCTACCGCGGCTATGAGCTTGATCCCAACTGGATGGAGCGGATGGCCGAAAAGCCCGGGCGCGGATGGCAGATGTTCATCGAACGGTCCACCGATAAGGTGGAGGAGCTGCGCGCGGACATGGCGCAGGTGGGCCAGTACGTGGGGCTCGACATCTCTGAATTCCGTCGCATCGTGCAACAGGTGCAAAAGGGTGAGAAAGAGGCGCGCCAGGCCAAGAAGGAGATGGTGGAGGCAAACCTGCGCCTCGTGATCTCCATCGCGAAGAAGTACACAAACCGTGGCTTGCAGTTCCTGGACCTCATCCAAGAAGGCAACATCGGCCTGATGAAGGCGGTGGACAAGTTTGAGTACCGCCGCGGCTACAAGTTCTCCACCTACGCGACCTGGTGGATTCGTCAGGCGATCACGCGGTCCATCGCGGATCAGGCGCGCACCATCCGCATTCCGGTGCACATGATCGAGACGATCAACAAGCTGGTGCGCACGGGCCGCCAGATGCTGCACGAGATCGGGCGCGAGCCGACGCCGGAGGAGCTGGCCGAAAAGTTGCAGATGCCGCTCGAGAAAGTGCGCAAGGTGATGAAGATCGCCAAGGAGCCGATCAGCCTTGAGACACCGATTGGCGACGAGGAAGACAGCCAGCTGGGCGATTTCATCGAGGACAAAAACGCCGTGCTGCCTCTGGACAGCGCGATTCAGGAAAACCTGAAGGAGACCACGACGCGGGTGCTCGCCAGCCTCACACCGCGCGAGGAGCGCGTGTTGCGGATGCGGTTTGGCATTGGCATGAACACCGATCATACGCTCGAAGAGGTGGGCCAGCAGTTTTCCGTGACGCGCGAACGTATCCGCCAGATCGAGGCCAAGGCGCTGCGCAAGCTCAAGCACCCCAGCCGGTCGCGCAAACTGCGCAGCTTTCTCGACCAGTGAAGCGGTTCCTGCTGGATTTGGGGGCCGCAATTGCCGCGTCGTCCGCGGCTGCTCAAGCCTGTGAGCCTGGGCTGGCGAATGTTGTGTCTTGCAAGATCGGATCGAAAGCGCTGCAGGTCTGTGCGGGGTCTGGGCAAGCGAGCTACGCTTACGGTCCCACGGGCGCGCCCGAGCTTGCGATCACGCAACGGTTGGAAGAGGTGGAGGCGCGGGCTTGGAACGGCGTTGGCCGCTCGATCTGGGAAGAAATCGGATTTCGCAATAACGAGGTCACCTACACCGTCTGGGCCGCGATTGATCGCCTTGAGGAAGGCAATCCGATGAGCGGGGGCGTGGTGGTCAGCCGGGGCGAGACGGTGCTCGCCGACCTTCAGTGCCAGGCAGGCACAGCGCAGGTTAGCACCTTTGCGGTCTCGGAGGCCTTCCAGGCTGCGGGTTATTGCTGGGATCGCGCCGCGGAACGCTATACGACCTCCTGTGACAACTGAGCGCGCGCAAAACTCTTGCAAGAGTTTTGCCAAGACCTTTGCAAAGGTCTTGGGGTGCGCAAACCTTAGAAAGGGTTGAGGTGAAGCGGCCGTTGTCTGACCTGCGGCCCGACCTGGCGCTTCAATTGCGCGGCTTGGACCTGATTGTCTTTGATGGCACCTGCGTGCTGTGTTCCTACTTCTACCGCCTCGTCCTGCGCTTTGACCGCGCCGCGCATTTTCGGTTTGCCACTGCGCGATCGCCGCTCGGTCAAGCCCTCTATGCCGCGCTTGATCTGCCCAAGGAGGAATTTGAGACCAACCTTGTGATCACCAGCGATCATATCTTCGGGGAGCTTGACAGTGTCGCGGCCACCTGTCGCCGTTTGGGTGGCCTGTGGACCCTGGGCGCGGTTCTGCATCTGTTGCCCCAGTTTATAAAAGGCCCGATCTACCGGTTGATCGCCCACAATCGGTTCCGGCTCTTTGGGCGCTTTGATACCTGCATGGTGCCGACCCCGGAAGATCGGGCGCGCTTCATAGAAAGGGGGCTCTAGGGGCAGCGGAAACTTGCCTTACGCGCTCACTCGATTTTGCAACGCGAGCCCTGCAGACTATTTTAGCGTCAACGGTTCAATTGGTTTCGTCCAACGGGGGGCTCCATGCGCAAGGCCATTTTCACATCAGCACTCGCCCTGGTGATCTCTTCGACCTGGGCGCAGGCGCAGTCCTTTACGGCGATCAACCGCCTGACGGTCGTGCCGCTTAATGCGCATGACTTTGAAGTGATTGAGCAGCGTGGCGAGGGCGCGCGGGGCATCTGGTGCGCGGCGGCCCAGTTCGCGCTGGAGCGGGGCAAAGCGACGAATGCCGCCGAAATCTACGTGAAACGACCGCGGGGCGCGGCGGTCAGCGCGGCAGGGCGGCGCGGCGTGGTCTTCACCACGAAGCCTGCCGGTTTCACGCCGTTTTCTTCCTATTCTGTCAGCATCCGGCAAAAGGGTATGGCGCTGCCTGCGGGCCATGCGGTGCAGTTCTGCAAGGACTACCTCATTGAGCTCGAAGACAGCATTCTGTTTCGCAAAAGGTACTGATATGCGATCCTTCGCACTCCTTGTGCTGGCCTGTGCCGCTCCCGCCTGGCCTGTAGATGCTCAGCCGTTCAAAGCGGAAAACCGCGTGATCGTCATGCCTCAGGCTACAGGGTTTACCATTGAAAACGGCGGCGGTGATGGCGTGCGGGGGATCTGATGCGCGGCGGCAGATTACGCGCGCGACCGGTTGGGCGCGCCGGCGGAGGCGCGGCTTGAGGTGACCCAAGCCTGGCGCAAAGGACAGGCTGCTGGCTTTGTGGTCCGAGACCGCGCGCCGGGCGATTTCAGCGTGATCCTGCTGGCCACATCCTTGAGAGCGCCGGGCACCAGCCTATCTGTTGGCCATGTCGCCCAGTTTTGCGCAGACGCAAGGATCATAAACCGATGAAAATCAGCCTCAAAACCGCTGCACTGCTAGCTCTGCTGCCCATGGGGGTCGCGCAGGCGGCAACCACGGGCGAGGAAGACGGCATGCGCATCGCCCCCTTGAGCGGCAGCGATTTCGAAGTGGTCTCCGGCAGTTTCACCGCGAAACCCGGCTATTTCTGGTGTGGCGCGGGAAGCTACATCATCCGCAGGCAAGGCCAGGCCGGTCTGACAACCGTTTACCTCAAGCGCGGCATCGGTCCCTCCAGCACCACGCCCGGACGCCGCAGCGTGGTCTTTACGACCTCTGCCGCGGGCTTGCCCACCGCTGGCAGTTCGCTCACGCTGAACATGGACCGCCCGGGCACGGCTTTGAGCGCGCGCAAGGCCCGCAGCTACTGTCGTGACGCTTTCAACCGTTCGACCAAATAGCGACGGTGCTCACGCGTTTTAAGGTTCCGACCCGCGGGCAGGGGCTCTATGAATTCACGCCCAGCGTGGCAAGCTGGATTCGGGGTCAGGGAGACGGTCTGTTGACGCTGATGGTGCGCCACACCTCCGCCTCCTTGCTCATTCAGGAAAACGCAGACCCGGATGTGCAAACAGACCTCCTGGCCTATTTCACGCGGCTCGTGCCGGCGTCCAACAGCCCAGAGATGTCCTATCTGCGCCATACGGTGGAGGGCCCGGACGACATGCCCGCCCACATCGAGGCCGCAATGCTGCCTGTCAGTCTCAGCATCCCGGTCGCGAGCGGCACTTTTGCGCTGGGCACCTGGCAGGGCATTTACCTTTTCGAACACCGTGATGCTCCGCACGACCGAAGCGTCGCCGCGCATTTTCAAGCGGATACCTGACCGCGGGGCCTGTCAGTCTTCCAATAGGAAGGTGACCATCAAGTTGACCTGGTAGTGCGCGATCTTGCCGTCTTCGACCTTGACCGATTGTTCCTTGACCCAGGCGCTCACGACGTTGCGCAGCGTTTTGGACGCCCGGGCGATCCCCGCTTCAACCGCATCATCAAAGCTCTTGGGGGACGTGGCTGAAATTTCTGTCACGCGTGCGATGGACATGTCGTTTCTCCTCTGGGCGGGCATTTTTGGCACGCACAACCTGCCCGCCGCAGTGCTGTCCGCCGATCAGCCCGTAGGCATGAGGAAGATTTCCCGCACGCTCGCGCGCTCAGGGGCCTCCAGCGCATGCATCACGGCGGCGGCCACATCTTCAGGCTGGAGCTTATCGGGCTTGGGCGTGTCGAAAAAGGCCGTGTCGACCATGCCGGGCGCCACCACCATGCAACGCCCGCCCCATTCGGCCATCTCCTCGGCCAGATTGCCGGCGAAACCGTGCACAAACCACTTCGTGGCACCATAGATCGACCCCTTCAGGTGCCTGCGCCCAGCGGCGGAGCCTGTGATCACGAATTGCCCCTTGGTCTTTCTGAGGTCTGGCAATACCGCGTGCGCAGTGTAAAGCGCGCCCAGAACGTTGGCATGGATCATGTCATGCCAATCCTGCGGGTCGCCCTTTTCAGTGCTCGCGGCCTTTGCGCCGCGACCCGCGTTGGCAAACGCCGCGTCCACGCCGCCAAACCGCTCCACCAGCCGCGCCACAGCCGCGCGCTGGGCTGAAATGTCACCCACATCCCCTTCGAGCACCAGCGCGGTGTCGCCAATTTCCTCCGCCAGCGCCTCCAGCTTGTCCTTGCTGCGGGCAAAGAGCCCGAGGTTCCAGCCTGCCGCAGCGGCGGTCTTTGCTGTCGCGGCACCGATCCCGCTGGAGGCACCGGTAATAAAGAGTGTACGGGTCATTTTGCTTTCCTTTCGCGAAAACGTGTTTGGGCTTGGCAATCAAACGGCGGCGCGCACGGCGGGTTCCGACCTTGATTTGCGATCCCGGCTGAAAGGACGCAGTAGATGCCGCTTTGCTACATCTAGCGCCGCATTTCGCCTCTACCCAAAACCTATAGGCTGGCCTATAAGTGTGGCCAAACTGGGGGCGAACCCCACAAGAACAGGCACACCAGACCAGAAAAGGGGAAAGCGATGCGCTGCCCGTTTTGCGGAAACATCGACACGCAGGTGAAAGACAGCCGCCCGGCCGAAGATCACGTGTCCATCCGGCGCAGGCGTTTTTGCCCGGCCTGCGGGGGGCGGTTTACCACCTATGAGCGAGTACAGCTGCGCGATCTGGTGGTGATCAAGTCCAACGGCAAGCGCGAGGATTTTGACCGCGACAAGCTGGAGCGCTCGATCCGCATCTCGCTGCAAAAGCGCAATATCGAACCGGAGCGGATCGATCAGATGATCAGCGGGCTGGTGCGCCGCTTGGAAAGCATGGGGGAGACGGATATCCCCTCCACCACCATCGGAGAGATTGTGATGGAGGCTCTAGCCCGGATCGATACGGTAGCCTACGTCCGATTTGCGAGCGTTTACAAGAACTTCCAGGCTGCGGATGACTTCGATAAGTTCGTGGCAGAGCTCCGCCCAGAAGCCCAAACCGAAGAGTGAACCAAGCCGCCACCGACGCCCGCTTCATGGCCCTGGCGCTCAGCTTGGGGCGACGGGGGCAGGGGCGGTGCTGGCCCAACCCTGCTGTTGGCTGCGTAATCGTCAAAGACGGGCGCATCCTTGGCCGGGGCTGGACCCAACCGGGCGGCAGACCCCACGCAGAACCCATGGCGCTGGCGCAGGCGGGGGATGCCGCGCGCGGGGCGACGGCTTACGTCACGCTTGAACCCTGCAGCCACCATGGCAAGACGCCGCCCTGTGCGGACGCGCTGATCGACGCAGGGCTCGCGCGCGTCGTTTTGGCCTTGCAAGACCCTGACCCGCGCGTCAGCGGCAGCGGGGTTGCGCGGCTCAAAGCGGCGGGCATCTCGGTCACCGAAGGCGTGCTCAGCGAAGCGGCCCGCGTCGATCACGCAGGGTTCCTGCTGCGCAACGGGCCCGCGCCGCGGCCTTTTCTGACGCTCAAACTTGCCAGCTCTTTTGACGGGCGCATCGCCACCGGCACGGGCGAAAGCCAGTGGATCACGGGCGCGCAGGCGCGGCGCGTCGTGCACGGCATGCGCGCGCGTCACGATGCGGTGATGGTGGGCGGCGGGACCGCGCGCAAGGATGACCCCAGCCTCACGGTGCGCGGCCTTGGCATGCGCCAGCAGCCCACCCGCATCGTCGTTTCCCGCAGGCTCGATCTGCCCCTGATGGGCCAGCTCGCGCGGACGGCACAGGATATACCGCTGGTGATCTGCTGTGGCATGGACCCCGACGCGACGCTGGCACAGACCTGGCGCGATCTGGGCGCGACGCTTCTTCCTTGCCGCATCTCAGGCGGGCAACTCGATCCTGCGGACGTGCTCTCCCAACTTGCAGCCCACGGCCTCACGCGCATCTTCTGCGAAGGCGGCGGTGCGTTGGCGGCGTCGCTCATCGAAGCAGACTTGGTCGACCACCTGATCGGCTTCAGTGCGGGCATCGTGATCGGCGCAGAAGGACTGCCGGGCATTGGCGCGATGGGCCTGTCCAAGCTCGCGCAGGTCCCACGCTTCCGGCTCGTTTCAACACGTGCCGTAGGCGCCGACACGCTGCACATCTGGTCCCGCGATCCTGCCCTTTTTTCTGGCTAAAAATATCCAAATCCAGACGCTTACCGCCCGCGCCACAGATGGGATTGTGACGCAAAAACCCCCTGCAGCTTGGACAGCACCCGGTTGCCCGGTCCCGGGCGCGGCACATCCCCCCTGATCAGCCGATCCACGACGACTTCAACCGGGCAGGCCCGGCCCGTCTTGGGGTCGAAGTAACGCGGATAATCAATGAGAGCGGCATGCACCAACCCTTCGAGCGAGACCCGCGCGCGTCTGCGCGGCGGCACATCGCCCAGATCGGTCGTAAGCCCCCAACCTGCATAAAACGGCACCCCCAACGTGGTGACCTTGAGCCCGCGCATCAGGGCCTCAAAGCCGAGGAGCGATGTCATGGTCCAAACCTCATCCACCTCACCAAGCAGGCTCGCCGGGTCGCAGGCCTGCAACACGCGGCTCGCCAGCGACGAGGCTGCGGCTTGCCCGCCGTCTCGCAATCCGGCCTCCACGTCAGGGTGGGGCTTGTAGAGGATCACCCCCTCCGGATTGGCGCGCCGCGCAGCTTCAAGCAGCGCCAGGTTCGTCCGCACCGCCAAGGTGCCGGTCCGGATCGAGGCATCGTCCTCCACCTGTCCGGGTACCAAAATGCGCGACCCCGGCGGCAGACCTTCCAAATCTGCTGCCCCGCCCAGATTGTACTTGCTCAACCCGCTGCTTGTGATCTTGGCGATCAGCGCCTGCGCGCGGCGTGCCTGATCGGGCCGCAGCGTGGCGCGGGCTTCAATCCACTTCTCCAAGCGGCTGGGGCGGCTGGGGTCGTAGTAAATCCCAAGGTCATCGCACACCAGCGAGAGCGGCGGAATGAGCTCCGCCCCCAACCCCCGCGAGCGCAGGAACCCGTCCTCCACGCGCATCGCCGGTCCATGGGCGGCCCGCGCGCGGCCCGCCCAGACCATCCAGCGCCGTGCGTCCTGGGGCGCGCTGTCCGAAAAGACCACCGGTTTCACCGAGCCAAAGAAGCGCTGCATCGGTTTGCGTTTCCACAACCGCATCTCGGAGGCGCACCAGCCGCGGTGATCTTCCCGCCAGGCGCGGGTGCGCGCGGCCAGCGTCTCCACCGCCTCCTCCAGCGCGCAAAGCCGGTCGCGGTAGGGGTCGTACCAGGTGGGATAAAGGATCATCGCGCCCGCAAACAACTGCGCGCGTGTCAGCTGCCTTTGCCGCCGCTGGACGGGGAATTCGTCCGATGTCAGCCCCCAGCCCGCATAGAAGGGCTGACCAAAGACGCGCGGTTTATGGCCCGCGAAAATCGCCTCGAACCCCAGTTGCGAGGACACGGTATAAACCCCCACCGCGCCTTCAAACAGCGCCCAGGGGCTCACGGGATCCGGCAGCAGTGACACCCGGTCACTGCAATCGCTTTCATCGAAATAGCCCGCGCGATAGCCCGCCTGGGTCTCGGGATGCGTCTTGATGATGACCCGCGCGCCCGGATGTTCTTCCTGCGCGAAGTAGAGCATCTCTCGAAACCGCGCACGGTCCCCGCCAGAGGCGGTGACAGAGGCATCGCCCCGCGTCTGGTCGATCACCAGCACATAGCCAGGGCCTGGCGCGGGCATATCAGGATCAAAGGCGGTGTATTTGGTCAACTGCGCTTCGCTGATGCGGGCCATGGCCCCACGCGCGCGGTTCAAAAGGGCGGTGTCATCCAGTGGATGCTCCGCCAGGATCGTCTCAAGATCAGAAGGCACGCGCGGGTCGAAATGCACCCCGCGCCGGTCGATCAGCAGGCCCAGCGGCGGCTCGCCCGCGCGCCCCGGATTCAGGGAGCGCAGCAGCGCGTCTTCCACCCGCACCACCGGCACGCCGTACTTTTCCGCGGCGGCCAAGCCGCGATGCGCGGTGGGCGAATTGCCCCAGATAGCCACGCCGTCCCCCGCCTTGGGTCGCCCAAGGTGCAGCGAAAAGCCTGCCAATTGCAGAATGCGCCGCACCCTGCGTTGCGTCAAAAACCCGCCGTTATAGACAAAAAGCCGCCGAGGCCCTTGGGTCTCGGCGGCGGGATTGTCGTATATCTCGGGCCCAAGGGCCATGTGGCGCTAGCCGCCGGTGGCGGTATCAAGGCTCGCCACGCCGCTGGCCGTGCCGGTGATCGCGGTGATCACCTTGGACCACTGGGTAAAGGGTGCCTCCGTCACATACAGCGTATCACGGTCGCGAATGACGAAATCGCGCGCCATGAACATGCCGTTGGGCTGCGTGAGGTCGAGCACGTAGACCATCCGTTGCGCGCCCTCCAGATCCGAGCGGCCCAAAACCTGATTGGCGATCTCCGCCGGTTCGTTGCGGAAGACAAAGACACCGGTGGGGTCCGCGGTGCCCGCGTTGAGCCCGCCCACCTGAGCGATGCCTTCGAGGGCCGACAGGTTCTGCGTCTCGAACGGCACCTGCGCCTGACCGCCTGTCGCCCCTAGAGCGGTGAAAGACCGCGTGTCCGCCTCCACCAGAATTTGGTCACCGCCGCGCAGGGCGATGTCGAGGTTGGGGTTGTCGTAAAGGTCATTGAACCAGATGCGATCCCGCATCTTGCCGCGCACGACCGTTACCTGCGCGATCTCGGGCTCAATCGTCACGCCGCCCGCGCGCGCCAGCATGGTGCCCAGCGTCCGCGTGGGCCGTTCAATGGGATAGACGCCAGCCGCGCCCACAGAGCCGATGAGCGCCACGGTAGAGCCGTCGCCCGCCGCGCGGCGCACTTCAACCTGCGGGTCGGGCGTTTGTTCGCCCAAGCGGTTGGTGATGATCCGGCGGATGCCGTCGGGCGTGTTGCCCGCCGCCTTGATCCGGCCCGCGTAGGGAATGAAGATGAAGCCCGCACCGTCCACCTGGACCTCTTCGAGCACCGTGGCAGGCGAACCTTCGACCCCCAGCAGCGGATCATCCACGTTTTCATAAACGGTGATGCCCAGCACGTCGCCTGCGCGGATCGTGTCAGAGCCGAGCCTTCCTGCGTTGATGAAGGACTTCGAAAACCCAAGTGCTGGCGTCACGGCAGTGGCCCGCGTCACGCGATCATTGACGGATACGACAAAAGCATCCCCCTCCCGCTGCACGGAGCCTGCGAAAATCTGCCGCTTGTTTGGGCCCACTTGGGGCAAGCCGCACGACGAAATGACGGCCAAAGCCGCTGCTGCTGCGATGGGGCGCGCCCACCGTGAAACATGGGATGTCACTGCCCGGTCTCCTCGACCTATTCAACTCTGCCTCGATCTTCGCCGGTTTTTCCGACGTAATTATTCTGAGCGTAGCCCCGGTTCTTCAGAAAATCCAGTGCTCTATGCGGTCCGGCTCAAGTAACGACGCGCAACTGTTGCCTTGGGGCCGCGGTGCCCATTTCCAGAGCGTCATAGGGATCATCGCGGCTGAGCATCATGTCCACCACCTGCCGCAGCAGTTGGCGGCGGCCCCGTGCGGCATAAAATCCGCCCGGAAGCTGGCTGGTTTCAAGCAGATATCGCCGGTAGTCCTTATACGCCCGGTTGTCGGGCCGCGAGGGCGTGGCAAAGAACTCCGCCAAGGGCTGTTCGGAGACGAATTCCGGCTTGGCATAGACCGCACGGCCAAAGACCTTGAGCGGGATCCCGCGCCAGAGCACCTGCTGCCCGGCGGTTGAATTCACGGTGACAGCGGTACGCGCATCGCCCAAAAGCTGTGCCAGCTTGCCGCCGCGCACGAAATGCACCCGCGCCGCCACGCCTTTTTCCCGCGCCAGCCGCTTGAGCTCGCGCCGCACCGGCACCCGGCCATCTTCCAGCGGGTGCGCCTTGACCACCAGGTGGTGGTGCTTTGGCGCGCCCTTGGCAAAGCCGTCGATCACCAGATCCAGAAAGTCCGTCATGGTGTCAAAGGGGGAGTGCTGCTGAAAGGAGCTGTCGTGCTCCAGTTGCAAAAGCGCGATGTGATAGGGAAAGCCGCCCATGCGGATGCGCAGGGTGGAGATGATCCGGTCCAGCGTCAGCACCGGGCCGAGAAGCAGTCGTTTGAGGTAGAGCGCGAACTCCTTGGTCACCGGCAGGTCGCGGTGAGGGCGGAAGTTGCGGTAATCCCCGTTCCTGAACATCACAAACCAGTGGTAGAGCGCGCCGTAAAACACGTGCTGGCGCATGTCGCCCCAATGGCCTGGGGGCAGGGGCGCCTCCATGTCGGATTTGGCCAGTGCCTCCTGCATCTGCGGAATGGTCATGTCCATCAGCCGCGAGTTGCCGTTCGACCCGCCGCGCTCATAGGTGACCCAATAGGGCCGCATGTAGCCTTCCTCAAAGACATGCACCGTCAGCCCCTGGGCGCGGGCATGTGCCACGGCCTCTGCGTGAATGGGCCTGGTGTCGCCGTAGAGCACAATGTCAGTCACGCCGCGTTCGGCTACCAGCGCCTTGAAGGTCTCGGGCCAGTCCTGGGCAGCGCCACGGTAGGGAATGTAGCTACGCGGATGAAACCAGAAGGCCCGATCGCCCGCGTTAAAGCCCACACGCCAGACCTGCGCCCCCGCCAGCCGCAGCATCTTGCCCAGCCGGTGGAAGAATGGGCCATGGGGCCCCTGCAGGAACAAAAAGACCCGCGTGTCAGGCGTTTTCGCAGTCATCCAACGCTCGCTTTACCAATCATTAGGGCTAAACCATAAAATCCGGGCGAAATTGTGACGCCCTCTTGTCGGACAGTTTGGCCAAGAGTACCTGACACCAGGTTAAAGGAGCAAAAACCCATGTTCACGGGGATTATCACCGATATCGGCACCATCGCCGCGCTGGAGCAGGAAGGCGACCTGCGCGCGCGCATCCAAACGGGCTATGACACCTCCGGCATCGACATGGGCGCCTCTATCGCCTCGGACGGGGTCTGCCTGACGGTCGTGGCGCTGGGGCCCGATTGGTACGAGGTGCAGATCAGCGCTGAGACGGTGGACAAGACCAACATCCGCGACTGGGCGCTGGGCAGCAGGCTCAATCTGGAGCGCGCGCTGCGGGTGGGCGATGAACTGGGCGGGCACATCGTTTCGGGTCACGTGGACGGCGTGGCGGAGGTCGTGGCGGTGGCAGATGAGGGCGACAGCACCCGCGTGACCCTCCGCGCGCCTCAAGAGCTGGCGCGGTTCATCGCGCCGAAAGGGTCGGTGGCTTTGAACGGCACATCGCTCACGGTCAATGAAGTCGATGGCTGTGACTTTGGCATCAACTTCATCCCGCATACCAAAGAGGTGACCAACTGGGGTGACGTGGCCGTAGGAGATCGCGTCAACCTGGAGATCGACACGCTGGCCCGCTACGTGGCGCGCCTGGCGGAGATGTCTTAATCGGCAAACACGATTTGAAACGCCAAGAATCCAAAATCTTTGTGCAGATGTGCCATGTTGGATATGGATATTTTTAGCCAGAAAAAGGGGGCAGAGCAGCGCAATTTAAGCAATGCCATCTCCCTTTTCTTGGCTAAAAATATCCAAACGCCAACGCAGCGCACAGGCGCTTTGGCTTGCCCCTGTTGCGCGCCGCGTCTCATCCGGCGGACCTGCCGAAATCATCAAGTCAAACAGATGCATTCCGCACTTGAGGCGCGTCAAAAAGTAGGGTGGGCAATCTGCCCACCGCCCGCTCAATTCAGGCTCAACAGCACTTCGAGGTCGCGCTGGCTCAGATGATCCACCAGCGCGTGTTCATCCGCGTTTAGCCCTGCGTCCTTTTCGATGTAGCCCTTCACCAGCATCGCGATGGCGCTTGTGGGCTGATAGTAAAGATCGCCGTGCTTGGCGCTCAGCTCACTCACCAGCCGCGTCAGCAGCTTTTTCTGCTTTTCCGCGGTGAGGTCGGATCGTTTGTCTTGCAGCATGATGTTTCCCCTTTGCAAGGCACTTAGCGCGCTGTCTGGCCGCGTCTATCTGCCCGAGCAGACCCCGGGTTCACTCTGGCCATTCCAGGGGCCCTGCGCTATCAGCGGGGCGCAATGCAGCGGGGTCACCCATGAACTTTGAAACGCCAGGACCGGTGGAGGAGGAGCTCTCAGCCGCCATTTCTCCCATCGAGGAGATCATCGCCGCCGCTGCCGCGGGTCAGATGTTTATCCTTGTGGATCATGAGGATCGCGAGAACGAAGGTGATCTGGTGATCGCCGCCGAGTTCGCAGATGCCGCTGCGATCAATTTCATGGCGACCCACGGGCGCGGGCTCATCTGCCTGCCCATGACATCTGAGCGGATCGACCATCTGGACCTGCCGATGATGGCCGTGAACAACTCTTCGCGCCATGAGACCGCCTTCACCGTCTCCATCGAAGCGCGGGAGGGCGTTTCAACCGGCATTTCTGCCGCGGACCGCGCGCTGACCGTGGCCACGGCCATTGCGACCCAATCGGGTCCGCAAGACATCGCCACGCCGGGGCACGTGTTTCCCCTGCGCGCGCGCGACGGCGGCGTGCTGGTGCGCGCAGGCCATACCGAAGCCGCGGTGGACATCGCGCGGCTTGCCGGGCTCAACCCCTCGGGCGTGATCTGCGAGATCATGAAAGAAGACGGGACCATGGCGCGCCTGCCCGATCTCGTGAACTTCGCGCGCCAGCACAACATGAAGATCGGTACGATCAGCGATCTGATTGCCTACCGCTACAAGCACGACAATCTGCTGGTGGAGCGGGATGCGCGCACCGTAACCTCCGCTTACGGCGGGGAGTGGCGGATGCGCATCTTTAGCGATGAAATCACCGGCACCGATCACGTGGTCCTCACCAAGGGCGACATCACCAGCCCCGAGCCCGTGCTGGTGCGCACCCATGCGATCAACGCGCTGGAAGACATCCTTGGCCTCGGCCCCAGCCCCGCTGATGAATTGCCCCGCGCCATGCAGATTATCGCCGATGAAGGGCGCGGCGCGGTGGTGCTTTTCCGCGATCCCTATCCCCGGCTGCGGCTGGAGGAGGAGGAGGACGAAGGCCCGCGCACCGTCAAACAGACCGGCTTGGGCGCGCAGATCCTCTCCGCGCTTGGGCTCAGCAAATTGGTGCTGCTGACCGACAATCCCGAAACCCGCTATCTCGGCATTGACGCCTACGGCCTTGAGATCGTGGGCGCGCGGCCCATCACGACGGAGTAACCCATGGCTTCTTCGCAAGAGCATACGACCCTGCCGCGGCCCGAATTTGACCGGCCCGTGAAGGTGCTCATCGTCGTCTCGCCCTACTACAGCGCCATCGCGGAAGGGCTCTTGACCGGCGCCAAAGCGGAGCTGGAGGCAGCAGGCGCCACCTGGAACCTGGTGGAGATGCCCGGCGCGCTTGAGATCCCCACAGCTATCGGCATCGCGGATCGCAAATCGAACTTCGACGGCTACGTGGCGCTGGGCTGCGTGATCCGGGGCGAGACCACGCATTACGAGACCGTCTGCAACGACAGCAGCCGCGCACTGCAACTGATGGGCCTGCAAGGCCTTTGCATCGGAAATGGCATCCTGACGGTGGAAAACATGGACCAGGCCGCCGTGCGCGCCGATCCTGCGGGCCAGAACAAAGGCGGCGGCGCGGCGGCCGCGGCGCTGCACCTTATCGCCCTGTCGCGCAAATGGTCGTCCGAGGGCACCGGCATCGGCTTCAAGCCACGCGGTGAGGACACCGTGCTGGCCGGAGGCACCAACCGGGTATGAGGGTGCGCGCATGACCCTGTCGGGCAACCAGAAACGCAAGATGAAAGCGGCATCGCGGCTTTACGCGGTGCAGGCGCTTTTTCAGATGGAGCAATCGGCCCAGACAGTGGATCAGGTCCGGCGTGAGTTCCTCGACCACCGCTTTGGCGCGACCTATGAGGGCGCGGAGATGCTCGACGGAGACATCGACCTCTTCGCGCGCGTGATCGAGGTGGCGGTGAACTACCAGGCACCCATTGACCAGCAAACCGACCGCGCGCTGGTGGCCAAATGGCCCATCGCGCGCATCGACCCCACGCTGCGTGCGCTTTTCCGCGCGGCTGGCGCCGAGTTGCGCGACCAGGGCACGCCGCCCAAGGTGGTGATCAAGGAATATGTGGACGTGGCCCGCGCCTTCTTTCCCGAAGGCAAGGAAGCGAGCTTTGTGAACGCCGTCCTCGACCACATGGCGCGGGAGGCGCGGCCGGAAGCGTTTTAGGTCTTATCCAGGCGCGCCCTTTCCTTTTGATCGCGCTCGCCTAGTTCCGGGTGATGCCCAAAATGATCCGCTTTTTCCTCACCCAGGCCGTGATCGGCTTTATCGTCGCTACTGTTTTTGTTGCCGTGCTGCTGTTTTTAAACGTGGCAAACCTCTGGCATCTGATCAGCGGTTCTGACGTCGGGCTCATCGCGCTCGTCGTTTTCTGGGCGCTTAATGCGCTGGTTTTTGCCGGCGCTCAGATGGCCGTCGCTGTGATGCTGATGGCAGATGAAGAGGACGATGCCCCAAGGGGAGGCACGCCGTTTGCAATGCGCGTGAAGGCGGTTGCCAGCGTCAACAATCAAGAGCCGCAACGCGGTCTGCGTGATGGGACCACACCTGCCGGTCAGTTTTGATTCCCGAGGACCTGTATATACAGGTGGGCGCCGGATAACCGAACCAGGGCCCGGACAGAGCCAGCTCCCTCGGATTTGCTTAAGGCCACTGGAATGCTACGTCTCACGCACAGGGCAGAACCCATCACCCCACAGTATGTAAGGCGCGGGTCGGGCGTTGGCAATGCGCAGGGCGGCTAGTCGGTTGCGATAAACCCATAGGCGCGCAACTCTTCCGGGACCAGCACGTAAATCTCATCGGGTGGCGTCACCAGCGCGTGGGTCATGACCATCGGATCAATGCCCATCTGGTCAAGGTAGGCCATGACCTCGCCCTGGCCGCGCTGGATGTCTTCGACGGCGACAAAAGCGGGTAGCAGCGTGCTTTCACCAAAATAATGCTGATGCACTCCGACCGAGGCGCTGTCGGGAATGTCGCGTGCCGTGCCGCCCGCCAGCAGGTAGGGGCAGGCGGAATAGCAGATTTCACCGTCGCGCATCTGCGTCTCAAGTCCCGCATCGCGGACGAACCGGCCCAATTGCAGCGCGTCAAATACGGACCCGCCGGGGGAGTTGAGCACAACGCGCTCGGGCGGGCTGGCCAGGTCTTCGATCAGCTTGGCGACGCGCTCCCCGTCACCGGGCGCGATGGCCCCTTCCAACAGCACCGCCGCGCCCGCCTCAATAGGGGTGAGTACCAACCTGTCTGGCAGCGGCGTGCTTGGCATCGGCTGGCCGGGTGCGGGCGCACGGTCCGGCGCGTAGCGCCGGGTCTGGTCACCCGGGCGGATCGGTTCTGTCAGCGCGGGCGCGGAGGGGCCGAAGCTTGGCAGCCGCAGGCCGTCGCGCACGTCGCCCCAGAACAGCAACAGTCCAAGACCCAGCTGGAAGACCAGAATGCCCATCAGCACGCGGGCGACGGGATTGCGAGATCTGGGGACCGCGCTCATTTGGTCTTGATCTGCGTGATCTGCGCGGCGGGCTCCGTGGCATCGGGGGCCTTGGCAGGCGGTGTTGGCTGCGCTTGTGGCGGGCTCATCGCGCTGTCCACGTCGCGCGCTGCAATCAACGCCGCGCGCAGCTCTGCCAGGGTCAGCGTGTCCTCGATCGCGGCCCCTTCGCGGCCACTGCGGATCGCGCCTTGCGTGATGGCCAGGATGAAGACCAGTAC
The DNA here is from genome assembly GCA_039024775.1 of Pseudomonadota bacterium. Lineage (GTDB taxonomy): Bacteria > Pseudomonadota > Alphaproteobacteria > Rhodobacterales > Rhodobacteraceae > Sulfitobacter. The sequence continues at coordinate 20,529 of JBCCPS010000003.1, forward strand.
CGCAGGCAGCAGATCAATTGCAATGGCCCCGGCCCAGGAGGGCACGAAATTGCGGGCATAGAGGATCACGGCATCCGCGCTTGAGATGGGGGTATACGTCGTCTCGGCGGGCGGAGGCAGCGCCATGACCGCTTGCGCCGCCCGCTCCAGCGTTTGCGCGCGCTGGGCCAACACTTCGAGCACTGCGGTGATTGTAGCACCTTGGGCGGTCCGGTTTTCCTCACTGCTCGCGTCAAGCTCGGGCAGCACGACGGAGGCCGCGAGGTCTTGCGCCGCACGCTCCACGAGCGGCGCGACGGACAGCTGACGCAGCTGCGTGATCAAGCCGGCAAGGCGCACCGCCTGTTCGGAAAACTCGACCGAACGCGCTTCGACCGGGCCTTGTTCGACCGTTAGGGCGCGCAAGCGGCTGAGAATCTGGTTGCCTTCCGCGAAGGCCGCGTTCACCAGCGGTGTCTGGGTGGCAATTTGTGCCTCCAATGCGCTGAGTTCGCTCGATTTTTGCCGTAGCACGCGGAAGACGGCACCGCGGCCGGCAAGGCCTGAAAGGTTGCCGGTTGCCTCTTGTTCTGAGAGGTCCTCGAAACTTTGTCTAACGCGTGAGATATCCCTCTCAAGCCCTTGAGCGGTAATGGCAATTTCATGCGCGCGCTCCAGCGAGGCCTGATACTCCTGCACGGTTTTTGCCAGGTGCTGCTCTACCGCTGCGGACCCGGCGAGCGCGGCGGCGTTCAGCCAGCTTGACATCGCCACGATGGCGACCGACCCCAGGCCCATCGCGCCCAGAAGGCCGATGCGCGCGCGGGCGCTGCGAACTGCAGGAAAGAGCCGCAACATATAGCTCCAGAACACAAAAATGCCGACAGACACCGCAACCGAATAGGCGATGGCCGCAAAGGCCGACATGGCGCCGTTTTCATCCAGCAGCGATGATACGCCCAGATAGGTGTAGATGCCCGACGCTGTCGCAAGCACGCCCAAAGCGGTGCCCGAAAAGGTATCGAGCCAGCTCAGATGACCCTCCAGCTCTCGCGCGTATCGTACGCCGCGCGCATCCTGCGCGCTCATCGCCTGTTCATCAGCCATGAAAAACCCTCACTCCACTAAAAGTTAAGATATGTAGCCAGAGGCGAAAGGCCAAGTTCGGTTCAAATTCCTTGTAAATGTTCATGAAATGTTCATAAATTCCAGTATGCTTGAGAACGACCTTCAAAACGCCACAGCAGCGCTGGCACCGGGACAACTGCTTGCCCGCGGTGTGGCCCGGCACCTAGTGGACCACGGGTTTGCCTGTCTGGAGGAATTCGTGCCGGCCCGTGGCCTTCGGGTCGATGTGATGGCGCTGGGGCCCAAGGGCGCGCTTTGGGTGGTGGAATGCAAGTCCAGCCGGGCGGATTTTACCTCCGACACCAAATGGCAGGGCTATCTCGAATGGGCGGATCGGTTCTTTTGGGCGGTGGATGAGGGCTTCCCGACCGAGCTTTTACCGCCCGAACACGGGCTGATCATCGCTGATGCATATGGCGCGGAAATCATCCGCATGCCTGATGAGGTGAAGCTCGCGCCCGCGCGGCGCAAGGTGATGGTGCAAAAGTTCGGATTTATCGCCGCGCGGCGATTGCACGGGTTGCGGGACCCGGAAATGCTGCTTTGAGACGCTTCAGCGGCGTTTGCGCCCCTGCTGCGCGCCCGCGACACGATTGGCGGCTGCAGTGATTTCCTCGGCGATCTCGAAAGCTTCTTCGGGCGTGAAATCCATCGGAATCTCAGTATCGCCGGCTTCAATGTAGAGGCGCACCATGCCCTTGTCGGTGGGGCCGATTTGCAGGTTTGCCTCAATGTCGCGCTCGGTGTTGATGCCCATGGGGTGCCTCCAAATGAGGCCTTTCGCTACCCCGGGGCGCGCTGAAACGCAAGCGCGCGCAATGCGTCAGGGGTCTTGCATTCAGGCGGACGCTTGGCTAAATCCTGCGGGCGTGCCGCCTTAGCTCAGTTGGTTAGAGCGCCTGATTGTGGATCAGGAGGTCCCTGGTTCGAGACCAGGAGGTGGTACCACTTTCAACAAAATCGAAGATTTTTTGGATGCGCCGTGTGAGAGTGTTTGCGCAGCAAACGCGCGGCCCGGCTCGGTTGCCATCCTAGGTGCCTTTACTGCTGACACCTTTCCGCAATACCACCGTCGATTCTGGATATTTTCAGCCAGAAAAAGGGGCCACTTGGTCACTCGATATCCACGGTCTGGCGCAAGGTGCCCGTGCTGCGATTAAAGATCAGGATCTGGTCGTCGGTCGTGACCACAGCGTACCAGTCAGGGCCGGTGGTGAAAGCGCGCGCGGTGACCCCCTCAGGCAGTTCCAGCGTTTCGGGGGCCACGGGCGTCGGCGCGCTCAATCGCGTGACAAAGAGCCCGATGATCACTAGAAGGCCGCAGATCATCACGGCGGTCAGCACCGTCACCAGCCGCCGCAAAAACCGCAGGTTTGGCGGCTCCACAAAGTTGTCGGGGTCAGCCATGGCGCATCGCCTGATCCAGTTTGCCTTGGGGCCCAATCCGCCCGCCCGTCTTGATAAGGCGCTGGCGCGGGATGTGCCAGAGGAGGCCGCGCTTTCGCGCACGCGGCTCGCGCGGCTTATGGCGGAGGGGGCTGTCCGGGTCGCGGGCGCGCTTGCGGCTGATCCCAAGGCGCGAGCGGTCGAAGGGGCCTGGGTGGAGATCACGGTGGAGGCGGCGGAGGAGAGCCACATCGCGCCCGAAGCCATCCCGCTTGATGTGGTGCACGAAGACGCAGACCTGATTGTCGTCAACAAGCCTGCGGGGCTTGTGGTGCACCCGGCACCCGGGTCGCCGTCGGGCACGTTGGTGAATGCCCTGCTGGCCCATTGCAGTGACACATTGTCGGGCGTGGGCGGGCGCAAGCGGCCTGGCATTGTGCACCGGATCGATAAAGATACGTCCGGTTTGCTGGTGGTGGCCAAAACGGATGCGGCGCATCACGGGCTTGCCGCTCAGTTTGAACATCACAGCGTGGAGCGGGCCTATCGCGCGCTGGTCTACGGGGTGCCGGACGCCAATGATCCGCGGCTGCGCGGGGTCAGGGGCGTGTCCTTTGAGCCGGGCAACATCCTCAAGCTCACCACCCAGCTTGCGCGCCACAAGACCGACAGGCAGCGCCAGGCGGTGCTCTTTCAGGGCGGAAAGCATGCCGTGACGCGGGCGCGGACGGTGGCGCGCTTCGGGGCGCCCCCGGTGGTGTCGCTGCTGGACTGCTGGCTGGAGACGGGGCGCACCCATCAGATCCGCGTGCATCTGGCTCACGCGGGCCACGGCCTGGTGGGGGACGCCACCTATGGCGGCAAGCGCAGGCTTGCGAAGGGGGCCTTGAGCGCGGCCGCGACGGAGGCGGTGGGCGCTTTCCCCCGCCAGGCGCTGCATGCGGCCGTTTTGGGGTTTGACCACCCTGTAACTGGCGCGCACTTGCGTTTCGAAGCGGCTCTGCCACCGGATATGGCGGCCCTGTTGGAACGGCTTTCCGACCCTGCCCGTTGAAACACTGCGCAAATGCGCGCGATCTGGATCGCTGAAACTGTCTATTTACGATTATTAGGGCAGTATGAAGACGCGGCGCTGTTAGCCCTTGAACGCAGTTCATCCGCGACCCATATCTTATGTTAATCCCGTAAACATTCGGGCGACAGGAGAGAGACCATGGCCAATTATGCAAATCTGCCCGCACCGACGCCGGAAGGTGGACTGAACCGCTACATGCAGGAGATCCGTAAGTTTCCGCTGCTGGAGCCGGAAGAGGAATATATGCTCGCCAAGCGCTGGGTGGAGGAGCAGGACACCGAAGCCGCGCACCGGATGGTGACGAGCCATTTGCGCCTCGCCGCGAAGATCGCGATGGGCTATCGCGGCTACGGCTTGCCGCAGGCGGAGGTGATTTCCGAGGCCAATGTGGGCCTTATGCAGGCGGTCAAGCGATTTGATCCCGAAAAGGGTTTCCGGCTCGCCACCTATGCGATGTGGTGGATCCGGGCCTCCATTCAGGAGTATATTCTGCGGTCCTGGAGCTTGGTGAAGCTTGGCACCACGTCGGGTCAGAAGAAGCTTTTCTTCAACCTGCGCAAGGCCAAAAACAAGATTGGCGCGCTGGAGGAAGGCGATCTTCGGCCCGAAAACGTCGAAAAGATCGCCGAACAGCTGGGCGTGACCGAGGCGGAGGTGATCTCCATGAATCGGCGGATGTCGGGCGGGGATGCATCGCTGAACGCGCAGGTGGGCTCTGACGGTGAGAGCACCATGCAGTGGCAGGACTGGCTGGAGGATGAGGACGCCGATCAGGCCGGCGACTATGCCGAAAAGGATGAGCTGGAGACGCGGCGGGAGATGCTGGCCGAGGCGCTGGAGGTGCTCAATGATCGCGAGAAAGACATCCTGACCCAGCGGCGGTTGAGCGATGAGACGATCACGCTGGAGGACCTTTCAGGCCAGTACGATGTGAGCCGCGAGCGCATCCGCCAGATTGAGGTGCGCGCGTTCGAGAAGTTGCAAAAGCGTATGCGAGAGCTGGCGCGTGAGAAGGGGATGGCGGTCAGCGCCTGAACCTTTTGACGATGGGTTGACCCGGCCCGGCCCACGGGCAGGGTCCCGCATAGGAGGATGACATGGCAGGGGGATGGGCGCGAGACGGTGCAGTGTCCGAGCAGATCGAAGCCTCCATTGCGGATGAGCTGGCACGTCTGCAGGCGCGCAAACGGGCGCAGGGCGAAAGCCTGACCCACTGCGCAGAATGCGAGGAGGAGATCCCCCTGGCCCGGCGCGAGGCGCTGCCAGGGGTGAAGCTGTGTATAGACTGCATGACAGAGCGGGACGCGGCCTACCGCGTGCGGAGCGGCATCAACCGGCGGGGGTCAAAGGATAGTCAGTTGAAGTGAAGGCGGCTTAATCATTTTTGGCGAAGCTTTTTCAGTGTGCATACGTCTCTCGGCGTTTCCTTTACGCCGATGAAACGATGCGCCATCGCGTGGCAGTTTGGACATAGCGGGACAAGATCCTTCAAGGGGTCGACAAGTCTTTCTTCTTGTAAATTACCAAGGGGATGTTTGTGATGGATGTGGATAAAGCCAGCACCCACAGGACCAAAAGCTCTTTCGAAATCGAACCCACAGGCTTCACAAAGCAGAACGCCATCATGCATCGCGCGATAATGCCTAATACAGGCAGCACGCAGACTTGCTTTTCTTTCGTAGCGGTTTGTCGTGATCTGCTTGGCGGCACCCTCGTGCTCGCTCAAAAGCTCTGTCTCATTAGGGAATGACGCGCCACAGGCATTTGATGGAATAACGTAAAACGAGTTTTCCTCCTGCCTTCTCGGAGCGCTGTGGTGCCGTGAAAAGCCGATCTGCTTTTCCGAGAGGTAGGGTCTGGCAAGCTGTGCGACACGTTCCATCGCGACTTCCCAAAACGCGGCATGGTCTGGATGGTCACATTCAATCCGTAACAGCCCTGCTGCTTCAGCGCGGGTCCTCGCATTACCTGAGTTCATAGAACGTGTCGTGCTCTCCCAACCATCATTGAGAGCTGAAAGCGCCCAGGCCAAGGGCACCATCTGATCCGGATGCCCTTCGTTGAAAACGAAAATCAGAGAATTCCGAAAGTTGATCGCGAACTGCCTGGGATCGTTTCGTTCCCGGGTAAGGTAGCGTTCGAGCCCTAGCGCAATTTCTTCGGGCGTCACCCCTCCATCGCCTCCAGCTCATCGATGAAGCCCGAGATCATGGCCAACCCCTTGTCCCAGAACGCCGGGTCAGAGGCATCGAGCCCGAAAGGCGCCAGAAGCTCTTTATGGTGCTTTGATCCGCCCGCGCGCAGCATGTCGAAGTATTTGTCCTCGAACCCTGCATCGCCTTCCGCATAGACCGCGTAAAGCGCGTTCACGAGCCCGTCACCAAAGGCATAGGCGTAGACGTAAAAGGGCGAATGCACGAAGTGCGGGATGTAGGCCCAGAACGTCTCGTAGCCGTCCATGAACTCGAATGCCGGGCCGAGGCTTTCGCCCTGCACAGACATCCAGAGCGCGTTGATGTCCTCGGGCGTCAGCTCTCCGGCGCGGCGGGCGTCGTGCAGCTTGCACTCGAAATCATAGAACGCGATCTGGCGCACGACCGTGTTGATCATGTCCTCCACCTTGCCCGCCAGCAGCACCTTGCGCTGGGCAGGCGTTTCTGCCGCATCCAGCATCTTGCGGAAGGTCAGCATCTCACCAAAGACGCTCGCCGTCTCCGCCAAGGTGAGCGGCGTGGAAGACAGCATCTCGCCTTGGCCCGCAGCCAGCACTTGGTGCACGCCGTGGCCCAGCTCATGGGCCAGTGTCATCACGTCGCGCGGTTTGCCCAGGTAGTTGAGCATCACGTAAGGGTGCACATTGGTCACGGTGGGATGGGCAAAGGCGCCCGGCGCCTTGCCGGGCTTTACGGCGGCATCAATCCAACCTTTGGAAAAGAAGGGCGCCGCGATCTCTCCCATGCGCGGGTCGAAGGCGTTGTAGGCGTCCATCACCGTCTTTTCCGCCTGCGCCCAGTCCACCGTCTTGGGATCCTCCAAGGGCAGCGGCGCGTTGCGGTCCCAGACCTGCATCTTGTCGAGCCCCAGCCACTTGCGCTTGAGCTCATAGTAGCGATGCGACAGCTTGGGATAGGCGTTCACCACCGCATTGCGCAACGCATCGACCACCTCGGGCTCCACGTGGTTGCTCAGATGCCGCCCAGTCTGTGCGGTGGGCATGCCGCGCCAGCGGTCGATGATCTCTTTTTCCTTGGCTTGGGTGTTGTGCACGCGGGCGAAGGTTTTCACGTTGTCCGACAGCACCCGCGCCACTTCCCGCGCGGCCTCTTCCCGCTTGGCGCGGTCGGGGTCGGTCAGCAGGTTCAGCGTGCCCTCGATGTTGAGCGTCTCCCCGGCCACCTCGAATTCGAGCCCCGCGATGGTCTCATCGAACATCCGCTCCCAGGCGTCGCCCACAACGCCTAGATCGTGCATGAACCGCTCCAATTCGTCGCTCAGTTGATAGGGCTTCATCGCGCGGATGCGGTCAAACACGGGCTTGTAGCGCGCCAGATCGGCGTTCTGGGCAAAGAGGCCCTCCAGATGGTCATCCTCCAACCGGTTCAGCTCAAGCGTGAAAAAGACCAGCGGGGTGGTGAAGTTGGTGATCTTCTCCTGCAGATCGGACATGAACTTCGCCCGGCCCGCGTCGGTGGTCAGCTGGTAGTAGCGCAGGCCCGCGAAGGACATGATGCGGCCTGCGGTCTGGTTGATTTTTTCGTTGCGGAGGACGCATTCAAGAAAGCCCGCGGCGTCGAGACCGGCCAGGTTGCCCTCATAGTCTGCCGCGAAAGAGGCGCAGGCCTGCTCAAGCCAATCGAGATCGCGCTTGAGCTCCGGCGCGTCTTCACCGGCGTAAAGATCGTCGAGGTTCCACTCCGGCAGATCGCCCAGATCCTTGCTGCCAGAACCAGCATTTGCATCACGGACGGGGAAAGGGAGTTGGAACATCAGGGCACCTCATTTGCTATGAGGTCGTACCTATGCGCTCGTCTCCCTTGGGGCAAGCAGAGGTCAGGCTTGATGCGCCCCGTCTGCGAGGGATTTGACAAAGGCCAGCACGTCCGTCGTGCTCTCCCCCTTGCCGATGCGGCTGACGATGGCGGAGCCCACGACCACGCCGTCCGCCACGCCTGCGATGGCGCGGCTTTTCTCGGGCGTATTGACGCCAAACCCCACAACCACCGGCAGGCCGCTGGCCTCCTGAATGCGCTTGACCTCGGGGCCCACATCGCCCGCCTCGGCTTCCGCCGCGCCGGTGATCCCGGTGATGGAAACGTAATAGACGAAGCCGGAGGTGTTTTTGAGCACCTGAGGCAGGCGCGCCTCATCCGTGGTGGGCGTGGCGAGGCGGATGAAGTTAAGGCCTGCCTTGGCCGCGGGCAGGCACAGCTCCGCGTCTTCTTCTGGCGGCAGGTCCACCACGATCAATCCGTCGATACCCGCCTCTGCCGCTGCTTTGAGGAAGGCCTCCACCCCCATGGAGTAGATTGGATTGTAATAGCCCATCAGCACGATGGGCGTGGTGTCGTCGTTCTTGCGAAAATCGGCCGCCAGCTGCAGCGTCTTGTCCAGCGTCATGCCGCCTTCCAACGCGCGCTGCCCGGCAAGCTGGATTGTCGGCCCATCCGCCATGGGATCGGTGAAGGGCAGGCCCAGCTCGATCACGTCCACACCTGCGCCCGGCAGGCCTTTGACCACCTCCAGCGATGCGGCATAATCGGGGTCGCCCGCCATCACGTAAGCCACGAAAGCCTTCCGGTCGTCAGCTTTCAAGGCGGCGAATTTGGCGTCGATGCGGGACATGGGCGTGCCTCTTCCTGTCGTTCGGAATCCACATGCCCAAAACCCGCGCGAAAGGCAATGCGGCTTGCGCTTTTGACCGTCAGGCCCTAGGTCGGCAGCCGGATTACAAAGGAGCGCATCATGGGTTTCAAAATGGGTATCGTAGGCTTGCCAAACGTGGGGAAATCCACGCTTTTCAATGCCTTGACTCGCACAGCTGCAGCGCAGGCCGCGAACTTTCCCTTTTGCACGATTGAACCCAACGTTGGCGAGGTCGCGGTCCCTGATGCGCGGCTCGACCGGTTGGCGGAGATCGCCAAATCCAAGCAGGTGATCCCCACGCGGATGACCTTCGTGGACATCGCGGGGCTGGTGAAAGGCGCCTCTCAGGGCGAGGGGTTGGGCAATCAGTTTCTAGCCAATATCAGGGAGGTAGACGCCATCGCTCATGTCCTGCGCTGTTTTGAGGATGGCGATGTGACCCATGTGGAGGGCCGCGTGGACCCGGTGGCGGATGCCGAAACCATCGAGACGGAGCTGATGCTGGCGGACATCGAAAGCATCGAGAAGCGGCTGCAAAACATTGTGCGCAAGGTGCGCGGTGGCGACAAGGAGGCGGTGCAGCAGGAGCGGCTGATGAAGGCGGCTTTGGAGGCTTTGGAAGCGGGCAAGCCCGCGCGCGTGGTTGAGGTGGAGGCAGAGGACGCCAAGGCCTGGCGGATGCTGCAGCTGTTGACGACGAAGCCCGTGCTTTACGTCTGCAATGTGGGCGAAGGGGACGCGGCGGAGGGCAATAGCTTCTCCGCGCAAGTGGCTGAAATGGCTGCGAAAGAGGGTAATTCTCATGTGATCATCTCTGCCCAGATCGAGGAGGAGATCAGCCAGCTTGAGGCCGAGGAAGCTGAGATGTTCTTGGACGAAATGGGGCTGTCAGAGGCCGGTTTGGACCGTCTCATCCGCGCGGGATACCAGCTGTTGCACCTGGAGACCTACTTCACCGCAGGCCCCAAAGAGGCCCGCGCTTGGACGATCCCGGCAGGCACTTCCGCGCCCAAAGCAGCGGGCGTGATCCACGGGGATTTCGAGAAGGGCTTCATCCGGGCGGAGACGATTAGCTACGACGACTACGTGGCCCTGGGTGGTGAGCAGGCGGCCAAGGAAGCGGGCAAGATGCGCGCGGAGGGCAAGGGGTATGTCGTCAAGGACGGCGACGTGTTGCATTTTCTGTTCAACACCTGAGGGCGGCTTGAAGCCTCGGGCGGCGGTTTGGGGCGTTCTTAGGTGGATGTGCGCCCAGTCAAATTGTTAGGGGCGAAATCGCGGCGTTTTGGGGCTTCGGTATCGCGTCTACCTCTGAGCGCTATCGTCTCGGTGCGGAGGTGGTAAAGCATCTGTTTGACATAGAGGTCGGTTCGTCAAGTCGATGTTTAGAATATGACTGCATAAATGTCTGAAAGCACAGGGGTGAAGCCGAGGCCAACCAACGCGACAAAATCATCCGTTCTCCTGATGATCAAAGTCGAACCGCCGACCTCAAAGTTGAACGTACTTAATCGCAAGAGCCCGTCAAACCCGTTTCAGCTGTCGCGAAACATTTCTATGCCGCCGGGATCCCAGAGGTTGAATAGTACCCAGCCCAGCATGATCGAGATCAGTGGAAAGATGTAGGCGAGCGTGAGGCAAGTGCCGTAGGCGCGGAAGAACAGCAACGGCCCGGCGGGCGAAATCAAGAAGGCGGGTGATCGCGTCGAAGTAGCTTTCGGCGCTGTTGTCCTCGTAGCGATTGATCAGATGCTTGCGTGACCTTGGATCGCGCAGTTGCGTTTCGATGCTGACGCCCTGGCGCAGGCCGATCAGTTTGCCGATGATCGGGGAGAGCAGGGCGATAACGACTGCCAAGAGCGCGAGTATGCCCACGTAGTCGCTTGCCCATTTCTCAATGCTCTCGATCACTCGTTACACCCCATATTTCTGGTGTGATCTTATCCGCCCTTTTTATCCGCACTCAATTGGAGATTGTGCGGTGATGCCGGAGGCCCCGGATCAGGTCCGGGGCTACGATTAGGCGTTTTGCGAGATGTGGGTCCAGGCGAGGGCGAGGTCGGCCTCGAAGGCGCGGATCATGCGAGACCTCTCTTCGCCGTCGGGGAGGCGGAGGAGGTAGGAGGGGTGGATCGTAATCAGGACGGGGGTGCCGTCGGGCGTCTGCTCGATCTGGCCGCGGCGGCGGGTGAGGGCTTTGCTGGTGCCGGTGAGGGCCTGGGCGGCGGTGGCGCCTAGGGCGACGATGAGAGCTGGTTGCACCGCGGCGCGTTCGGCGTCGAGCCACCATTTGCAGTGGTCGATATGGCTCTGGTCAGGGCGCTGGTGGATGCGGCGGCGGCCCTTTGGCGTGAAGCGGAAGTGTTTGACGGCGTTGGTGAGGTATGCGGTGCTGCGGTCGATGCCCGCGGCGGTGAGGGCGCGGTTCAGCACCTGGCCGGCGGGGCCCACGAAGGGGCGGCCCTGGAGGTCTTCCTGATCGCCGGGTTGTTCGCCCACGATCATAATGCGGGCATCGACCGGGCCTTCACCAGGGACGGCCTGGGTCGCGGCGCAGTGGAGAGGGCAGCGGGTGCAGGCGGCGATGGCGGCGGGCAGGTCTTCGGTTGGGCCGCTCCAGCGGGATTGATGCGCCTCCAGCTGCGTTGCCACGCGGCTGGCAAAGACTGGCGGCAGCGTGGGTGCCGCTTCGGCCATGCCGCGCGCGCGGGCCTCGGCTTTGCGAATGAGCTCCGGAATGGCGCGGGTTTCTGGCATGTTTTTCCAATACTTGCGCGGCATTTCTGATGTCATCGCGCTGATCATCACGCGGGCGGGATTGAAGATGTTCTCGTAGTAGGTCTGCCACATCTCCTCGGTCGCATCCTCGGGCAGGTCTGGGCGCGGGCCTCCGGGGCCAAAGGTGGTGTGGCCATCGACGAAGGTGGCGGTTTTGCCGGGGGTGACGATGCACCAGTCCATGTCGGCAAAGCGTTTGGCGAAGAAAGGTGCTGTGGGCTCCACCGTGTGGTGGGTGGGTTCGAACCAGGCGACGAAGCGGCGGCGGGGGCCTGAGGCATCGAGGTCGCGAAACCGCACGAAGGCCTTCATCTTGTGCTGGCAGCGGTGCACGTTCTTGGCCATGCCGCGCAGTTTCGCCAACGCCGGATCGCTGGGATCGGACATCAGGCGGGGCTCATGGGCGAGGCGGCAGAGCAGCGCATAGAGGCGCGAGAAGCGTTGTGGATCAGCGTGCCAGACGGCGGAGCTGGCCAGGTTCACGAAGTCGCGGGACACCTTGAGCGGTCTGGTTGTCTGCGGCGGTGGATCACCAGGAAACAGAGGCGCGGGGTCGCCTTCGAACTGCCAGTCGACCTCTTCGGGCGGCACGTTATCCGCCAAGAGCCCACGGGCCGCATCGCGCCAGGCCGCGAAGCTGCCGATCGCCGGGATGGTGACGTGAAAGCTCAAAAGAGCGCCAATTGCTCGGGCGGCGGCGCGAATTTCGCGCGCAGGTTCTCGGCATCAAGGGCCGCGCCGGCGCGCCAGTCCTCCGTCACGATGAAATCGCGCGCTTTCTTGAGCGGCGCGCCTATGCGCTGAAGATCGCCGTAGCGAATGCGTCGGTGACGGCGGGTGGAGAGGATGCGCTGCACGGTTCGGGTGCCGAAACCGGGCACGCGCAAGAGCATTTCGCGCGGGGCGCGGTTCACGTCCACGGGGAATTGGCCACGGTTCTGCAGCGCCCAGGCCAGCTTGGGGTCCACTTCGAGGTCGAGATTGCCGCCCGGGGCGGCGCTGGTGATCTCACCCAGATCAAAGCCGTAGAACCGCAGCAGCCAGTCGGCTTGGTAGAGCCGATGCTCGCGGGCGAGCGGCGGTTTGATCAGCGGCAAGGCGGCGGAGCTGTCGGGGATGGGCGAGAAGGCGGAGTAGTAGACGCGCTTGAGCTTGTAGCTGGAGTAGAGCGTGGTGGAGGTCGACAGGATCGCCGCGTCATTCGCGCCGTCTGCGCCCACGATCATTTGTGTCGACTGGCCCGCGGGCGCGAATTTGGGCGGGCGTTTGCCGGTGAAGGAGCGTTCCTTACGGGCCTCTTTCTCAAGCCGGATGTTGCCCATCGCCTTACGGATCTGGCCTGCGTCCTTTTCGGGGGCGTAGGTCCTGAGGCTGAGCTCCGAGGGTAGTTCGACGTTGATGGACAGCCGGTCCGCGTAGAGCCCAGCCTGTTCGATGAGTTCAGGTGCTGCATCAGGGATGGTCTTTAAGTGTATGTATCCATGAAAGTTTTCGTCTTCGCGCAAACGCCGCGCAACCTCGGCCATCTGGGCCATGGTGTCATCGGGGGAGCGGATGATGCCGGAGGACAAAAACAGCCCCTCGATGTAGTTGCGGCGGTAGAATTCAATGGTGAGCGTGACGATCTCATCAACCGTGAACCGCGCGCGTTCCACGTTGGAGGAGACGCGGTTGACGCAATACGCGCAGTCAAAGATGCAGAAGTTCGTCATCAGGATTTTGAGCAGGCTGATGCAGCGCCCGTCGGGCGTGTAGGCATGACAGATGCCTGCGCCGCCCGCGCTGCCCAGCCCGCCATTCTTTGCATCGCGCCGCGTGGTCCCGCTGGACGCGCAAGAGGCGTCGTATTTGGCGGCATCGCTGAGGATCGCGAGCTTTTCTGTTAGGGATCTTCTGGCCATGCGTTCATGCTATGTTCGCAGGAACAATCTGGCAACACATAAGGACCTTTTGACGGTCTGTGAGGTCAGTTTGTCGCGGGCGCGGGCAGTGTTATGGTGGGCCATGCAAGTGGGAGGCAGACATGGACAAGATCGCAGCGCTCAGGGCGAAGATGGCGGAGCAGGGTGTGGACCTTCTCGCGCTGGGGCCGGGTGCGCATCTGCGCTGGCTGACGGGCATGCATCCGCACGGGGATGAGCGGCCTTTGATCTTTGCCCTGACGGCGGCGCATGCGGGGCTCCTGATGCCGTCGCTGGAGAGCGAGAGCGCCAGGCGCCAGACGGACTTGCCATTCTTCGAGTGGAGCGATGCGGAAGGGCCGCAGGCGGCGTTCGAAGCCATGTTGGAAGCTTTGGGGGCTGCTCAGGCGCGGTCCATCGTGCTGGATGAGACGATGCGGGCGGATCACGCGGCCCTGGTGCAGGACCGGCTTTTGAACGCGCGGCGGCAGTTTTGCGAGAGCACAGTGGGGGCGCTGCGTGCACGCAAGTCTGCTGAGGAATATGCAATCCTGAAGGCCAACGCGCGGATTGCCGATGCGGCGATGCAGGCGGCATGGGCGGCGATGCGCCCGGGGATGACGGAGCTTGAGGTGGCGCAGATCGCGCGGGACAGCTTTGCCGGGCAGGAGGCCAGGCCGCTCTTTTCGATCGTTGGCGCGGGCGGCAATGGCGCGATGCCGCATCACCAGACCGGCGACGCGCTGCTGGAGGCCGGGCAAGCGGTAGTGATGGACATCGGCGGTGGCAAGGACGGTTTCAGCTCGGACATTACGCGCATGGCGGTCATGGGTGCGGGGCCCGAGGGCTATGCGGAGGTGCATGCCGTGGTGGAGGCGGCGGTGCAAGCGGCGCTGGCCACGGCGCGCCCCGGTGTGCGGGCGCATGAGGTGGATGACGCCGCGCGCGGGGTGATCGCGGCGGCAGGCTATGGCGATTACTTCCTGCACCGCACGGGTCACGGCATGGGCGTGGAGGTGCATGAGCCGCCCTATATCACTGGGTCCGCGCAGGTGGTGTTGGAGGAGGGGATGGTCTTCTCAATTGAGCCGGGCATCTACTTGCCTGGCCGCTTTGGCATCCGGCTGGAGGATATCGTGATCTTGCGCAGCGAAGGCCCGGAGGTGCTGTCGGAGCTCCCGCGGGATGTGCGGGTGATCGGGTAGCGTCTTCTGAAACGCGGCCCCGGCCTTGAGCCGGGGTCTTGCGCGCATGCGCGTGGGTCAGAGGTCCCGGATCAGGTCCGGGACTGTGAGGCGCTTCAGACGTAGCGGTTCACCAGATTTTCCAGCCGCTCCTGACGGGCTGACACAGGCTCCGGAGGCGCGGCGCTTTCGGCCTGCGCGGCAATCTCTTCGAGCGACGCACCTAGCAGCGCCTGACCCTCCGGCGTGTCCCAGCCAGCGTAGCGGGCCTGACGCAGCCCTTCCAGCGCGCCGTCTGCCTGCATCGCAACCGCCGCCTTATAGCCCCGCGCGCAGGTATCGAAGGCGCCGACATGGGCCAGGATCAGATCGGCGGGGTCCAGCGATTGGCGGCGCAACTTGGCGTCGAAGTTCGTGCCCCCGGTCGTGAAACCACCCGCGCGCAGGATCTCGTAATAGGCCAGCGCCACCTCAGGCACGTTGTTGGGAAACTGGTCGGTGTCCCAGCCGGACTGGTAGTCATTGCGGTTCATGTCGATGGAGCCGAAGATGCCCAAGGCCGCGGCCGTGGCCAGCTCATGCTCGAACGAATGGCCCGCGAGGATCGCGTGGCCCTGTTCGATGTTCACCTTCACCTCCCCCTCCAGCCCGAAGTCCTTGAGGAAGGCATAGACGGTCGAGACATCGTAGTCATACTGGTGCTTGGTGGGCTCCTGGGGCTTAGGCTCCAACAGGATGGTACCCTTGAAGCCGATCTTGTGGGCGTATTCGACCACCATCGACAGGAACCGCCCGGCCTGCGCGCGCTCGCGCTTGAGGTCAGTATTCAGCAGCGTCTCGTACCCCTCGCGCCCGCCCCAGAGCACGTAGTTCTGCCCGCCCAGTTTGTGCGTGGCGTCCATGCAGTACTTCACGGTACCTGCGGCATAGGCAAAGATCTCGGGGTCAGGGTTGGTTGCCGCCCCGGCCATGAAGCGGCGGTGAGAGAAGAGGTTGGCGGTGCCCCAGAGGAGCTTGGTGCCTGTCGTCTCCATCTTCTGGCCGAGATAATCCGTCATCTCCTCCATACGGGTGCGGCTCTCGGCTAATGTATCGCCCTCGGGCCGCACGTCCGCGTCGTGAAAGCAGAAGAACGGCTGGCCCAGGATGCGGAACATCTCGAAGGCCACGTCCGCCTTCATGCGCGCGAGATCCATCGTGTCGCCGAACCAGGGGCGCTCAAAGGTCTGCCCGCCGAAGGGGTCGTTGCCTGGCCAGGCGAAGGCGTGCCAATAGGCCACCGCAAATCGCAGGTTGTCCGCCATGGGCGCGCCGTTCACGACCTCGGCGGGATCATAGTGGCGGTAGGCGAATTCGCTTGCCGCGTCGGAGCCCTCAAAGCGGATTTCGGGGATGTCTTTGAAAAAGTCGGTCATGAAAGGTCCATCATCTGGCGCGCGGTCTCGCGGTAGCGGGCGTGCGCGGTTTGGAAGGCGTCTGTCAGGGCAGCGTCGGGTTCAATGGTGCGGGCGATGGCGGGCCGGTTGGCCAGAGAGGTGTCGCCCGTCACGGCCATCATCGCGAGCCGTGCCGCGCCGAAGGCCGCGCCCTGTGCGCCGCCTGCGGGCAGATCGAGCGGCAGGTTCAACACGGTTGCGAGGATGCGCAGCCAATGCTCCGACTGGCTGCCGCCGCCCACGGCAAGGCAGCGCGCGATGCCCGTGCCCGTCGCCGCCAGCGCATCGCGGCAATCGGCCAATGCGAAGGCCACGCCTTCGAGCACCGCGCGGGTGCCGGCCTGCCGGTCGGTTGCATGTTCGAGGCCGGTGAAGGCCCCGCGCACGGTGGCGGAGTTCAGCGGAGTACGTTCCCCGCCCAGATAGGGCAGGAAGGTGGTGCGCGAGGGGGCCTTCAGCGCGCCAAGCTCGCGCGTGAGCGTCGCGGCATCCGAGCCGACCACGCTGGCCCACCAGTTCAGCACGTCCGTGGCGGCCAGAACCACGCCCATCTGGTGCCACATGCCTGGCAGGGCGTGGCAGAAGGTGTGCACGGCGGTCTCTGGCTGCGGGCGGAAGGCGTCGCAAGCGGCAAAGAGTACGCCGGAGGTGCCCAGCGATACAAAGGCGTCGCCGGGGGCCACAACGCCGGTGCCGACGGCGGTGGCGGCATTGTCGCCCGCGCCGCCTGCAACGGGCACGCCAGCGCCGATGCCCCAGCGCGCGGCCAGGTCGGGCCTCAGCCCGCCGGAGACCTCCGCGCCTTCGACGAGGCGGGGCATGTGGCCGCGGGTGAGGCCTGTGCGCGCCAGCAGCGCATCGCTCCAGTCCCGCGCGCCAGTGTCGAGCCAGCTTGTCCCGGCGGCGTCCGACATCTCCGCCACTTTCTCTCCCGTCAGCCAAAGCCGCAGGTAGTCCTTGGGCAGCAGCACGGTGCTCACTTGGTCAAAGACCTCTGGCGTGGTCTGGCGCAACCAGTGCAGCTTGGGCGCGGTGAAGCCCGGAAAGACGATGTTTCCGGTGACCGCGCGCCAGTCGGGTTGCGCATCCATCGCCGCCGCCTGAGCCGCCGACCGCGTATCGTTCCAGAGGATGCAAGGCCCAAGCGGCGCGTCGGCCGCATCCAGCAGCGTCGCGCCGTGCATCTGGCCGGAGAGGCCGATGCCTTTCACCGCGGAAAGGTCGTTCTCTGCGGCCAGCGCATCCAGTGCGGCCTCAGCGGCGGCGATCCAGTCGCTCGGGTCCTGCTCTGACCAGCCGTCATGGGGGCGATGCACCGTGAGCGGGGCAGTGGCCTCTGCAAGCTGGTGCTGATCCTCGTCCATCAGCAGCGCCTTGAGACCAGAGGTGCCCAGATCGAGGCCTACGTACATTCAGGCGGCCACGTGTTGCGGTTTCTTGCCCGCGATGATCATCGCGAGGATGTCGTCTGTGGAAACCGCATCCACCTCCACCGTGCCCACCAGCTGGCCGTTCTTCATCACCGCTGCCCGGTCGCAGAGCGCTTTGACCTGGTGCACGTCGTGGTCGATCAGGAAGATGCCCAGCCCCTGACGCTTGAGCTCCTGGATAAGCTCGGCCACCATCTGGGTTTCCTGGGGGCCCAACGCAGCAGTGGGTTCATCCATGATCAGGATGCGCGCGTTGAAATAGACCGCGCGGGCAATAGCAACGGACTGGCGTTGCCCGCCCGAAAGCGCAGAAACGGGAGCGGCGAATTTCTGGAAGTTCGGGTTAAGCCGCGCCATGATCTTGCGCGTCTCCGCCTCCATCGCGCCGTCATCGACAAAGCCCAAGGCATTGGTGATCTCGCGCCCCAGAAAGAGGTTGGAGGCGGCATCGAGATTGTCGGCCAGGGCCAGCGTCTGATAGATCGTCTCGATATTGTAGCTGCGCGCGTCGCGGGGGTTGGTGATGGTTGCGGTCTCACCGTTGATGCGGATGGTGCCGCGGTCCATCTGGTAGGCGCCTGACAGGCACTTGATCAGCGTGGATTTGCCCGCACCGTTGTGACCCAGAAGGCCCACGACCTCGCCCGGGTAAAGATCGACGGAAACGCCGTCCACGGCCTTGATGCCGCCAAAGGAGATGGAGATATCTTCAAGCTCCACCAGCGGCGTGCCACTGCGATCCACCATCAGTTTGCTCCTGTCTTGCGGCGGTAGACGATGTCGATCCAGACGGCGAGCACCAGGACGATGCCCACCACGATGGATTGCAGCGGCGCGTCTACGCCCACCGATGCCATGCCGGAGATGATCGTCTGCATGATCAGCGCGCCGATCACGGCGCCGTATATCGTGCCCGCGCCACCTGACAGCGCGGTGCCGCCGATCACCGCCGCCGCGATGACGCGCAGCTCATCCAGCGTGCCGAGGCCTACGTCCACGGCGTTGAGACGCGCGGAGGCGATGATGGCGGAGATGCCCGTCAAAGCGCCCATCAGGGCAAAGACCTTGACCGTCAAAAGCCGCGTGTTGATGCCTGAGAGCGCTGCCGCCTCCGGGTTCCCGCCGGTGGCGTAGACGTAGCGGCCAAAGCGGGTGCGATTGGCGATCACGGTCATTACCGCGGTCACCGCGATCAACATGACCACGGGGATCGCCACGCCGTGATACCAGACCATGCCCTCGGTCAGCTCCACGCCCTGCGCCTCCGCCATGCGGCGCATCGCGCCTTTGGGGATGGGGTAGGCGTTCATGACATAAACGAAGGTGGCGATGAGGCCCACCGACAGCGCCGCCAGCACCGCTTCGGCCCAGGCGGGTTTGACGGTGAAGCCGTGGCCGATCTTGCGCCGGCGGCTCATCAGGATGAGAGCCAGCGCGATGGCGGAGGCTGCGAGGCCGAAGACCCAGCTCAGCGTCTCGCCCAGCGTGCCCTCCGCGCCGCCGCCCATGAGGCGAAAGGTGGTGTCGAGCGGCGCTTGCGTCTGCCCCTGGGTGACCCACCACATCGCGCCCCGAAAGACGAGGAAGCCGCCCAGCGTCACGATGAAGGCGGGCACCGTAAGATATCCGATCACCCAGCCTTGCAAAGCGCCTAGGCAGGCGCCCATGAACACGGCAAAGAGGCTGGCGATAATCCAAATGGACCAATGGCCGAGGCCCAGGAGGTCGGGCAGCAGTTGCACCTGCAGCGCGGCGGTCGCCATGCCGATGAACCCCAGGAGCGAGCCCACGGAGAGGTCGATGTTGCGGGTGACGATGACAAAGACCATGCCAGTGGCCATCACGGCGACGGATGCGGTCTGCACCGAAAGGTTAAAGAGGTTGCGGGGAGTCAGAAAGCGCCCATCCGTGGCGATGTTGAAGACCAGACAGATCACGATGAACGCGCCGATCATGCCCAGCAGGCGCATGTCGATCTCTAGCGTTTCAAGGATATTGCGGCGTTTGGGCGCCACAGAGGCGTCTTGGGATGTGACCGACATGGGACCTCCCCCGGCGTTTGGCGTTTGAAGAAAGTGCGGGCCTGGCCCCCGCGCGCAGGCCGGGACCAGACCTCAGGCGTTTAGCTGCAGGGCGCGGGGCCGTCCGTGACGCCCTGGCAGAGCTTGTCCATTTCGATCCAGCCTGCATCGGTCACGATGGACAGGTTGTCCTTGGTGATCGGCTGGGGTGCGAGCAGCGTGGCGTTCATGGAGTTGCCGCCCGGCGTCTCGAAGGTGACAGTGCCTTCGATGTCGGACATCGCCGTGCCGCCCGCGAGGGCAACCGCGATTTCACCGGCGGCGGCACCCAGCGCGCGGGCGTCTTTCCAGACAGAGACCGTCTGGGTGCCAAGCGCCACACGGTTCAGAGCGGCGTGATCGCCGTCCTGGCCCGACACGGGCAGGCCTTCCATACCTTGCGCGGTCAAAGCAGCCACAACGCCGCCCGCCGTGCCGTCGTTGGAGGCCACGACCGCGTCCACGCCGTTGTCATTGGCGGTAAGGATCTGTTCCATGTTGCGCTGGGCGTTGGCCGGGACCCAGCCGTCGGTATAGGCCTCGCCCACGATCTCGATGTCGCCCGCGTCAATGGCCGCTTGCAGCACCTCCTGCTGCCCCCCGCGCAGGAAGTCCGCGTTGGGGTCGGTGGGCGAGCCCTTGATCATCACGTAGCGGCCCTTAGGCATCGCCTCAAACACGGCGCGTGCCTGCATCCGGCCTACCTCGACATTGTCGAAGGTGAGGTAATAGGTGCGGTCATCTTCGATCAGGCGGTCATAGGCGATCACCGGGATGCCTTCGTCCGCCGCGGCCTGCACGGCAGGCCCGATGGAGGCCGCGTCTTGGGCCAGCACGATGAGCGCGTCAACGCCCTGCGCCAGAAGCTGTTCGATGTCCGACAGTTGCTTGGCCGAGGACGACTGCGCATCGGCGGAGACATAGGCCGCGCCCGCAGCCTCCAGCGCGCCTTTGATCGCGGCCTCATCGGTTTTCCAGCGCTCTTCCTGGAAATTCGACCAGCTGACCCCGACCGTGAGGTCCTGGGCAAAAGCGGGTGCCGTCAGGCAGGTTGCCGCGGCCAGCGCCGCGATGAGCGTTCTTCTTTTCATGGTATCCTCCCTAGTGGCCGCGTCTGATCTGCGCGGCGCTGCAAAAGAGCTTGCTCGGATTTAATTCACATGTCAAATTAAATGAGCGACTTTCTCAGGCAGTGTGCAAACAATTTTGCTGATACGGGGGATTTCAGATGTTTTTATGCCTGGAATGCGGGGTTTTCCAGTGGCTTTAATTCGGGTTCAAAACTAATGAATGCGCCGCAGGGCTCTGACCTCTCGGCTGTTGCGCCGAAGGGCTGCGGCCCCTTTGTGCCTGTCAGCGGCACGGCAGAATCGCTGCGCCTGTCGATCTTTGAACGCATCCGGGCGGCGGGTGCGGTCTCGCGGGCGGGCATCGCCAAAGAGCTGTCGATCAGCCCTGCGTCCGTGACCACCCAGACCTCCGCGCTGATCGAATTGGGCTTCGTGCGCGAGGAGCATCTGGCGCAGGAGACCGGGCGCGGGCGGCCGCCCATCGCGCTCACGGTGGCACCTGAGGCGCATCTGGTGGCGGGCTTGAAGTTGTCGGATCGGGAGAATACGGCTGTGATCTGCGATTTCGCGGGCCGACAGCTGGCCGCGACAGCGCTCGAGACGCCCGCGACCAGCAGCACAGCGGAAATCGCGGAGGCCACTGCCACGCTCGTGGCCCGGGTCTGCGCGGAGGCGGGCGTGGACCAGCAGGCGCTGTCGGCGGTCTGCGTGGGCGTGCCGGGCTTCGTCGTCTCGCGCACCGGCATGGTCAACTGGTCGCCCATCATGCGCGCGCGCCACGTGCCGCTGGCCCAGGTCCTGAGCACGCGCTTGGGCAAGCCGGTGATCATCGACAATGACGCCAATCTGGTGGCTCTGGCGGAGCTTTGGTTCGGGGTAGGGCGTGAGATATCGGACTTTGCTGTGGTCACCATCGAACACGGCGTGGGCATGGGGCTCGTCGTGGATCACAGGCTCTATTCGGGCGCGCGCGGCATGGGGATGGAGCTGGGGCACACCAAGGTGGCGTTGGATGGTGCCCTATGCCGCTGCGGGCAGCGGGGGTGTCTGGAGGCCTACGTGGCGGATTATGCGCTGGTGCGCGAGGCGGCACTTGCGATGCCGGGTGCGCTGCCGGGCGCACCCATTGAGCATGTGCTGGAGGCGCTGCACCGGGAGGCCAAGGCGGGCAACCCCACCGCGCGCTCAATCTTTGAACGCGCGGGCAAGTATCTGTCCATGGGCATGGCCAATGTGGCCAACCTCTTTGACCCGCAGCTCATCATCCTGTCGGGCGACCGAATGCAGTACGACTACCTTTACTCAGAGGCCATTCTGGAGGACATGAAGCGGCACGCGCTGGACGCGGGCGCCTCTCTGCCGCCGGTGGAGGTGCACGCCTGGGGCGATCTGCTTTGGGCCTCGGGGGCTGCGGCCAAGGCGCTGTCCTACATCACCGAGCTCACGCTGTCGGAGACCGCGGTGGTGGAGCGGTGAGGGCAGCGATCCTGCCTTTGGCCTTTTGCGTCGCGAGCCGCGCGCTGGCCGAGCCCGTTTTCGAGGACGCCAGCGGCGCACTTCCGCTCCAGCACGCCTATGTCGGCGGCTGGGAACACTTCGTGGGCGGCGGTGTGGCGGTCTTTGACTGCAATGGCGACGCGCTGCCCGACATCTATGCCGCGGGCGGCGCGGATCCCGCGCGGCTTTTTGTGCAGGAGGCGGGCGAAAGGCTGTCTTTCGCGCTAGGGGAGGCGCTGCCCGCGCTGCGCGGCGTCACCGGAGCCTATCCGCTGGATGTGGATGCGGACGGTCACGTCGATCTGGTGGTCCTGCGCGTGGGTGAAAACCGGCTCCTGCGGGGGGACGGTGCCTGCGGCTTCACGGATGCGAGCGCGGCCTGGGGGTTTGAGACGGACGACCGGTGGAGCACCGCCTTCAGCGCCACCTGGGAGGCGGGCGCGGGTTGGCCCACGCTGGCCATCGGCAATTACGTGGACCGCAGCGATCCCGATGGCCCCTTCGAAGCCTGCGACATCAACCAGCTTTACCGCCCCGGCGCAGACGGTTTTGCCCCGCCGGTGACGCTGAGCCCCGGTTTCTGCGCGCTGTCGATGCTCTTTTCCGACTGGACGCGCAGCGGCACGGCGGAGCTGCGCATCTCCAATGACCGCCACTACTATGTGCGCGGCGGCTATGAGCAGATGTGGCAGATGACGCCCCTGCGCGAACGCAGTGCGGCGGAGGGTTGGGCGCGGGTCTCGCTCTGGGGCATGGGCATCGCAAGTGCGGATCTGCAGGGCGATGGCTATCCGGATGTGATGCTGACCTCCATGGGCGATCAGGTCTTGCAGATGAATGAGGCGGGCCAGATGCGCGCGGCCGGTTTTGCCACCGGTGCCACCGCGCACCGGCCGCATGTGGGCGGGGACGGGCGGCCTTCGACGGGCTGGCACGCGGAATTTGGCGATGTGGACAACAACGGGCTGCTCGATCTTTTCATCGCCAAGGGCAATGTCGACCAGATGCCCGGCATGGCGATGAAGGACCCCAACAATCTGCTGATGCAGCGCGCGGACGGTGTCTTTGAAGAAGCGGCTGCCCGGGCGGGTGTGGCGACGATGGCGCGGTCGCGGGGCGCGGCGCTGGCCGATCTCGACCGCGATGGGCGGCTTGATCTGGTGGTGATCAACCGCCGCGCACCGATGGAGCTTTGGCTCAACCGAACTGCTCAGACGGGCAACTGGGCGCAGGTTGACCTGCGCATGGCGGGGCCCAACCGATTTGCCATCGGCGCCTGGCTGGAGATCGAGCGCGGGGCAGGCGTGGAGTGGCGCGAGCGCACGGTTGGCGGCGGGCATGTGTCCGGCACGCTCTTGCCGCTGCACCTTGGGTTGGGGGCAGCGGAGGCTGTCCGGTTGCGCGTGCATTGGCCCGACGGCACGACGGGCGCTTGGCAGGAGATTGCCGCCAACAGCCGCGTGAGGCTGCGGCGCTAGCGGTCGATGGGCAATCCGCTTGGGACGGCATCCGGGATGCCGAGGCGCCCTGCGATCGCGCTTTCGTCGGTGAGCGCCTCCAGAAAGGCCATCAGTTGGGCGATCTCAGCCTTAGACAAGCTCTTTGACGGGGCCGTCACGCTGGCCTTGAGGGCCGCGCGCTCCCCCGCATCCTCCAATATTGCCCAATCGGGCGCGGCCCCTGCAAGCGGGACAAGCGTGGCGCGGGGCGCATAGGTGTCGAGCCCGCGCGCGGGGGCCGCGTGAAAGGCCAGATACGCTTTCAGGTCGTCATGCGCGCCCGCATGGCCCCAGGGACCGGTACGCGTGACATTGCGCAGCATGGGGGTGCGAAAGGCAAAGGCGTCTTGCGTAGCACCCGTCACGCGCATGCGCCCGTCATCGCGCTGGTGGGTCTCAAACCGCGCGGCCTTGCCGGGACCCAACTGCGGCTCTCCCATGGCGTGAAAGGACTGGTCGCTCAGGAGCGCGCCGGAATGGCAAGTGCCGCAGCCCGCTGTGCCGAAGAAGAGCGATTGCCCAGCAGCGGCCTGCGCCGTCAGCGGCGCGCCCCCGCGCAATGCGCGGTCATAGGCGCTGTCGGTGGCGCGCCATTCGACGCTGATGAAAGCGGCGATGGCATCGGAAATGTCGGTAAAGGTGATCTGATTTCCCGCGGCTATCTTTGCGTCAAAGCGGGCAAAGCGCGCCCGGTATGCGGGCAGCGCATCCACCCGGCGCGCGATGATGTCCCACGCGCCGCCCGGGCCGGTGATGAGCCCGCGCCGCACCGCCGTTGAGACATCGTTTTCGCCCAGATGGCCCGCCATTTCATCGGCGGAGAGCACGGGAAACATCGTTTGCGCCGACAGCAGGCCGGAAAAGCCCTGCACCATTTCTTCGCCCAATGGCGTGCGCAGGCCTGACGGGCGGCTGGTGTCCGCTTCAATCCGGCCATCGTGGAACATGACCCGGATGTCAGGGTGGCCGAGGTTGAAAAGGGCAGGCGAGTTCCGGGGGATACGCTGTTCGGGCAGATTGGCGGGATCGGCCACGCGCGCGGGTCCCAGCCCGCGCCCGCCTTCGCCAAGCCCCAACGACAGCCCATCGGAGGTGGCGAAGCGGGGGTGATGACAGGTCGCGCAGGAAATGTTGCGATTGCCTGATAAGACAGGATCGTAAAACAGCAGCCAACCGGCCTCCACCTGGTTTTGATCAAAGCCGGGGAAGTCGTCCGCGTCCAGCGCGCGCGGCCCTGTGTCTGGCTGCTTGGTGAGCAGCACGCCGCACAGGATGGCAGCGGCGATGGCGGCGATGGTCCCGTACATGTGCTCCCCTCCACGCGCCGTTGCGGCGCCATTGAGAGGGTAGATCAGCATTCTTCCTGTGCGCATGGCAAGAGGGTTTTACGGCCTGAGGGCCTTGGCCTGCCTGCGCACGAAAAAAGGCCTGGGCGGCATGCCCAGACCTTTCCTGTTGATTATGAAAGACTTAGCGACTGTCGTTGCCCTCGCCAAAGCCACCGTAGAGGTAGCCTTCGCCCGGCGTCCGCGCAGCATTGCGGCTGGAGAACGTTACGCTGGGGCCTTCATCGCGGAAACGCTGGTCGTTGCCGCGCTGGGCGCGCTCAAGATCGGTTGGGTTCGGGTCATCCGCAAAGGTGCGCTCTGCCTTTTCCGAAGTGTCGAGGCGCAGGTCGTTGTAGCGGTCCGACTTGTCTGCCAGTGCAGCGGTGGACATCAGGGCGGTGGCTGCGGCGGCTGTGATGATGCGTTTCATGGTCTTGGTCCTTTCTTTACTTTCCATCGGCTTGAGCGGCTGTAGCCGCCCTCCGTACACAGACCCAACGGCGTGGTGCAGAAGTCGTTGCATCATTGTCTTCACGAACCTGTGGGGTATGCGCGCGCGGCGTTGATGCGCATGGAAAGGGCCAGCTGCGGGAAACAACTGGCCCTTCGCCGTAGCGTGCGGAGAAGACAGCTTAGCGGCTGTCGTTATTGGGGCCCACACCGTAAGGATTGGCGTAGGCATAGGGCCGGGCTTGCGTGCCCTTGGGCTGATTGCGGGTCGACAGGATGACGCGCTGTTGCCGCTGGGGTTGGGCAAAGGTGGTGCCGCGCACCGTACGGTCGAAGGTGGCTACGCGCGGGCTGTTGTCAAAGGAGGAGATATGGCCCACCGCGCTGTCAAAGCGCTGGTCGTTGTAGCGGTCCGAATTGCCGGCTGCGGCAGTGGTTGCGATGGCAGCAGCAAGGGCAGTGGTGATCAGGAGTTTCATGGGTCAGGTCCTTTCATTTACGGCGCTCTTTGCGCCTTTTCGTCCTCTGACACCGATGTGGGCACGGCTGCGCATTCGCGCAAAGCACGCGCGATCACTGGGTTGTGCGGGCGTGAAACAATTAAAAATCATTTGGTTTCTAATTGGGTGAAAAGACAATAAAGCTCTGAAAATAAAAATTTCTTTCAGGTTTTCGTCGCTAGATTGATACCCTCGGGTGCAGTGGCCTTGGCGCAGCACCCATGGAAAGCCCCAGATTCACACCCCCGGCAGACCCCCAGTGGCCTGTGATCGTGAGCGATGTTTCAAAGCAGAGCCTCGTTTTGCCCACCGTGTTTGAGGCAAGACCTGGCTTTTGTGGACGTGTTTGTGGTTTTGCCAGTGTCCCAACCCAGAGCAATACTGTAGGGCCGTCAGTCGCGGCGTGGCCGAAGGAGCAGAGGCGCCCCTCCGTTTAGGGCCGCGAGCGATGGATTCTCTTTTTTAAACCAAGCGCTTAGGCTGAAATCCGGTGTCTGATGTGGGAGAAGTCGTACGCCCCAGTCTCTCACGGCCATCAGGCGCAGCACGCTTGGACGTCTCGCGATATCCACTTGATTTGGCGGCATTTGCGCCGCCCCGGGCGGCCTTCAAGCGGACCAGCGGTCTTCAAATTCGTAACCGTATCCGGCCCCTCGGAACGGTCCGGGCCCGAGCGCGTAGGTCATCTGGCGCAGATGATCCATCAGTTTGAGCGGGTCACGACAGAAAGGGCGCAGCTCTTCAGCGCTGACCGGGTCGCCCACCGAAATGCCCACCGGCCCGTCCACACGTGCGCGAAACTCCCGGACCATCAGCCCCATGCGCAGGGTGTAGTGAAGGTGGCTGGCGAGCTGGAAGAGCCTGGACGTATGGCCGTGAAAGAAGATCGGCACCACCGTCGCGTCTGATTTCGCGATCATCTTCGCGGTGAAGGTCCGCCATGCCGGATCGAGAGGTGTCGCCATGGGGCTCGTAGCCGTGGCGACGGTCCCCCCCGGAAAGACGCCAATGGCACCGCCTGACGCCAGAAAGCTCAGGGCTTCTTTTCTCGTGGCCAGATTGAGTTTCACCGCTTCACTCGTGCCGTCGAAAGAAATGGGCAGGATCGTTTTTTGAGATCGGGTGAGCGTCGAAAGACCTCATGTGCGAGGATGCGAAAATCGCTGCGGTTCGTGCTTAACACCTGACCAAGGACCATACCGTCCAAAATGCCATAGGGATGGTTGGAAACAATGACGAGCGGCCCCTCCGTGGGGATTGCGTCCAGACGGCCCGCCAGGACGTGAAGCGCCAATCCGTAGCATTCAAACATAACGTTCCAAAAGTTGCGGCCCCGGGCGACCTCATCGTCATACCCGGCTGCGCGTTTGATCAACCTCAACCGACCCGTCGCGTTTTCGAGCGTGCGGATCACCAATTTGCCGCCAGCCGTTCTGGCCGAATTGGCATAGCTGACATCGCGCGCGATCTGCGGTTTTTTCTGCATCGATTTGAACCGTCTGCGTCCCTCCTGTGCGCAGCAGTAGCGCCCCAATGTTACAGCGCCACGACACGGACGCAGGATTTCGCCCCACGGTCGAGCGGGGGCAAATGAGGGTTCGGTTCGTGTCAAAGCGGGGCGCAATTGCGCTGAAAACCAATGAAAACAGGGATTTGACCGGTTGTCATGAGACCGTGGGGAAAGCGCTTGTTTTTGGGGGCCTTAGGACATATTCAGATCAGCGGAGACGTGGCCGAGTGGTCGAAGGCGCTCCCCTGCTAAGGGAGTAGGCGGGAAACCGTCTCGAGGGTTCGAATCCCTTCGTCTCCGCCACCCTTTGGGCGGGTATGGTGAAATGGTATCATAAGAGCCTTCCAAGCTTAAGGTGCGGGTTCGATTCCCGCTACCCGCTCCAGGTGAACGGCCCTTTCGAACAGCTTTTGACGTGGATGCCCTTTGTCTCAAGGGCATGTCTTGAGCGGCGCGGGCGAAATGACTTTCCCACCGCGGCAAATCACCCGACCAATCCTGCGCCGCTTGACCCTGATCGCGTCAGCGGTCATGACAGGTCGACCCGAGTGAGGATCAGGCATGGCACCGCGTCCGCCAACGGCTGCGCAAGACGATGAAGACCGCCAAGCGCGCGGGCCGGTGCGGGCCCTGCGGGCCTTGGCGCCCTTCATGCTGCCCTACCGGGGTCTGATGGCCGCAGCTGTGTTCGCCCTGGTGCTGACGGCTGCAATTTCGCTGATGCTGCCCATCGCGGCGCGGCTGGTCGTTGACAACTTCGAGACCGCCGAAACCGCGCTTTTGGACCGGTATTTCCTGGCCGCGCTTCTGTTTGCCTCGCTTTTGGCGCTGGGCACGGGGATGCGCTACTACCTGGTGACCAAGCTGGGCGAACGGGTCGTGGCCGACATCCGCCGCGCCGTCTTTGACCGGGTGATCGGGATGAGCCCGGCCTTTTTCGAGCGGATCATGACTGGGGAGGTCACCAGCCGGATCACAACCGACACGACACTGATCCTGACCGTGATCGGTTCGTCCGTGTCGGTCGCGCTGCGCAACATCCTTTTGCTGGCGGGGGGCCTGGTGCTGATGCTCCTGACCTCGCCAAAGCTGACGGCGCTTACGCTGCTGATTGTACCCGCGGTGCTGATCCCGATCCTGACGCTGGGGCGGCGGCTGCGGACGCTTAGCCGGGACAATCAGGACTGGATCGCGGCCTCCGCGGCCAAAGCCTCCGAGACGCTTGGGGCCGTGCAGACGGTGCAGGCCTTCACCCATGAGCGGGCGAGCCGCGCGGAATTCGCGGAGGTGACGGAGCAGTCGGTGCGCTCCGCCAACCGGCGCATCCTGGTGCGCGGGTCGATGACGGTGATCGTGATCTTCCTGGTCTTTGCAGGCGTGGTGGGCGTGCTGTGGATGGGCGCGCGGGATGTGCGCGCGGGCGAGATGAGCCAGGGCATGCTGGTGCAGTTCGTCATCTATGCTATCCTGGTGGCGGGGGCGTCGGCGCTCTTGTCGGAGGTCTGGGGCGAGCTTCAGCGCGCGGCGGGCGCGACCGAGCGTCTGGTGGAGCTTTTGGAGGCACGCGACAGCGTAGAGGACATGGATGCCACCGCCAAGCTGCCCGCAGACGTCAAGGGCCGGATCGGCTTTGAAGACGTGCATTTCAGCTATCCCGCGCGGCCCAACATTCCTGCCCTGCAAGGCATAGAGCTTGAGATCGCGGCGGGCGAGACGGTGGCCTTCGTGGGCCCTTCAGGCGCGGGTAAGACGACCGTTTTCCAGCTGCTCATGCGGTTTTACGACCCCGCTGCCGGGCGCGTCACGCTCGACGGGATCGACCTGCAGAAGCTCGCGCGCGAGGACTTGCGCGGCGCGCTGGCGCTGGTGCCGCAGGAACCTGTGATCTTTGCGGCCAGTGCGGCGGAGAACATCCGCTTTGGCCGGCCGGATGCCTCAGAGCAAGAGGTGATCGCCGCCGCCCGCGCCGCTGCCGCCGACGGGTTCATCTGCGCACTGCCCGAGGGCTATGGCAGCTATCTGGGCGAGCGCGGCGTGATGCTGTCGGGCGGTCAAAAGCAGCGCATCGCCATCGCGCGCGCGATCCTGCGCGATGCACCGGTGCTGCTGTTGGACGAGGCCACGAGCGCTTTGGATGCGGAAAGCGAGCAGGCGGTGCAGCAGGCGGTGGATGCCTTGAGCGCAGGGCGCACGACGCTGATCGTGGCGCACAGGCTTGCAACGGTTAAGAAAGCGGACCGGATCGTGGTGTTGGAAGAAGGCCGGATCGCGGCCATCGGCACGCATGACGAATTGGTCGCCAAGGGCGGGCTTTATGCGCGGCTGGCGCGCTTGCAGTTCACCGACGGGATCGCGGCGGAATAGCGCCAGCCCCGCGGCCTGCGCACATCGGTAAGCGGCGGACCGGTGTGCAGCGGCGGATTTTGGATATTTTTAGCCAGAGAAAGGGGGCAGGGGGGCGCCTTGACGCTACGTCTGCGGCCAGGAGTTTGCTTGCGGAAAGGGCCGATTTTGCGCATCTTGTGCGGCAATCAAACGCCCTGGGGAGGAACGGGGCAAGAGGGAGGACTGCTATGGCTTTTGCCGGAATGGACGATCGGAACGCAATCGAGGCGGAAATGGCCTGGGAGGCGCGGGACGTGCCCGCGACGCTGTACAAGCTTTTGAGCGACACGGCGGGCAAGTTCCCGAGCCACAAGGCGGTTAGCTATCAGATTTTTTCCGGCCCTACCGACAAGGCCGAAACGCTGACCTGGAAGCAGTTGCATGCCAAGACCACGCAAGCCGCCAACATGTTCCGCAAGCTGGGCGTGGGGCCGAAGGACGTGGTGGCCTATGTGCTGCCCAACTGCAATGAGACGACTCTGGCGCTTTTGGGCGGGGCTGTTGCGGGCATCGTGAACCCCATCAACCCGCTGCTGGAGCCCGAGCAGATCGGATCCATTCTGCGCGAAACCGGTGCCAAGGTGGTCGTCACGCTGCGCCCCTTCCCCAAAACGGACGTGGCGCAGAAGGTTGCGGAGGCCGTCAAGCTCGCCCCCGGGGTAGAGACGGTGCTGGAGGTGGACCTGGTCCGCTATCTCACCTTTCCCAAGTCCTTCATCGTGCCGCTCATTCGGCCCAAGGGGCTTGCGCAGAACCAGGCCAAATACCTCAGCTTCAACGCGGAAATGGACAAGCAGAGCAGCACGCTCGATTTCGAAGATCCGCAGGAGGACCGCGTTGCCTGCTACTTCCACACCGGCGGCACCACGGGCATGCCCAAGGTGGCGCAGCACAAGTATTCGGGGCTGATCTACAACGGGTGGCTGGGGCATCGGCTGCTCTTTACCGAAGAAGACAACGTGATGTGCCCGCTGCCGCTGTTTCACGTCTTTGCCTGTCACGTGATCCTGATGGCCGCGGTGACCTCCGGCGCGCATGTGGTCTTTCCCACGCCGCAGGGCTATCGCGGCGACGGCGTATTCGACAACTTCTGGAAGCTGGTGGAGCGCTGGAAGATCACCTTTATCATCACCGTGCCCACCGCGATCTCCGCCAAGATGCAGCGCAAGATCGACGCGGATGTCTCTACCGTGAAGACCGCCTTTTCGGGCTCCGCCCCGCTGCCGCTGGAACTTTTCCGGCGGTTCGAGGAGGCCACGAACATCACGCTGGTCGAAGGCTATGGCCTGACGGAGGCGACCTGTCTGGTGTCCTGCAACCCGCCGGATGGGGAGAAGAAAGTGGGCTCCACCGGCATTCCCTTCCCCTATACGGACGTCAAGATCATCCTCAACGGCAAGGAATGCGGCACCGATGAGATCGGGGAGATCTGCATTTCCAACCCGGGCGTTTTTGCGGGCCAGACCTACACTGAGGCCGACAAGAACAAGGACCTTTTCCACGCAGAGAAGTACCTGCGCACAGGCGATCTGGGCCGGATTGATCCCGATGGCTATCTCTGGATCACGGGCCGGGCGAAGGACCTGATCATTCGCGGCGGGCACAACATCGATCCGGCTGAGATCGAGGAAGCGTTGCTGGGGCACGAAGCGGTGGCCTTTGCCGGGGCAATTGGCCAACCCGATGCCCACGCGGGCGAGCTGCCTTGCGCCTTTGTCGAACTGGTGGATGGGGCCAGCGTGACGGAGGCCGAGTTGATGGCCTTTTGCGAAGAGCACGTGCATGAGCGCGCGGCACACCCCAAGCACATGACCATCATGGGCGAGCTGCCCAAGACGGCGGTGGGCAAGATCTTCAAACCCGATCTGCGCAAACATGCGATCACGCGCGTCTATAACGGCGCGCTGGAGAAGGCGGAGAACCCCGCGCGGGTCACTTCCGTCATTGATGACAAAAAGCGTGGTCTTGTCGCGCAGGTCGCGCTCAACGGCTCCAGCGCGGAGGACGTATCGGGCGTGCTGAATTCCTTCGTGCGCCCCTGGGAAGAGGCCGCTTGAGCGAGCCCGATTATGACCGACTGATCGACGCGGAGATGTGGGACTACATCTCTGCGGTCGATGCCTGCTATCCGCCCGATCCGGTTGTGCTCAGCATCGCAGAACAGCGCGCTGTCTACGATGCAATGGCGCGCCGGTTTCATCAGGGTCGCCCGGCGGGCGTGAAAGTGCGAGATCAGACCCTGGGCGAGGTGCGCTGCCGGTTCTATGAAGTGGGCGAGAACGATGTGACCGTGCTCTACCTGCACGGCGGTGGCTTTGTCGTCGGCGGGCTCGATAGTCACGATGACGTCTGCGCGGAGCTGTGCGCGCGCACGGGGTTCCGCATTGTCTCCGCCGATTATGGGCTGGCGCCGGAAGTGGTCTTTCCGGGATGTTTTAATGATGCCTGGAAGGTGTTTGAGGTGCTGGCTGGTGCGCCTGGGGCGCAAGTCGTGCTGGCGGGAGACAGCGCGGGCGGAAACCTCGCCGCTGCAATCGCGCATCAGGCGCGAGGTGACTATGCGGGACGCGTTCTGGGCCAGGTGCTGATCTATCCGGGGCTTGGCGGGGATGAGCGGCGGGGCAGCTATGTGGAGCACGCGGAGGCACCGCATCTGACGGCGGCTGATCTGGCGTTCTACCGCGAGGTGCGGATCGGCGGCGCGGCGGTTGCACCGGGTGACGCCCGCTTTGCCCCGCTCTGGGATCACGATTTTTCGGGTCTTCCGCCGACGGTCATTGTAACGGCGCAATGCGATCCGCTGGCCAGCGACGGGGAGGCCTACCGCGATGCGCTGCGGGCTGCCGGAGGGCGGGCGGAGTGGATCAATGTGGCGGGCATGGTGCACGGCTGCCTGCGCGCGCGGGGGATGTCGGCGCGGGCGGCGGGCTTTTTCGATGAGGTGGTTGGGGCGGTGGGGGCGCTCGGGCAGGGCGCCTGGCACTACACGGCGTAGGGTCGGCAAACCGCGCACCTTACGTAAGGAATGAAGCGGCCCTCATCGTCTCCGGCACCGGCGCACCGAGGCGGCGCAAGATGGTCGGCGCAAGCTGTAGCTGGTCGATCACCGTGTCCTCGGGCGGGCCCTCGGCAGGGCCGAAGTAGTAGAGTGCTGCGTCCTGTTGCAGCGCATGACGCCCGCCGTGGTGGCCCCGCTCGTCCTGGCCGTGGTCGGCGGTCACGATCACCTCGTAGCCCGCGCTAAGCCACTGGGGGATGAAGGGCGCAAGCATTTCGTCCATCACCGCGCAGGCGTGATCCATCTCCTGGCTTTCGTGAAAAAACCGGTGGCCCATGCTGTCGAGCGTGCAGGTGTGCAGCAGCCCGTAGTTGAGCCCGAAGCGCTGGCAGAGATTGGTGAGCGTGGCGAAGAGATCCACGTCCGAGGGTGTCATTTGGTTCATGAGTCCGTAGCCCGTCATGGTGTGAAAGCGCCCGTGGTTGATGGTGGCGCTGCCTGGCTCGTCATATTCCACATCGCGCACATAGTCGAAGGGATGGCGGTTGAAAAACTCCGACCAGAAGGAATGGGCGACAGCGCCTGTCACGCCGCCACCCGCGCGGACCTGGGAAAAGATGTCCGGCTGCTTGAGCCGGAAGACATTGCCGTTGCCGGTGCAGCCATGGGTCTGCGGCGCGACCCCGGTGTGGATGGAGGCGTAACAGCTGGCAGAGATCGACGGCAGCACCGCGCGGTGGGTCCAGACGCGCGCGTCCCCGCTGTCGACCCACCCCTCCAGATTGCCAAAGAGCCGACGCCAGTTCCGCAAGGGCACGCCGTCAAGGATGATCAGCAGCAGTTTGTTGTTCATGGCAGGGGCCTTTGCGGTTTGGAGTTCAGAAGACGGCGTGTTCGCGTCGGTCAAGGCGGGCCTTGCCGGAGAGCAGGGCGGCGTAGTAGTCCACCAGCCGGTCGCTGCCGGTCTCGGGCGTGGCATCGGCATCGTAGCGCTGCGCGCTCTCATCCCAGACCAGCATGCTTTCGGTGGCGTAATAGTGCCCGATCCGCGCAAGCTCTGCCTTGCGGTCGAGCGCGGGGATGAGCCGCCCGCCCACGCCCAGCAGGCCGCTGATGCTGCGCAGCAGTCCGGGCGGCAGGCTGCGGGTGCGGGGCGGTTGGCCGGTTAGCTCAAAAAGCGTCTCGGCCATGTCGCGGGGGGTGAGCGCGGGCCCCGGGCCCCCGATGGGCAGCACCGCGTTCTGCCGCGCGGGCGTGTCGAGACAGGAGATCAGGAAATCCGCCAGATCGCGGTCCGAGATTGGTTTGCAGGCAGTGAGCCTGCCGTCCCCGAACATCAGATAGGGTTTGCCCGCCCGCACCCGCGCGACCTGGCCGGAGAGCGATTTGAAAAGCGCAGTGGGCCGCACGATGGAGTGGCGGATGGGCGCGGCCTTGAGCGTGGCCTCAAAGGCCAGTTTGGCGTGCTGGAAGGCCAGCCGAGGTTTTTGCACGCAGATCGCGGAGAGCAGGATGAACTGCTGCACATCGGCTTTCAGCGCGGCGGTGAGCACCGATTGCTGCGCGTCATGGTCAATGGCCCAGGCGTCCCGCGCGACCCCGGTGCGCGAGGCCAGGCAGGAGATCACAGCGCGCGGCTTTTGCGCCTGCATCAGTTGGGTCAGCGCCGCGGTGTCGGCGAGGTTGATCTTGCGGAATGCGATCGTTTGCACTTCCGGATCGCGGCGCCCTGCTGCGAGGACGTCTTGCCCGAGCGCGGCAAGGCGGCGCGCGGTGGCGTGGCCCACGGTTCCTGTGGCGCCGAGGAGCAGGATGGGACCCGACATGCGCCGCAGTTTAGCCGCCCGCGCGCGGGGCTCAAGCGGATGTGAACACCGCGCGGCGCGTGCTGGTGCATAAGGGGGCAAGCGTGTCAGGGAGAAGGGGCAGAGCAGAGATGGCGAAAAAGGCAAACAAGCGCAAGCAGGCGCAGGCGGTCAAGGCGGCAGCGGCCCCCGTGACCCGGCGCAACATGCTCAAGTTGGTGCGCAACGGCGCGCTTGCGGGGCTGGCGCTGACGGGGGCGGGCTATGCGGGCGCGCGGATGTTTTCGGATTACAAGGAGATGCATGATCTGGCGCGGATTGGGCAGGGTAAGCCCGCGGTGGTGCAGGTACATGACCCGCAGTGCCCGACATGCACAGCGCTCCAGCGCGAGGCCAAGCGCGCGATGCAGGCGTTTGGCGAATGCGATCTGATCTACCTCGTCGCTGATCTGAGACAGGCGGAAGGCGCGGCCTTTGCCACCCGGCACGGCGTGGGCCGGGTGACGCTCTTGTTGCTGGACGGGCGCGGGCAGGTGACAAGCGTGTTGCAGGGCATGCGGCAGGAAGAAGAGCTGGCCGGGATCTTTGCGGGGCATTTCCGGCGCCACGGCGTGCGCCGCTCCTGAGCCTGACGGCTCAGATCGCCCCGCCCGCCGTCCCGTTGTTGCGGATCGGTTTTAGGGGCCGTTCTGTCCCTTAATTGCCCGCGCTTTCCATCTTTCTGTTGGCCAGCACGTCCTCTAGCCAGCCCAACTTCATCTCCGGCACGGAACTGAGCAGCAGGTCGGTGTAATCGTCGAAGGGGGGCGAGAGCACCTGGGATTTGGGCCCATAGCGCACGACCTCACCTTGGTACATCACCGCGATGCTGTCCGCGATGGCGCGCACGGTCGCCAGATCGTGGGTGATAAAGAGATAGGCCACGTCCTCGATCTTTTGCAGCTGCAACAGCAGCTTGAGGATGCCGTCGGCCACCAGCGGATCAAGGGCGGAGGTGACTTCGTCACAGATGATCATCTTGGGCTTGGCCGCCAGCGCGCGCGCGATGCACACGCGCTGTTTCTGCCCGCCGGAAAGCTCTGCCGGATAGCGGTCCTGAAAGCCGTCGCCAAGTTCGATCTCATCCAGCAGTTCCTGAATGCGCTTTTGTTTCTCTGCCCCCTTGAGGCCGAAATAGAATTCCAACGGGCGGCCAATGATGGTGCCCACGGTCTGGCGCGGGTTCATCGCGGTGTCGGCCATCTGGTAGATCATCTGCAGTTCGCGTAGGTCTTCGAGCGGGCGCGAGGGCTGATCGGGGGTAAGCGCGCGCCCGTCAAAAGTGATCTGCCCCGCCGAGGGCGGCAGCAGCCCCGTGATCACCCGCGCCAGCGTGGATTTGCCGGACCCGCTTTCTCCTACCACCGCGAGGGTCTGGCCGGGATACATCTCCACGTTGATGTTTTTGAGAACGTCGAAATTGGTGCCCTTGTAGCGCGCGGTGATGTTCTCGACCTTCAAGAGCGGGGTCTCGCCCGGGGTTTTTTCCTCGTGCGTGATCGAGCGCACGGAAACCAGCGCCTTGGTGTACTCCTCCTGCGGCGCGTTGATGATCTGGTCCACCGGTCCCATCTCCACCATTTCGCCCATCTTGAGCACCATGATGTGGTCGGAGACCTGCGCCACCACCGCCAGATCGTGCGTGATGTAGAGCGCGGCGACACCGGTGGCCTGGATGGCCTCTTTGATGGCAGCCAGCACGTCGATCTGGGTGGTCACGTCGAGCGCTGTGGTTGGTTCATCGAACACCACCAGATCGGGCTCCGGGCAGAGCGCAAGGGCGGTCATGCAGCGTTGCAGCTGGCCGCCGGAGACCTGGTGGGGGTAGCGGCTGCCGATGTTTTCAGGATCGGGCAGGCCCAGCTTGCGGAAAAGCTCCACCGCGCGGGCCTCCGCCTCCTTTTTGGAGAATTTGCCCTGCAGCACGGCGGCTTCAATCACCTGATCCATGATCTTTTTGGCCGGGTTGAAGGATGCGGCAGCGGATTGGGAGACGTAGGTGACCTCACCGCCGCGCAGTTTTCGTACGTCGCGGGTGGAGCTGGCGAGGATGTCGCGCCCGTTGACCCAGACCTCGCCGCCCGTGAGTTCCACGCCGCCGCGGCCGTAGGCCATGGCCGCAAGGCCGATGGTGGATTTGCCCGCGCCCGATTCGCCGATGAGGCCCAGCACCTTACCCGGGGCCACGTCGAAATCCACGCCGTGCACGATCTCGATCTCGCGGGAAGGTTCGCCCGGCGGGTAGATTGTTGCGCCGATCTTGAGACCTCGGACTTTGAGGAGGGTTTCGTCTGCGTTGTCTAGCATCTGTGCACCTTAAGCCGGGCGGCCCCCGGCCGCGGGTGGGGGAGAAGCCCCCGCCCGTGGGGGCGGTCGGGGGCTGCCCGGCGTGCCGCCGGGCGCGACGCGAATTCATCGGCACAACTCATCCCCGGCCTCCTTTCAGGCTTGTCGTCCGCGACAGGATCCAATCAGCGACGAGATTCACGGAGATGGCCAGGAGCGCGATGGTGATCGCGGGGTAAAGCGCGGCACCGATGCCGTAGGTCAGGCCTTCTGCGTTTTCGCGCACGATCCCGCCAAGGTCCGCTTGCGGCGGCTGGATGCCCAGACCCAGGAAGCTGAGCGTGGAGATAAAGAGCACGGAGAAGATGAAGCGCAGGCCCATTTCCGCCACGAGGGGAGACAGCGCGTTTGGCAGGATTTCGCGGAAGATGATCCAGGCGGTTTTCTCACCCCTCAGCCTTGCGGCCTCCACGTAGTCCATCACGGTGATGTCCACAGCCACCGCGCGCGCGAGGCGGTAGACGCGGGTGCTATCCAGCAACCCGATCACCAGGATCAGGACGGTGATGGAGATTGGCGTGATCGACAGGATCACCAGCGCGAAGATCAGGCTCGGGATGGACATCATCAGATCGACAAATCGGCTGAGGGCCTGATCGACCCAGCCGCCAAGGACCGCCGCCAGAAATCCCAGGACGGAGCCGAGCGTGAAACTTAGCAGCGTGGCCAGTGTGGCGATCCAGATGGTGGTGCGGATGCCGAAGACGATGCGGCTGAGAAGGTCGCGCCCGATGCCGTCTGTGCCCAGCCAATAGTCGGAAGTGGCGGGCTCCCAAAAGCCGGAGGAGACGACTTCGTCATAGCCATAGGGGGCCACGAGGGGCGCGAAGATCGCGAGCAGGAAGAACAACGCGGTGAAGGCGAGCCCGAGGATAGCGGCGAGGGGGATGCGGACGAACATGGCTTAGCGCTCCCAGTTCCGGTAATGGCCCGGGATGTCTTGGCGAGTTTTGGATTGGTGCTCTGCCGCACCGGGTGCCTCCCGGCGCATCGGCTTCGCCGATACGCGGTGGTCGCACGAAATGAATTTTTTCGGGGAAAAATTCATTTGGGGTGCCGCAAACGCGGGTTTGTGAGGATTGAGACGAGGTCTGCCACCAGATTGAGCCCGATGTAGATCGCCGCAAAGATGATCCCGCAGGCCTGCACCACCGGCAGGTCGCGCTTGGTCACGTGGTCCACCAGATACTGCCCCATGCCGGGATAGACAAAGACGACTTCGACGACCACCACGCCGACTACGAGGTAGGCCAGGTTCAGCATCACAACGTTCACCACGGGCGAGATCGCGTTGGGAAAGGCGTGCTTGCGGATGACGGAGAAGGTGGACATGCCTTTCAGTTCTGCCGTCTCGATATAAGCCGATTGCATCACGTTGAGGATGGCGGCGCGGGTCATGCGCATCATGTGAGCGAGCACCACGAGGGTCAGCACCGCCACTGGTAGCGCGATGGATTCAAGCCGGGTGAAGAAATCGGCATCGGGGCGGTAGCTGACTGCCGTGGGGGAGAACCAGCGCAGCTGCACGCCGAAGATGAACATCATGATGTAGCCGATCACGAACTCGGGCATGGAGATCGTGGTCAGCGTGGTGGCGGAGATGAGCTTGTCAGGCCAACGCTCCTGATAGCGCACGGCCAGAAGGCCCAGGAAAATCGCCAGCGGCACCGCGATGACTGCGGCGCAGACCGCAAGGAAGAGCGTATTGGACAGGCGGCGGCCCACGGCCTCATTGATCGACTGGCCGGAAGTGAGCGCGGTGCCCAAGTCCCCGGTCAGGATACCGCCAAGCCAGTTGAAATAGCGGGTAAGGGCGGGGTCATTCACGCCGAGCTCTTCGCGCAGGTTCGCGAGTGCTTCAGGCGTGGCCGACTGGCCCAGAATTTGTTGTGCGACATCTCCGGGCAGGATTGAGGTGCCCACGAAGATCACGATGGAGACGAGGAAGAGGAGAAGCAGGCCCAGCGATATCCGCTGGGCCAGAAGTCTTGTTACAGGTCCCACGAAATCAGGCTTTCACCCACATCCGCAGCGGCGCGTAGGAGTTCATCAGGGCAAAGCCCGCAACCCCTTCGGTCCAGCCGTCGACACGGTCGCCATGTGCGTCGATGAAATCGTTGAACATCGGGCAGATCAGCCCGCCATCGTCACGCAGGATCATGCTCATCTCGGCATACATCTCCGTGCGCTTGGCAGCGTCAAGCTCAGCGCGGGCCTGGATCAGCAGCTCGTCAAAGCGCGGCACGTTGAAGCGCGTGTCGTTCCAGTCCGCAGAGGACAGATAGGCGGTGGAGAACATCTGGTCCTGCGTTGGACGCCCGCCCCAGTAGGACGTACAGAAGGGCTGCACATTCCAGACCTCGGACCAGTAACCGTCGTTTGGTTCGCGCTTGATCTCAAGCTCGATGCCCGCTGCTGCCAGCGACTGCTGGAAGAGCGCGGCGGCATCCGGTGCGCCAGGGAAGGAGTTATCCGAGGTGCGCAAGAGGATCGGGCCAGAGTGGCCAGATTTCTCATAGTGAAACTTGGCCTTGTCGGCATCGTATTCGCGCTGCTCGAACTCTGTCGCGAAAGGATAGGCGGAGTTGATCGGCGTATCGTTACCTACCGAGCCGTAGCCAAAGAGGATCTTGTCGACCATCTCCTGCCGATTGATCCCGTGCTTGAGCGCCAGCCGCAGGTCCTTGTTGTCAAAGGGTGCGGTGTCGGTGTGCATGATGAAGACGTAGTGGCCGGGGCCTGCGGTCGATTGCACCGAGATACCCGGTGCGCGGCTGACCAAGCCAGCGGTGCGCGGCGGCACGCGGTCTATGATGTCGACCTGGCCCGACTGCAGCGCCGCCACGCGCGCGGTGTTGTCGTTGATCACGATGATTTCGATGGTCTCGGCGTTGCCCAGATCGCCCCAGTAGTTGGGGTTCTTGGAGCAGACGAACCGCACGCCCATGTCGATCTCCTGCATGATGTAAGGGCCCGTGCCGATGGCGGCGGTGGGGTCATCCTTGCCGCCGTTGGGCTGGATCAACAGGTGGTAGTCGGCCATGAAAAACGGCAGGTCGGCGTTGCCGGTCTTGAGCCCCACGACGAGCGTATCACCGTCGACCGAAAGGCTGTCGATGTCGCGCAGAAGGCCCAAAGCACCCGACTTGGTATCCTCGCCCGAGTGGCGCTCGATTGTGGCCTTGGCGTCTTCTGCAGTCACCGCCTGGCCGTTGGAGAAGGTGATGCCCTGGCGGATTTTGAAACGCCAAGTCTTGGCGTCTGCAGAGCTTTCAAAGCTCTCGGCGACTTTGCCTTCGACCGCGCTGCCATCGTCAGTAAGCTCGACCAGCGGCTCGCCCCACATCCGGCCCACCAGCAGCGGTGTCTGGTTGGCGGCCAGTGCCGGGTCCATGCTGTCCGTGGTGGCACCGCCCTGCACGCCGATCTTGATCGTCCCGCCCGATTGCGGTGCCGCGCGCGAGGCGGTGGCGAGCATGGAATTGGCTGCCACGGCTGTTACGCCCAGGGCAGCAGCGCGGCCCACGAATTCGCGGCGTGTGATCAGGCCGCTGACAGCGCGTTTGACGTAGTAGTCGAGTTGCTTGGTCATGATTTCAGGTCTCTCCCGGTTGTGAAGACGCGTCTTGGGACGCTTTTTATTCCTTAATGCATGGAGCGTTGCAAACTGAGCGCGCAGGCGCAAGCGTTAATGGAAAAAGGCAGTGTTACATTTTGTTTACAGGCAGTTGCGCGGGATTTTGTCCTCCAGATCGCGGGCATAGACGGGCACGTCATTCTCATAAGCCTCCAATCTCGCGCTCAGGTAGAAATGTGTGCCGTCGGCCCACATCCGCGAAAATGTCTCCGTGCGCAGGCGGATGTCGCCGCGTGTCAGTTCGGTGCTCCAGTGACAGCTGCCGCGCGCGGACAGGGGATCGTCCGGGTGAATGTCCCAGCGCTCCCGCGCCACCGAGCCGGTGATCAACCCATGATCCAGATCGCGCCGCTTGCCGAAGTCATCTTCGATGATCAGGCTCACCGTGCCGGTGACCATGTCCGTCTGCTGCCGCCGGATGTGGTTTTCGGCCCGCAGCGTTTCGGTTTCCCATGCCGGAGCCGCCTCTGGCGGGGCAAAGACCCATTCATCGCCGCCAGACGTCGGACGCTGGGGCAGCGCGAGCGTGCCCGCATCCAGCCGCAGCGTCGCAGCCTCCGGCGCGGGCCACAGGAGCGGCCAATAGGCGGTGGAGATCGACACCCGAAGCCGGTGGCCCGCTGGCACGCGATATGCGATGTGATCGAGCGCGAGCGAGAGCTCTTCCACCGTGTTCGGTGTCATCGCCCTCGGGTTTTCCGCGCTCTGCCGGTGGCTGAGGTTGAGCATGCCATAGGTGATCCGCGTTGATGCACCATCGGGATGCAGATGGTTGAGCCGCACGGCGATCTGCGCCTGGGGCCTGTCGCTTGAAAGCCGCAGCCGAAGCGTGGGCGCGCCCAGGATGTCCATGTCCGCCTCAAGCGGCGCGCTGTCGAAGGTGTTGGACAGGGCGTCATCGGGGCGCTGATCGCCCGGCATCTCCGGGCCCAGCCAGATAGCGCAATATTCACCTGCATTCGCGCCCGTGTGGGCGGGGGAGGCGACGGTCTGGCTCAGCGGGTCCGCGCGCGTGCTCAGACCTACATCCGTCAAGTGCAGTATGTGGATCTCAAGATGGCTGGTCGCGCCTGTGGCTTCCGCCACCCAGCGGCCCGGACGCTCCAGATACCAGGATTTGGGCCGCACCCCGTCCATCAGATAGGCGCGGTAATCGGGGTCATCCTCCACGCTCGTGTCCAGACCTTTGAGCCAGCGGTCCCACCAGCGCAGCGCTTCTTGCAGAAAACCGATGCGCGGCTCGGGCGCTGCGAAATGCGGATACTTGTGCACCCAGGGGCCGACGATGCCCTTGGCGCCCGGCAGCGCCTCCACCAGCTGCGGCACTGCATTCTTGTAGGCATCGCCCCAACCGCCCACGGCCAGCACCTTGGCCTGGATCGCGGCATAGTCCTCGCACACCGAGCCGTGCCGCCAGTAGGCATCGCGGGTCTGGTGGCGCAGCCAGGTGCCGGGCAGGAAGGGCTCGTTTTCCAGCCGCTCCAGCCAGACCTCGCGCCAATCGTCTCGCAAGGCAGGATCGGGCGCGCGGCTGGAATAGGCCCACATCGTGGCCCCCCAACCGAGGTTTTCATTCAGCAGGCAGCCGCCCTTGTAATGTATGTCGTCGGCAAACCGGTCCACGGTGGAGCAGAGCGTGATCACCGCTTTCAAGGCCTCCGGCGCCAGCGCCGCGACCTGCAGGCTGTTAAATCCGCCCCAGCTGATCCCCATCATGCCCACATTGCCGGTGCACCAGTCCTGCGCGGCCAGATGCGCGATCACCTCCACCGCGTCGCTGAGCTCTTGGGGTGCGTATTCATCCGTCATCAGCCCGTCGCTGTCGCCGTTGCCGCGCATGTCCACGCGCACGCAGGCATAGCCGCGCTGCGCAAAGTAGGGATGGGTCAGCGCATCCCGCGCGCAGGTGCCATCGCGTTTGCGATAGGGCAGGTATTCCAGGATCACCGGCACCGGATGCGCGCCCGCGTCCACCGGTTTCCAGACCCGCGCGGACAGGCGGCAGCCATCCGATAGGGTGATCCCGTAGTCAGGGTCTTCGGTGATGTCTTTCAGAGTATTGACCGGGCGCGTCATAGCCCGACGGTTGAGCGGGGCGCATCAAATGTCAACTGTTGCAATCCTGCCTGATGTTTCTGCGGGCGCGAAAAAATCTAAAGATATGAGTCCATTAGCGCAGGGGACGTGACCGGATTTGTGTCAGCACCCGCGCCACTTCGCGTTGAGGGGAGCGGTGCTTAAAAAAAGACACTAGCTTTGTGGCGGCATTGTGGCTAACGATTGAGCCATAAAAGCGCGGTTCTTGGGGTCTTCGGACGTGCCGCGTCATAACAACACAGAAGAGACCCGCGCAGAACGGGCCTTCGAGGTAGAGTGGTGGTGATATGAAGGCGATTGATTTCGTCGTCCGCGATCAAGCGGGCGGAGTGCAGCGTGGAGTGGTCCCGGGTGACGCCAGCGCGCATGTTATTCAGGCCCAGACGGGTCAGGAAATTTCCTTGAACTTGCGGCAGACGGATCTCCAGGGGCAGGTGCGGTCTGGCAACGATCTGGTGATCACCCTTGCGGACGGCCGCGTTATCACCATCGACAACTACTTCAACAGCGGTGGCAGCCCGAACCGGCTGTTTATCTCCGCTGACGGCTACCTGAACGAGGTGGCCTTTGTGGACACCGGCGACGGGCAGCTTTACGCGCAGTACGGCCCGACGGAGCAGTGGGGCAAGTGGAGCCCCTCTGATGATCTGATCTATCTGGGCCGCACGGAAGTGGCTGAGGCCTATGCCGGCGATGAAGAGGTCTCCATGTTTGGCGCGGGCCTGGGCGGCGGCATCGGCGGGCTTGGCCTTGCCGGGCTGGTCGGCGGCACCGCCGTCGTGGGCGGCGTGATCGGCGATGATGACGACAAGACCACGGATGTTGTCGACGATGATGACACCGTCGAAGACGACACCGGTGACGATGACACGGGTGAAGACGAGGACACCGGAGAGGACGAGGATACCGGTGACGATGATACGGGCGAAGATGATGGCCCGGACGACGAGGGCGGCGACCCGGACGAGGAAGACGATCCTGAGGAGGATGACGACCCCGAAGAGGATGACGGGCCCGATGACGATGAAACGGGTGAGGACGATGAGATCGTCGATGACGGCCCGGCGGATCCTTACGTCAATGATGCCGAAACCAGCACCGACATCGGCGGCGATGACAGCGCGCCCCATGTGATCACGGTCACCGGCGGTGGCGAGCCCGGCGACACGGTCGTCGTGACGGTGGGCGATATCTCCGTGCAGACGATCATCGGCTCGGATGGCACCTTTGGCGTGGTGTTCGAGGGCGACAACTTCCCGCCAGATGGCACCTATGAGGCCGTCGTGGTCGTGACGACCGAAACGGGCGAAGTCACGCTTGACGGTCCGGGCTTTGTCATCGACACGACGCCGCCCCTGGTAGAGATCACCGAAGGCGCGGTGTCCACGGATGATTATTTCAACCTGGAAAGCTTTGAAAACGGCGTGACGCTCAGCGGCACGGGTGAGGCGGGCGCGGAGCTGTCGATCACCATCGACGGCGTGACCCGCACCACCACGGTCGGCGCTGACGGCACCTGGTCCGCCACTTGGCAGGCAGGCGTGCTGGAGGCGGGCGAATACGTCACCGGTGTCACGATCGTGGCTGCGGATGCCTTCGGC
Organism: Pseudomonadota bacterium; assembly: GCA_039024775.1. GTDB lineage: Bacteria > Pseudomonadota > Alphaproteobacteria > Rhodobacterales > Rhodobacteraceae > Sulfitobacter. Next base: position 64,511 of record JBCCPS010000003.1, read on the forward strand.
AACACCACCACCGTCACGGACACGGTGCAGATCGACACCGTCACGAGCGTGAGCATCGACACCGGCTCTATCGAAGTGGACGGCATCGTCAATGCGGCAGAGCGCGAGGATGGCGTGACGCTCACGGGCTCCGCCCAGCCGGGCGCGAGCGTAGAGGTTACGTTCAACGGGCTCACCTATGACGCGACGGTGGATGCCCAAGGCAACTGGTCGGTCGACGTGCCGATGTCGGGCGTGCCCACGGGCGAGCTGACGGCGACGATCACCGCTGTGGCCACCGATCCTTTCGGCAACACGGCCACCTCCACCGGTGAGGTGGACATCGACACGCTGGTCACGAACTTCGGCTTCACCGGCACGACCGGCGGCGCGGATGGTGTGGTCAACATCGATGAAGCGGCGCAGGGCGTCACGATGACGGGCACGACGGAGCCCGGCTCCACCGTGATGGTCAGCATGAACGGCACCACGCATCCCGCGACCGTGGCAGCAGACGGCACCTGGACGGTGACCTTTGCGCCCAGCGAACTGCCCACGGGCGAGACGACGGCGGTGATGACCGCGGTTGCGACCGATCTGGCGGGCAACACCGACAGCATCAGCCACGACGTGAGCTTTGATCTGGATGCAGGCTACCTTACGATTTCCTCGGTTCCGGTGGAGGGCGACGATGTCGTCAACTTCGTCGAAGCCAGCGACGGCGTGGTGCTGACGGGCACCTCCCATCCCGGCGCGACGGTGACGGTGACCATGAACGGCGTCAGCCACAACGTGGTGAGCGATGCAGCCGGGAACTGGACCGCGAATTTCGCGGCCCATGAGGTGACAGCGGGCACGTACACAGCCGATATCACCGCCACCACCACCGATAGCGCGGGCAACACGCTGACGGCAACCGACAGCGTTGAGGTCGACACCGAGGTTGAAAACCTCTCCATCGATGTAGGCGCTGTGGGCGGTGCGGACGGCGTGCTCAACGCAGTTGAGCGGCTGGCGACGGGCGGCGTGCAGATCAGCGGCACGACGGAGGTGGGCTCCACCAGCGTCACGGTCGAAATCGACGGCCAGACGGTGAACGCCACCGTGGATGCGGCAGGCAACTGGACCGCGACCTTCACGCCCGGCCAATTGCCCGAAGGCACCTACACCACCACCGCCACCGTCACCGCGACGGATGCGGCGGGCAACGTGGGCAGCACCTCCGGCACGATCACGGTCGACACCGAAGTGACGCCCTTCGACATGACCAATGGCGGCGGCGGCGCGGACGGTGTGGCCAACGCCGAAGAAGCAGCGGCGGGCATTGATCTGGGCGGCCAGGTGGAGCAAGGCTCCACCGTTGAGGTGATGTTTGACGGCACCGCCTACACCGCCAACGTGAGCGCGTCGGGCACTTGGTCGCTGACCATCCCGCCCGGTGACATCACGCCCGGCACCTATGATGCCGCGATCAGCGTGACGGCCACGGATGCCGCGGGCAACGTGGACACGATCACGGACACGCTGGCCATCGACACGGACGCGCCCGAAGGGCCGGTCATCGCCTCCTACACGCGGGACGGCGACGGCATCCGCGGCATCTCCACCGAGATGAGCGGCGACGATCTGGCGGTCTATGAGGTCAGCGCGGACGGCAGTTCGGTCACCTCGGTGGGCGGCAGCCAGGTCAACGTGAGCTCCTTGGGCGAGACGAGCTTTGCCTTTGACAACGAAGTGCCGGACGGCTCTCACCTGGTGATCACCGCGACCGATGAAGCCGGGAACACCTCGGGCACCTACGTGGTGCTGGACGATGAGGCGATTGCCTCGGAGGTCACGCTCGATACGCAGGCGCTTGAGGGGCTCAACATCGAAACGCTCGATCTCAACTTCGCCGAAGAGGGCAACCTCACGATCACAGAGGACACGCTGCTGGCGCTGTCCAACAACTCCAATGAGTTGCAGATCAACGGCGGATCGGATGACACGGTGACGGTGACCGGCGCGCAGCTGCAGGGCAGCACGGTGCGCGACGGGCAGACCTACAACATCTACACGCTGGGCGATGAGGGCACGCTGGTCATCGATGATGACATTAACGTGGTCATCTAACAGCCAAGAACCAAAGGAGGCGCGGGCAGCAAACGACCCGCGCCCCTCACAAAAACAACCATAAATCCGCACGTTAGAGGCAGGACATGGGGCAAGGTGTAAAACGGGCAGTGGTGGTGTGTCTTGCGGCAACCACCCTAGGAGGATGTCTGTCGGACGCAGGCGGCGAGGGTTTCGTCGGCATGCGCTCGACACTGGACAATACGGCGGTGGGCAAGCCCGCGCACGCCGAAAAGATCAACCGCGACAGCCAGATCATACAGGGGCTCATGGCCCGTCGGTCGGTGCTGCCCTCTGGCAGTTCTTACGACAAAGTCGCCACCGCCGTGCTGGCAGGATACGCCCGCCCGGCAGAGGCGGAGCTCAAGGCTGCGCGCCTGCGGTCGGAGGCTGCCTCCAAAAACTGGCTGCCCAAGATCGGGCCTAACATCTCGCTCAGCTCGCTGGGGTCGCTGGTGGCCAATCTGGTCGTGGATCAGGTGCTCTTTGACCATGGCCGCCTGAAAGGCGAGCGGGAGTTCGCGGTGGCCGACGTGGAGGTCGCCGCCGTCAATCTGGCCACCGACACCAATGCGCGCGTGGCGGCGGGGCTCGGGCTCTATGTTGATGCGGTCGAGGCGCGCGAGAAAGCCGCGCTGTCCCAGACCGCGCTACAGGACATGGGCCATTTCCACTGGATCATGCAGGAGCGGGTGAAGGGCGGGGTGTCCAACATCACCGACCTGAACGTGCTCACCCAGAAGCTTGACGAGATCAAGGCCGACGCCCGCGCCAACTCCGAACGCGCGTTTACTGCGGTGGCTGAGCTGAATGCGATTTCGGCTCAGCCCTTGGATGAGGTGCGCGGCGCGCCCCGCTTTGAGGTCTCGCCCACCGCCGCGCAACCGCTTGCGGTGTCCCTTGCCGAAGCCGAAAAGCTGCGCAGCATTGCCGCGGCCAAGGTGCAGCGCGCGGAGACGCTGCCCGGGATCAGCGCAAGTGCGACCCTCGGAGAGAACGGCGGCGCGAGCCTGAATGCAGGGGGTGACGGGCTGCTTGGGCTTGGCACCGGTGCCTCGCTCAAAGCCATTGAGGCCGCCAAGGAGGCCGCGGGCCGTCGCGTGGCACAGGCCAACGAGGACGCAAATCGCGCATTGCGCAAGCTGGAGGCGGAGATCGCAGCGAAGGGCCGTCAGGCCCAGGAAGCGGCGCGGCTGACGCTCAACGCCAAAGAAAACCTCGACCTCTTCCAGGAACAATTCGACGCCGGCCAGCGCCAGGTGCTGGATGTGGTCAATGTCTATGAAGTCTTCTCGCGCCAGCAGGAGGCCGAGGTGACGCTGAAGTATGAAACCATACGCCTGCGTCTGCAAATGGCGGAGCTGCTTGGCGTGCTCGCGGACGGGGATCGGATTTGACCGCCAAGCCTGCAACCAAACGCGCCTTTACCCTGAACATCGCCAACGGCAATCAGGGCCGCATCGTCCCGGTCAATGCCGACAAACCGCCGGAGCCCGCGGGCAAGCGGTTTGAGCGGCGCATGGGCACGCGCGCCAAGCTCGCCGCGGTTTACGCCGGTCTTTTAGGCGTGGAGGCGGTGGCGCGCGATCTCTTTGAGGCCATCGGCGGGGCCACACGAGACGGCGCGGGGGAGCTGGAGGAGGCCACCGCCATTTGCTATGGGCTCAAATCCATCGGGATGACGGCAGATGTGCGCCGCGTGAAAGGCGTCAAGCCCGGGCATTGGCCCGCGCTTGCCTATATGACATCGGGCCAACTGTTGCTGGTGCTGGGGCAAGAGGGCGACCGGCTGACGATCTATGACACCACCTGCCCGGACAACCGCGCCTTTGTCCCCTTGAGCGATTTCAAGCCCTTCTTTTCGGGGCTTCTGGTGCGCGCGCAGACGCCGCTGGCCAAGGTCGCGGAAACCCACAAGACAGATGCCCGCCCGCCGCATTGGTTCTGGGGCCACTTCCCGCGCTACCGCCGCCAGTTCGGGGAGATTGCGCTGGGCTCTTTCGTGGCTAATTTGCTGGCCGTGGCGGTCGCGCTTTTCTCCTTGCAGGTCTATGACCGGGTGATCCCGCATCAATCCCAAGCCACCCTTTGGGTGCTGGCCGTGGGCGCGGTGCTGGCGCTGATGATGGAGGCGTTCATCAAGATCGCCCGCGCGCGGCTGATGGACGGCGCGGGCCGCCAGATCGAGTTGGGCGTGCAGCAGACGCTGATGAACCGCATCCTGGGCATGCGGTCCGACATCAAGGGTCAGGCGCCCAATCAGGTGTTCTCCGCGATGCGGGAGTTTTCCTCCGTCAGGGAGTTCTTCACCGCCTCTACTGTGGGCACCATCGCGGACATTCCTTTCATCTTTGTCTTCCTCTTTCTCGTGGCCTCCATCGCGGGGCCGGTGGTTTGGGTGCTGGTGCTGGGCGGGGTGCTGATGGTGCTGCCGGGATTCTTTTTGCAGCGGCGCATGATACGGCTGACGCAGGAGACCCAAGGCGCCACCGCCAAATCCTCGCGCCTGCTGCATGAGAGCATTTTTGAGCTCGATACGCTGAAAACCCAGCGGGGCGAGGACCGGGTGCAGCGGCTTTGGATGGAGCTGAACGCGTTGCAAGCCGCCAAATCCTCCGAGCAGCGCAAACTGGCCTCCACGCTCACCTTCTGGTCCCAGGGCGTGCAGCAAGGCACCTATGTCGCAGCGGTGATCGCGGGCACCTATCTGGTGTTCGCGGGCGATCTGACGGTGGGGTCCATTATTGCGGTGGGCATCCTGACAGGCCGCACGCTGGCACCGCTCACGCAACTGGCGGGCACGATGGCGCGCTGGGGCAACGTGAAATCCGCGCTCGACGGGCTCGACGCCATCGTGGATGCGCCGCAGGACAGCGTGAAAGACCGCAGCTATCTGCGGCGTGAGGCGCTGGGCGGCCGGTTTGAGCTGCGCGATGTGACTTTCCGCTATGAAGACGACGGGCCGCAGACGCTCGACATCAAGGGCATGGCGATCAAGTCGGGGCAGAAGATCGCGGTGCTGGGGGCGAATGGCTCTGGCAAGTCCTCGCTGCTGAAGCTCTTGAGCGGGCTTTACGCGCCTGAGACGGGCCGCGTGATGATCGACGGCACGGACATCGCCCAGATCGAGCCACGCGATCTGCGGCGGCTTGTGGGATATCTGGGCCAGGATGTGCGGCTTTTCGCGGGCAGCCTGCGGGACAATCTGAACCTCACCATGCTGGAACGTGATGACGACAGGCTCTACGCGGCGCTGGATTTTGCAGGGCTCGGCCCCTTTGTCAAATCCCATCCCAAGGGCCTGGATTTGGAGATCAAGGACGCGGGCGCGGGGCTTTCCATTGGTCAGCGCCAGTCCATCGGTTGGGCGCGCCTCTGGCTGCAGGACCCCAAGATTTGCCTGCTGGATGAGCCCACAGCCGCGCTGGATCAGCGGCTTGAGGCCACGCTGGTATCGCGGCTGGAACGCTGGATGAAGGACCGCACGGCGGTCATCGCCACGCACCGCGCGCCCATTCTGGCGCTCACCGACCGGGCGATGCTGCTGCAGGGCGGACGGATGACGGTGGACGGCCCGCGCGACCGGGTGCTGAGCCATTTGGCAGAAGGGCGCGCTGCATGACCTACGCCAACCCCCACGATCTTGACACGCAACTGGGCCAGGAGATGCGCGGCCCCTCCTGGGTCATCTGGCTCAGCGGTGCTGCGGTGCTGGTCTTTGTGATCTGGGCGGCCTTCGCCTGGGTCGACGAGATCGTGCGCGCGGAGGGGTCGATGATCTCCTCCTCCCGGCCGCAGATCATCCAGAACCTGGAGGGCGGGATCCTGGCTGAATTGGCGGTGGCCGAAGGCGACATCGTAGAGCAGGGCGCGGTGCTGGCGCGGCTGCACGGCACGCAGTTCCAATCCTCTGTCGATGATCTGCAAGACCAGATCAGCGCCTTTGAAATCCGCCGTCTGCGGCTGGAGGCGGAGCTTGCCGGGCAGTTCGACTTTGACGTGCCGCCGGAATGGGCAGAGCGTACCCCCAGCATCGTGGCCTCTGAACGCGCTTTGCTCGAAGCGCGCCAGTCCGATTTCGTCTCCCGCACGGAGGGCGCCAAGCGGGTGCTGGCTCAGGCCCAGCAGGAGCGGACGCTGATGGAGCGGCTCTTGGAGCGCAAGATCGTCTCTCTGATCGAAGTCACCCGCGCGCGCAAGGTCCACGCGGACGCGCGGATCAAGTATGATGAGATCGTGACCCAGGCCGAACTCGACCGTGCGCAGGAATACTCGGACGTGCTCAAGGAGCTTGCCACGCTGCGTCAGAACCTCAAGGCCAGCACCGATCAGCTGGACCGCACCGTGCTGACGTCGCCCCTGCGCGGGATCGTCAACAATCTGGCCGTTACGACAATTGGGGGTGTGGTGCGCCCGGGTGAGGAGATCCTGCAGATCATCCCGCTGGACGAAGAGCTGTTCGTGGAGGCGCGGGTCAAGCCCGAGAACATTGCCGGCGTGCGGCCCGGGCAGGAGGCCACGATCAAGCTGTCGGCCTATGACTACACGATCTATGGCGCGCTGAAAGGCACCGTGAGGCTGGTGTCGGCGGATACATTCAAGGACGAACACGCGCGCGACCCTGACGGGGATCCGCACTACAAGGTGACGCTCGAAGTGGATACCGACGGTCTCACCGCGCGCCAGGCCTCCTTGGAAATCCGGCCCGGCATGCAGGCCAGCGTGGAGCTGCACACCGGGTCCAAGACCGTGCTGCAGTACCTGATGAAGCCGCTTTACAAATCGCGCGAGGCCTTTCGCGAGCCCTAGGAAATTGAGCGGCTGCGCCGCAAGACATGTTTTCGGTTGCGCGCGCGTCTGCGTGGTCTTGCAGGGATTAGCGCGGGTTTAGGGTTTCTCGGTATCCAGCCAGATCGTCACCGGCCCGTCGTTTGTCAGCTCCACCGCCATATCCGCGCCAAAGCGTCCGGTCTCGACCCGGTGGCCCAGCTGTTCAAGCGCTTCGGCAAAGTCCTCATAAAGCGCCCGCGCCACATCGGGTTTTGCGGCATAGCTGAAGCCGGGCCGAGTGCCGCGCGCGGTGTCGGCAGCCAGCGTGAATTGGCTGACCACCAGCGCGTCACCCCCGGCCTGGGAGAGGTTGAGGTTCATCTTGCCGTCTGCGTCCTTGAAAAGCCGCAGCTTTGCGACCTTGGCGGCGAGCGCCTGGGCGGTCTGGGCCGTGTCCTGGGGCATGGCGCAGACGAAAATCAGAAGCCCGGCCTCGATCTGCCCGACGGTTTCGCCGTCGACGCGGACACAAGCGCCGCTGACCCGTTGCAGCAGCGCGCGCATCAGCCGTGGCTCCGAAGGATGTCATCTACCGCAGCGCGCTCCGTGCGGAATTGGTTCACGGGCGCCTGCGTATCCGCATAGCCGAAGGAAATCGCACAGAGCACAAGGCGGTCGTTCGCCAGCCCGAAATGGTCCCGCACCTGCGGCGCATAGGCGGCGATTGCGGCCTGGGGGATCGTTGCGATGCCAAGGGCGGTGGCGGCAAGCGTGAAAGCGGTAACAAAGCCGCCGCAGTCCATCGCGCCGTAAGCGCCAAGCTCATCCGGGCTGTGCAACACCGCCACATGCGGCGCGTCAAAGAGCGTGTAGTTGCGCAGCATCTGCGCCTGTCGGCCCGCGCGGTCGGATTTGTCGATCCCCGCTGCGTCGTAAAGCTGAAAGCCGCAGGTCCGCCGACGGGCGGCATAGTCGCCCGAATAGCTTTTGGGCCAGGGCAGATCGGGCGCGGGCGGGGTGCCATCGGACGCGGTGCGCATCATCAGCGCGCGAAAGTTCTGCGTGGCGGTGCCGCGCGTGATCTCCACCTGCCAGGGCTGGGCGTTGCACCAGCTGGGCACTTGGCGGGCGGCGTCCACCATCTGATGCACCCGCGCCTCCGGTACCGGATCGGGCTTGAAGGCGCGGCAGGAGTAGCGCGCCTCCAGCGTCTCTTTCAGGGCGTCATAGCGGTTCATTGGTTCAGCGCCACGCCGTAGCCGATGCCTGCCGCCAGGATCACGCCGAGGATCACGGCGATGGTGATCTTGAGCGCGGAATAGGGCCGCTCCCCCTGCACGCGCCCGGTGCGGCCATTGACGACAAAGCGGAAGGTGCGCCCGCGGTACTTGTAAGCGGCAAGCCAGACCGGCAGCAGCACGTGTTTGAAGGTGAGGCCCGAAAGCTCCGTCTCGATGTCCGCGATGCGCTGGCGGTCGCCGCCGATGTCGAACCGCACGTCGCGGGCGATCACCCGGTCCATGATGGCGCGCCCCTGGGTAAAGCCTTCCTCCAGCGGCACCTGATAGGCCTCTGCCCGAAAGCCGGCGAGATATTCGGGCGCGTATGGTTCAAGTGCTGAGAGATCCCAGGGCTCCAGCGCGTCGGTGTAGGCTTTGGGCAGGGAGGTGGAGGCGAGCACAAGCACATCGTCAAAGAACCGCGCGACGCGGCCGCGCGCGGGGCTCCAGCGGATTTTCTGCACCCTGACCTGCTGCTTTTTGCCATCGCGCACCACGGTCTGGGTCTCGTAATAGACATCGCCGCGCTGGCCGGTGTAGCGCGATTTGGTGTCGGCATCGAAGGTCCAGTAGGGCACGTAGATGCCCTGCATCCGGCGGCCCTTGCGGGCGTATTCCTGCAAGCCCGAAGGCGCGAACCAGAGCTGGCCCAGCCATTTTGTCATCGCATCGCGCGCTGTTTCTTCATCCAGCGCAAAAGGCAGGACCGCGCGGGGTTTGATGTGCCTGTGGGTGCCGGTGTCGACCACCACGGGGGTCGCGCAAAAGGCGCATTCGGTGGCGTGTTTGCCCTTCGCGATCTCCACTTGCGCGCCGCAATTGGGGCAGGAGGTGACGCGATACTCCTCCATCTGCGCCTCTGGCAGATCGGCGGCGAGACCCTCTTTGAGGTCAAGTTCCCGTATCTTTTGTCCGCCCCAGGGGCCTTCATCAATCGTCTCGGTATGGCCGCAGTGATCGCAGGTCAGCATCCCGCCGCCCGGCGCATAGCGCAGATCAGACCCGCAGTTGGCGCAGGGAAAGCGGTGTTCGGCGAGCGGGGCTTCGGGCGCGTCCATCATGGGTTCAGAGTTTCCCAGCGCGCAGACGGGGTCAAGCGGGAAGGGCGCGGCGCAGAAAATGAAAATGTAACCTTGACGTTACTTATTTGAGCGCGTATCTGAGATGTAACCTGTACGTTACATAAAGGATCACAAGAGATGACAGAAGACCGGCTCTTCGTGGTGCGCGGTCTTATCCTTGCGGCAACAGGGCTTATTTGCGCGCTTTATGGCGTGATGGCGCTGATCACCGCGCGGCCTGACCCGATCCCGTTCTGGATCCCGGGGTTCGCCACCGCGCTGTCGTTCTTCCTGATCTGGCTGGCCACCGCGGCGGCGGGGCCCCGGGCGACCGAGCAGGCCTTTGACGAAGGATACCTTGCTGATGAGCGCCGCGCGCAGAGTGTAGGCTTCTGGACGGCGGTGGCGCTTTACCCCCTTTTTGGTCTGATGCTCTGGCTGGGGTGGGTCAGCTACGCCGTCACCTTTGCCGCGATGGGCACTTTGATGGCGGCTGTCTACCTGCTCTGCGTGGTCTGGTTTGACGTGCGCGGACGGGCGTGATGCTGGCCAACACGCTGGCCGAGCACCGCAAAGCGGCGGGGCTCACCCAGGCAGAGCTTGCGCGCCGGGTGGGCGTGTCGCGCAAGACGATCAACACGGTGGAAAACCGGGTGTTCATCCCCTCCACCGTCCTGGCGCTGAAACTGGCGCATGAACTTGGGGTGGGGGTGGAGACGCTCTTTTCCCTCACAGATGACTGACCTTGAAAGGAGAAAAACTATGGGCCCCTGGCTGTTCTTGTCGTTTGCCATCGTGATGGAAATCGCGGGCACCTTCCTGCTGAAGCTCTCGGAAGGCTTCACGAAATACTGGTGGGGCTGGGCGGCCATCGCCTGCTATACGGGCTGTTTCTGGCTGCTGGCCCCGGCGCTCAAGGATCTGCCGGTGGGGGTGGTCTATGCGCTTTGGGCCGGTATCGGGATCATCGGCGCGTCGATCCTGGGGCTTGTCTTTTTCCAGGAGCGGCTGGCGCTGCTGCAATACGGGTTCATTGCGCTGATCTTGGTGGGTGCGGTGGGGCTGCGGGTGACGACGCAGGCCTAGTGGGTTCGACCCAAACCCGGAGAGACCCCGCTTCATTCGAAGTACCTGCCCAACAGGCATTGTTGGGCTGCGCCGTCTCGCCCCCCTGGGGCGGCGCATGTGCGCCACCCCGCGGGACGGCGCATGAACTTTTGACAATCATGTCTCAGGTTTTCGGTCGGTTAAGCTAAAGGTATTTGTGAAGCACTTTCGGCACCATGATCCGCAGCGCATTGTCACGCAGGCGCAGGTGGCGCCAGATGTGAAAGACTGCGTGCCCCCCCGCGATCACCGCCAGAAGGTAGAACTGGTAGATGTGCAGGGTGCCGATGATGTCATTGGCCTCCTTCAGCCCTAGGGGCGGCGCGATGGGCAGGAACCCTCCGGCTTTCAGCAGCCGGTGAGAGGTGAGCCCCAGCAAAAACCCGCCAAAGGCCACCAGAAAGAGCCCCCAGATCAGCGCCTTGTGCATCCATTGATGCGCGACCCTGGCCCAGGGCGGCAGCTTGGGGCCCGGGCGGCTGGCCAGCCCGCGCCGCAAATAATCGGCGGTCCACAGCAGGCAGAGCGTCACAAAGATCAGCGCGAGGATCGAATGCGCCTGGAAGGCGCGGGGGCCGAAGGGCAGCACGTCGTCTGGCGTGACCAGCAGGAACCAGATGAGCAGCGGCACCATGGTCCAGTGCAGCGCTTTGAGCGCGCTGCGCCGGTGGGGCAGGCGGCGCCAAAGGGCGCGCGCGGTGTTGCGCGGGAACGTGCGAAGCGATGTCATACCTAAAACAACGAAGCCCGCGGCGCGGAAGTTTCAAGCCGGTGCGCGCTTAGGCCCCTGGCGGGGGCGGCGGCAGCACGGTGAAGAGCTGTGCGAGCTCCGCCACATCCTCCGCCTTCATCCAGCCGTCCTGGCCTGCGGTCCAGACATAGGTTTCGCGGGTCAAAGAGCCCTCGCTGGCCATCCGGCCCAGCTTGGCCTTGGAAAACGGCCCCTTGGTCTCCCCGCCTTCGGCGATGTGCCAGACGTGTTCAACCGGTGGCGGTGGCGGGGCAGCGCTGCGCGCGGCGGGGGCCGCGCCCCAGGGGCCGCTGGCCGAGGCGGCTTGCGCGCCCATCTGCATGCCCAGTCCCGCGCCCAGACCGGTTTGGATCGCAGCGGCGGCAGAGCCGTCCCGGCCCAGGGCCTCGGCCGTCTGGAACTGCATGTATTCATTGAGATTGCCGATCACGCCCATGGAGGAGCGTTTGTCCATCACCTCCTCCACCGCGGGCGGCAGGGACACGTTCTCGATGTAAAGCTCCGGCATCGCGAGGCCGTAATCGGCGATCGTGGCCTCGATCTCCTTGCCCACCAGCTGTCCCAGCTCTCGCGTGTTGGCGGCCATGTCGAGCACCGGGATCCCTGAGCGCGCGATGGTGCGAGAAAACTCCTGCACGATGATGTTGCGGATCTGAAAGCTGATCTCATCCATCGTGAACTCGCCATCCGTGCCCACGATTTCGACCAGGAATTTCGCCGGATCGGCCACCTTGACCGAATAGGTGCCAAAGGCGCGCAGGCGCACGGGCCCAAACTCTGGATCGCGCACGATGATGGGGTTCTTGGTGCCCCACTTCAGATCGTTGAAGCGGGTGGTGTTGACGTAGTAAATCTCTGACTTGAAAGGGCTTTTGAAGCCGTGGTCCCAGTGCTGCAGGGTGGTCATGATGGGCATGTTGTTGGTCTCCAGCATGTAGAGACCGGGGGTGAAGACATCCGCCAACTGGCCCTCGTGCACGAAGACGGCCGCCTGCCCCTCGCGCACCGTCAGCTTGGCCCCGTATTTGATCTCATGGCCTTCGCGTTCGAAGCGCCAGACCATGGTGTCGCGGGTGTTGTCCGTCCAATGGATGACGTCGATGAATTGACCTGAAGGAAAATCGAGAATGCCCATGGTGGGGTCCTTATCACTATCGCTATGCGCGCAGCCTATTGTGCCGCCCGGCGGGGATCAAGGTAGGGCAGGGCCGGGGAGCTGCGCGGCTCTCGTGGATCAGCGCGCGAATAAAAGGCCCGCGCGCCGCGTTACTGTCCTGAACGCGCGGGCGCGCGGCTCATTTTTCCAAAACCATATTTTTAAAGGACAGATCATGGCACTCAACGACACAACCTATTTGCAGGCCCCATTCAACCAAGGCGCGCACCTCAACGGCGCAACCAACCCTGCCTCTGCAGGCGGGGCGTGCCACATGTTCGCGCTCAAATGGTGCTCCCGGATCATGCGGACCCCGGGGGCGGGCGCGGCCACGCGGATGTTTGAGATGGGCCAGAACACCGCCGAGATCCGGGTGAAGTTCCGAACCTTCGGCAGCCGCTGGGTCAATGAGGGCGAAGAGCGCGCGGATGAAGGATTTGCCAAGCAGTGGGGCATCCAGGTGGATGACGTGCGCAACCTCAGCAGTGCAAAGCTGATCTCCAGCGCCATCAAGGGCCGCTATGACCAGGGCTTTATCTACAGTTTCTGGTGGGGCACGCCTGCTCATTCGATCGGCATCTATCGTCCGCGCTACGCCGGTCTTTTTTCGCGCGGCTATGTGCATGTGTTCGAGCCTAATTACGGCGAGTTCTACATGCGCAAGGATAGGTTTTACGCTTGGGTGAAATGGCGTGAGAACAGCTATGGCCTGGGCACAGTGACAAAGCACCAGCTGAGGCCGCTGTCGCTCTACGCTGCACAGGCGGTCAATATGGGCGTGAAGCTGCCAGGGATGTGAGGAGGGATTGAAGCGTTCTAACCAAAACCTGAGACACTCCGCTCCTTTCAAACCACTCGCCCAACAGGCACTGCCCTGCTGCGCCGTCCCGTCCCCACGGGGCGGCGCATCTGCGCCACCCCGCGGGACGGCGCATCTGCGCCACCCCGCGGGACGGCGCATGAATAACTGCCAGGTAACTGTTATGCAGGTTTTAGTCTATGGATCAAACAGTTTAAAGCGCCTGGCCCGTCACCTCGCGCGCGATGATGCGTGCGATGGGGCGGACCGCTGCTGCCTGCATGCCGGGGCGCAGGCGGTTGTCATAGAGCATCTGCAAAAGCAGCTCATCGTGGCGGGTCAGCAGCGCAAATTCATCGTCATCATTGAAGATCGAGGGCCGCGCCTGGGGGCTGTCGTTGGCCAGCCCCAGACCCTGGGCCAGTTCCTCGTGAATGCAGCTGAGCCGCAGCAGATCGGGGTTTTCGGCGCGGATCACCGCCACGGCGGCGGTGTAGGTATTGGCGTCAGGCCCTGCCGCATAGGCGGCCACCGCGCAATAGGTGTCGCGGCCCAGATCGCGCAGCGCACGCAAGGAGGCGGGCGTGATCCCGGGTACCCGGCCCGCGGCCTCCACCAGCGCGTCCGCGCGGTCATCCTCTCCGGCGATGATCACGATGAAATTGGGGCTGCCGGTGGCCGAAATGGGATGGCCCGTCACGCGCGCGAGGCGCGAAGCATAGGACCGCACCGCAAAGGCATCGGCGTCGCGTTGGGTTGGCGGCACGCCCGCGCCAAAGATCACCTCCATGCGCACGGGCTGGGCCCAGCGGCGCAGCGGGCTGGCCCCGCCGCGCCCGGTGAAGGCACCGTTGTATTCGTTGAAAAGCGCGATCTGTTCAAAATTGCGCGCCAGCACATCCGCCGTGAAAGGCGTGTCCACGCCGCCCCCGTCGCGCCGCAGCAGACCTTGCGTCAGCTGCGCGGATTGCACCTGGCCCAGATAGTTGCGCAGGCTGGCGCTTTTCTGACTGGTTGGCCGCGCCACCGCAGGCGCGGGCGCGGGCCGCTCGGGCCGGACCTGCGGCTTGAGCGTGGGCTCCACCGGCGGGGCCACGTCACAGGCCGCAAGGCCCAACGCCAGCAGCGCAGCCTTGCCCCAAGGGCGTGCTTTCGAGAGTGCCCCAGCCGCCATGGATCAGCCGGGCACGGCGCCGCCGGCGGTGTCGCCCAGCCCGGTCTTCTTGGCCTTGGCCGCCGCCAGCGTGTCGCGCAGTTTGGCCTCCATTTCCTCCAGATCCTTTTCGGCTGCCGCGCGCTTCGCTTTGCCCTCATCCGCGATCTGCAGGCTTTCCTCGATGGTGCCGATGAGATCGGCATTGGCCTGTTTTACGGCCTCAATATCAAACACCCCGCGCTCCATCTCCTGACGGATCATCTTGTTGCTCTCGCGCAGGTTCTGGGCGTTGGAGGTGAGCAATTCGTTGGTCAGATCATTGGCCTCGCGCACCGCGCTCGCGGCCTCTGCCGAGCGCTGGATGGTCACGGCCTGGGCCAGTTGCGTCTCCCACAGCGGCACGGTGTTGACCAGCGTGGAATTGATCTTGGTCACCAGCGATTTGTCGTTTTCCTGCACCAGCCGGATCGAGGGCAGGGACTGCATCGTCACCTGGCGCGTCAGCTTGAGATCATGCACCCGCCGCTCCAGATCGTCGCGGGCGGCGCGCATGTCGCGCAATTCCTGGGCGACCATCACCTGATCATCCTCCGGGGCGGCGGCGACCTCCTTTTCCTTGGCCGGAATGGTCTCCTCGTCCAGCTCTTTCAGCTTGGCCTCCCCCGCCGCGATATAGAGCGCCAGCTCGTCATAAAAGTTGAGCGTCTTCTCGTATAGCATGTCGAGCGATTTGATGTCCTTGAGCAGCGTGTGCTCATGCTCCAACAGATTGTCGGTGATCCGGTCGATCTGGTCCTGCACCTTTTCGAATTGGGCGGTGAATTTGGCGAAAGGTGCCGCGCGGCCCAGGAGCTTTTCCCACCAGGATTGCTTGCGCCGCACGTCAAGCTCAGTGACTGAAAAGCCGCGAATGGTGGTGACGATGGAGCGCAGGCTGTCGCCCGCGGGCCCCACATCCTTGTTGCGCACATCCGCCAGCATCGACTGAGAGATTTGCTGCAGCTCCGCCTGTGCGGCGGACCCGAAGGCCACGATGGACTGGGTGGAGCCCATGTCGATCTCCGCCATGCGGGTCTTGATCTCTGACGACAGGCCTGCGTCCGCCTCTTGCAGCGGCACGACGGCGTTGGCGTCTTTGGGTTCGGGCAGGACAACCGCGTTGACCTCTTCGACAAGTGCGACGGATTGCGCGGCCTTTTGGCGAACTGTTTCAGACATGGGTTTCACTTCCTTGATGGTTTGGCTGAAGGTGCGCGTCAGTCCAGACGCACGCCCTCCCTTGAAAGCCGCTCTCGCAGCACGTCGATTTCAACGGTGAGGTCGCCGCGGTCCTCCAGCAGCGATTTTTCGGTGCGCGCCGCGAAATTCTGATCCAGGTCGTCGAGCAGCGCCAAATAGTCAGCGCGCGCCTGCGCGTCCTGAGACCGGGCGTAGATGTCGGCGAACTTGACGGTCGCATCGCGCGCCCCGCGCAGATAGACGCTGAGGTACTTGCGGGCCGCTGTCAGATCGCGGGGGTCTTCCTCCACCGTGCGGATCAGGCGCCGGGCGGTGACCTGGAATTCAGCGAGCCGCGCCTGTGCGCTGTGGTCGCGGGCGCGGGAGATGGCGTCAGAGGCCTCTGTCAGCAGTTTCTCGGCCTCCTCCACCACGCGCGCCACGCGGTCTTGCTGAAAGGTGTCGATGCCCTCCATGCCTTTGTTTTTCAGCGGATCAATGCCGAAGGCCGCAATGTGCAGCCCTGCCGCGCAGAGCCCAAAAAGCACCGCTGCCAGCCCGTCGCCGATGGAGCCCGCATGGGCCACCACAGCCGCCGCGGCGCCCAAGCCCGTGATGCCGCTGGCCAGAATTTTGCGCGGGATTGCAGGGCGGCGCGCTACTTTGCGGGCGCGAAAGGCGGCTTCAGCCTTGAGCCCCTCGCGCAGCACCCAGGCGGAGAGCGTCAAAAGCCCCGCGCCGATCAATCCAGAGGTGAGCGCCAGTGCGCCATCGCTGAAGGTGGTGGCCACAAGCAGGATCGCGGGGATGAAAAGCACGTTTGCGCGCCCGCCCACCGGGTCCACCTCGACCCGTTCCATGGGGGCGGTGCCGGGGGTCGCCCCGGCCTCGGGGCTGTATTTGCCCTGAAAGCGTTTGGCCACGCTTACCAGCCCCCCAGCCAGCCGGTCGCCACGCCAAAGAGCACAACGATCAGCGCCACATAGGCCAGTTTTTGAAATGTTGTCGGGGCCATCACGCCCTCCTTTCCCAGACCGGCATAGCGGCGCAAGCCACTGCGACCGGCATCTGCCACCCAGGCCAAGACTGACCCTGAAATGAACACAAAAGCAACGAGCGCGGCCATCGCGGCGAGGATGAGAAATACTTGCGCCATAACATCTCCTTCACGCTCAACTTAAGCATTCCCGGATGGTTGCGCCACTAAAGACGCGTTTTGGTGCGCCGCTCGGCGTTGAGCTTGCGGGTGTAGCCCGATTGGATGATCTCCACCGCGACGAGCACGACGACGGAGAAATAGAAGGTCGTCTTGGACATCGGGATGACCTCATAGCCGAAGAACCTGAGCGCAAGATCTTCGTCATGCATCGCGTGTGCCGCGGCCTGTCCAGCCTCCCCCAGAAGCACGATGCCCACGATCAGCAGGATAAACAGGCCCAGCACCTCGTACATGCGGTTTTTCTCCAGAAACTCTGTAACGCGGTCGGCGAGGGCCAGCATGGCCACACCCGACAGGATGATGGCTGTCGCCAGGATCAGGAAGACATCCGTGATGGCTAATGCTGAAAGCACTGAATCGAAAGAGAAAATGAGGTTCATGAAGACGATCAGCATGACCACCTGGGTGGCCGATTTGCCGGATTTGTGTTCCACATCCGTGTGCAGGTCTTCAATCGCCAGCATGTGGCTGATCTCTTTCACGGCGGTGTAGATGATGAATACACCGCCCACGATGAAGACGATGGTGGCAAAGTTCACGCCGCCTTCCAGCACGCCCTCCCAATCGAGGATGAAGAAGGGTTCGGCCATGGCATCAATGAGCTGGATCATGGTGAAGAGCAGCACGATGCGCAGCGCCACCGCGATGATGATACCCCAGCGGCGCACGGCAGCTTGCTGGGCGACGGGCGCGCGTTGGCTCTCGATGGAGATGTAGAGCAGATTGTCAAAGCCGAGCACGGCTTGCAAAAAGCACAGCATCAGCAGGTTGCCCACGTTTTCAACGGTAAAAAGCTCAGCCATATGTCCCCCGGCAGGTATCTTTGCCTGTTTGTAGGCGCTCTGGCGCGCGTTGTGAATTGGCGGCAAGGGGGAATTTACGCGCGGCAGCAGCCTGTGGCAGGCGGGCCCCGGGGGGGGCCGACCTGAGGGCTCTCGCGCGTCAGGCGCGGGCAAGCACCATGTGCGGCTGCCCATCGGAGGTTTTCTGCGCGGTGCGGCCTTGCGCGTTCACGGTCACGTTGACCTGTCGGCGGAAGGCACTGAAAAGCTCAGATCGGACCACGTCGATGGCCGCGTCAAAGCGTAGGGTCAGCGACCACAGACCGCTGCTGGAGAGCCGCGCGGCCTTGATCCGGCCCGTGAACGGATGGCCGAGATAGCGGCCTTTGACGCGTTGGCCGGGTGCCCATCCGGGCTGGGCCTGGGCGCTGCGCGCGCTCAGCGTGTTCCAGTCCCGCGCGCCCCACTGGTGGGCGATGGTCTCAAGCGCCTGGGCATGGCTCATCGCATGGCCGCGCGCGGCCATATCTCTTCGCAGGGCCTTGGCCTGGGCTTTGAGCACGTCGCGGGGCGGCAGGTCTGTCTTGATGTCTTCTGTCATGTCACCACTCCTGATCTCACCGGTGGGAAGGGGTCCGCGTTGCCCTCTGTCGGGGTGAGAGGATGGTGTAAAACATCAGGACTTCACCGAAGATGCGGACGGCAGGGGCCTGACCCTGCACGCGCACCTAGGTGCGCAGGCGCGTGCGCGCAAGGGGCATGGCGTGCACCCGTGCGCAGCTGTGGCTTTTGGGTTCTTTGGAAGGAAGGAGCGCTGCGCCAGAAACCTCCCGGCGCGGCGCCGAATTGTTACTGTTCGGCCAGCGTCGCGGCGTAGGCGATGGCGCGCTGGTAGTTGCCACTGTCGTTCCACACGGAGAGCACCCGGAAGTTGCGTGTGCCCTGCGAGAAAGGCTGGCCCGGCTGCCAGCCATTGGCGCGCAGCATATTGGCGGCGGTGGCCAACGCATCGGTGGCACTGTAGGGATCGGCGCGGCCATTGCCATCGGCGTCCACGCCGTAGCGCGTCCAGTTGCCCGCCAGGAACTGCATGTGCCCCAGCTCACCCGAGGGCCCGCCCCTGGTGTTGGCAGAGATCGCACCGCGGTCCACCAGTTTAAGCGCCGCAATCGCGTGGCTTTCAAAGCGCGGATGCCGCCGGCAGTAGGAGGCCAGCGTCACGGCACCCGACACGACCGGCGTGCCGCCCAGATAGCCGCCCCAGGAGGTCTCCAATCCCCAGATCGTTGCCAGCACGGACGCCTGCACGCCGTAGCGTTGCTCAATCGCGCGGAAGGTGTTGGGATTGTTCGCGATCTTGCGCTTGATCTGATTGACGAAGGCCTGCGCGGAGGCGCCGGAGCGCTTGGCCAGAAAGCGCGCGGGATCGCCCTGGCTCACGCCGGTCTGGCTCGACGGGCGGCTTTCAAACCGCCAGGTGATGTCAGACAGTCGCGCGGCGGAAAGCGCCTGCATGCCGCGTTGGCCCACGCCAGAGGCCTGCGCATCGCGCGCCAGGCCCGCTTTGTAAGCTTCGAATTGGCCTTTACTGGTGATGCAGCTGGCTGCGGCTGCGGGCAGGGCGATCACGGCGCTGAGCGCCAGACCCAGAAAAGCGGATTTATTGAAAAGCATGGCTACCTCTGACTTGCAAACACGGCAAAGTGTACCTGTCTGAGGGCGACATGCAAATTGAAACCGCGTTGCTGTTGGATCACAGCAGTGGGGGGCCTCTCAGATCGGCCCCTACGGCTCTAAATGGTGATCAAGTATTCGAGCAGTTGGACGCTCAGATTGCCAGCCATTGCGAGTGGCGTGTCGGTGGGCCGGTCCATCGCGTCCCAGGCTGCCGTGAGCCCGCCACAGAGGCAAAGTACGAGCATCAGCGGCGTGATGAGCCGCTCGCCCAGCCCCCGGGCGGAAGCTTTGCGCAAGGGGCGGCGGCGGCCTGCCGATTTGTTGATGCGTTTGACGCGGGCTGCAAAAACCTCCGTATTTGTCATGGCGCTGATCTCCGCTTCTGCATGCGTGCGACTGGTATGACCCAAAAAAGCGGAGGAAATAGGGCGCGGTCTGGGTGCGAATATGGCGTGGCACCGGGCCGGCCCGCCCATAAAAAAGGGCGCCCCCGCGGGGACGCCCAGTATGCTGAAAAGGGGGAGAAACCTTAGCAGCTGTAGTACATGCCGAACTCCACCGGGTGGGGCGTGTGTTCGTAGGTTTCGATCTCTTCCATCTTGAGCTCGATGTAGCCCTCGATCTGATCGGCTGTGAACACGTCACCGGCCAGCAGGAAGTCCATGTCTTCCTTAAGCGCCTCGACCGCTTCGCGCAGGGAGCCGCAGACCGTCGGGATGCCTTCCAGCTCTTCTGGCGGCAAATCATAAAGGTCCTTGTCGTTGGACGGGCCCGGATCGATCTTGTTGGTGATCCCGTCAAGACCGGCCATCAGCAGGGCTGCAAAGCACAGATAGGGGTTTGCGGACGGATCGGGGAAACGCGCCTCGACCCGCTTGGCCTTGGGGCTTTCCGTCCACGGGATCCGAATGCAGCCGGAGCGGTTGCGCGCGGAGTACGTCCGCAGCACCGGCGCCTCAAAGCCCGGGATCAGGCGCTTGTAGGAGTTGGTGGAGGGGTTGGTGAAGGCGTTGAGCGCCTTGGCGTGCTTGAGCACCCCGCCGATGAAGTAAAGCGCTTCCTGGCTCAGATCGGCGTATTTGTCGCCTGCAAACAAGGGCTTGCCGTCTTTCCAGATCGACATGTTGCAGTGCATGCCGGTGCCGTTGTCGCCCGCGATGGGCTTGGGCATGAAGGTTGCTGATTTGCCGTAGGC